>MWTA01000039.1 GCA_002050125.1 Anaerolineae bacterium UTCFX2 | reverse complement strand
ACGCCGCGCTGCCGGCAGAGCTCGGTCAGCCGCGCCCGCAGAACCGGATCGACCATGGTGTGCACGAGCGTGGCATTTCGGTCAGCCGCCCGCGCGACCACCTCCTCGAGCTGGGGCTCAAAAAGTACGTGGGGTACGACGACCAGCTCTAACTCGGCGGCGGGGAATTGCGCCATGATGGTGCGCACAAGCTGCTCACCGCTCGAACCGACCCCGCCGGAAACCACGAAAATGGTATGCACCGCCCGCTCCGCTCCCCCCCGCCCTCAGATCTGGAACTCGAGCACGTCCGGATCATGCGCCAGGCGCTCCCGAAGGCGTTCGTGCGCCTGTTCCCTCCCGGCGGCGTACCAAAAGCTCACGATGCAGCCGTCCTTTTTTTCCTGATGAAACCGCAGCACGCGCAGGTGGTGGGCGCGAAAAAGTTCGTCTAACTCTGCCAGCTTGCCATCCCGGATCGGCGTAACCACGTGATAGGCGCGTTCGGTGTAAATTGCATTGACGATCCGCTCGAACCCGGGAAAGAGCCACAAGACCATAAAAGCGATTGCCGCAACGATGACCGACAGCGCATAATTTCCGCTGCCGATCCCGGCGCCCAAAGCTGCCACCAGCCAGATGGTTGCCGCGGTGGTCAGCCCGGTCAGCCGCCCGCCGGACTGGCGCATGATGACGCCCGCCCCCAGAAAGCCCACGCCGACCACGATGTTGGCGGCGATGCGGGTGGGTTCACGGTCGCCCGCCATGCGCACCGAGAAGATCGTGAACAGCGCCGCGCCCAGGCAGATAAAGATCATCGTGCGCAAACCCGCGGCTTTGTCGCGGAACTCGCGCTCCAGTCCGATCCACCCGCCAACCGCAAGCGCCAACAAGACTTTGATCAGGTCATCTGGGGTTAAGGGGTACATCCGGCGCTCCTTGCACGGTTGAACGGTCGAGACTGCCTCGTAATGCGCGCTCTAATATTATCATAACATCTAATCGGCGAGTTCGTCTGTCCCTGCCGTCTTGGGGAGGGTTGGGGAGGGGTAGCCTTTCTTACCGCTTCCCCCGTCCTCTGACCCTGGTGAATTTGAGGAGAGTTAGGGAGGTTTTTCTGGTAATCTCGTACTATTCCTTTGGTATTGCCCTTGCTATTATCCTGTATTTGTACTATAATTTTGGTATAACTATTGGTTGAGTGAAAAAATGCCCGAACCAATTGCGAAAACCCCACCCAGGCGCGACGGTAAACCCCTCCGGCGCCGGCGGCAAAGCTTCCACGAAGCGCTGCGGACAGCCGCGGGCGCATCGCGCTTTGCTGCGGTCGATGTCGGACAAAAGCTGCGCGCTCTGCGCGCGGAGCGCGGGCTGACCTTGCGCTCCTTGTCCAAGTTGAGCGGCTTAAACGTCAACACGCTCAGCATGATCGAAAACGCGCGCACCTCCCCCAGCGTGTCCACCTTGCAGCAGCTCGCCTATGCGCTGAACGCCCCCATCACGAGCTTCTTCGAGACGCCCCAAACCAAACAAAGCATCGTATTCTACAAAGCCAACCAGCGCCCAAAACTCAGCTTTGCGATGGGCGTGCTGGAAGAGCTTGGCTCGGGGTTGGCAAAACAAGGCGCCGAACCTTTCCTGGTCGAACTTCAGCCGCAGGCAGAAAGCGGAGAAACGCCGGTGGTGCACACCGGGCTGGAGTTCGTCTATTGCCTGGAGGGCGAGTTGAAATACACGATCGAGGAGCAGGATTATCTGCTCGCCGCCGGCGACAGCCTGCTTTTCGAAGCGCACCTGCCTCACCGCTGGCAAAACGTCAGCGGCTGCGTTTCCCGTTCGCTTCTGGTTTTTTGTCCCAGCAACGAAAACGATCAACCGATCACGCGGCATTTCTCGTCATTGGACCGGGAATAAGTCCGGGTTGGAGGAGGCTTGGCATGAAAAAGAAATGGAACATGCAGATCAGTGTGACGGGCGTGGGCGCGCTGCTGTTGTTGTTCGCCGTTTGCTGGATGCTGACGCCCAAGCTGGCGCAGGCTCAGTGCGGCGACATCCCGGAAAGCTCCTCGTGCTATCACTGCCACCAAGAACAGGGGGCGTTTCCGGTCTATGGCAAGGGCGACTGGCACGACGTTCACGCCGTCAAGGATTGCTGCTGGAACTGCCACGGCGGCAACGCCCTGAGCAACGACGCCGACCTGGCGCACACCGGCATGTTGACTAACCCGCTGGCGGACATCTACACCGACTGCTACGCCTGTCACCCGGGCGACTACCAGGAACGCGCCGATAAGTTTGCGGTGCTGCTGGGGGTCACGCCCGAAAGCCGACCCACCCCTACCGCGCATCCTGCTATAATGACAAACGGGCAGCCGCTCGTCCTTCAACCACCGGCGTCCAGCTATGCAGCCAATCAACCAGCCTGGATCGGGCTTCTGGCAGGTCTATCCATCCTGATCGTCTTTCTGCTGCTGTTGCTTCTGCTAACCCGGATAAACGCCAACAATAAAAACCACCAGGTCCAACAAGCCAACGAGACCTAAAAACTACACTTTAATAAGGAGACATAATGAAAATAGCAGTCATTACGGATGACGGAACGCGGGTCAGCCAACACTTCGGTCGATCGCTCTACTTTTCGGTGCTTACCATCGAGGAGGGCAAGGTCGTTAACCAGGAACTGCGTGAAAAACCGAACCACAGTCATTTTTCAGGTCAGCATCTGCATGCGGACGAACCGCACGAACACCGGCACCGCCACGGTCAGGACGAAGGCTCGCACAGAAAACACACCGAAATGGCAAACACCATCTCCGACTGTCAGGCGCTGCTCTGCGGGGGGATGGGCCGCGGCGCGTACACGAGCATGATCCAACTGGGGATCACCCCCATTGTGACCGACATCAAAATGGTAGACGAGGCTGCGCAAGCCTATATCGAGGGCAAGATTATCGATCGGACGGATAAGCTCCACTAATTACCCGGTTACAAGGAGAAAAGATATGGCAAAAGAAAAAGATTCATGCGTTCAGCCGGCGGGCGGTCCAATTGCACCCAAGACCGCAGAAAGCCAACCAAAAACCACCGTACAAGAGGAGCCCAGAATGAACATTGCACGCGTCGGGCATGAAGCGCCAGACTTTGAAGCCTCCGCCTACGTCAAGGACGTGGGTTTTAAGAACGTCAAACTTTCGGATTACCGCGGCAAGTGGGTCGCGCTGTGCTTCTATCCAGGCGACTTCACCTTCGTCTGACCTACCGAACTGGCGGCGGTCGCCGTCAAATATCCGGAGCTGCAGAAGTTGAACGTCGAAGTGCTGGCAGTCAGCACCGACAGCCGCTTCACCCACAAAATGTGGCAGGAGCATGAGCTTTCTAAGATGGTGGAAGGTGGAGTGCCGTTCCCGCTGCTGTCCGATGGGGGCGGGCGCATCGGCGCGGTGTACGGAGTGTACGAAGAAGCGGCAGGCGTGGACATCCGCGGCCGTTTCATCATCGATCCGAACGGGGTCATCCTCGGAATGGAAGTCCTGACCCCCGAAGTTGGGCGCAATGTCTCGGAATTGTTCCGCCAGATCCAGGCGTACCAGCACGTTCAGGCGACGGGCGAAGTCACCCCCTCCGGCTGGCAGCCCGGCAAGCCCACGCTCACGCCGGGTCCTGACCTGGTCGGCAAGGTCTGGCAGCAATGGCAGCCGAAGATGGCGTTTGAGTAAGCCGATTACGCCAGACGCAGATAAATCTCACCCCGCCCCCCGGCGCAGAGCGCAAGTTCAGACGCCGGGGGGCTTTTTGATTGCGGTTCATTTTCAAGCCAACTTTGTGACTTTTGTCACTGTACGAATGATCAGAAAACGAGTATTATTGATAATGAGAATAATTATCAATAGGGATCGTTGGATTTGCCCAACCAGTCAGGTTTTCAATCGGTAATCAAAGCGCGCAATCTGCGCATGACCAACCAGCGCCGCCAGATCTTGCAGGTGCTGCAAGAGAGCGACGAACACCTGGACGCAGAGGCGATCTACGACCGCGTGCGCCAGAAAGACGCGCGCGTCAGCCTCGCAACGGTCTACCGTTCACTCACCCTTTTCAAAAACCTCGGTTTGGTCGACGAACGCAATCTCGGCGAAGACTACCGCCGTTTTGAGACCGCCCAAGACGAACCGCATTACCATTTCACCTGCCTCGCCTGCCGCAAAGTGATCGAATTCAACGCGCCCGAAATCGAACAAAAAATCATCCCGCAAATCGAAGCTCAAGGTCTTAAAGTCACCGAAGCCCACCTGATCGTCAGCGGATATTGCGCCGATTGTCAGAGAGATCAAACTCGAGGGAAAAAACATGCTGACACTCACCTCAGAATCCCAAACCAAACTAACCTCCGCTAACCCTGAAATCGTAACCCTGAGCGATATCCGCACCGGCGAGAGCGCCTACGTCGTTTCGTTGAGCGGCGGA
>MWTA01000049.1 GCA_002050125.1 Anaerolineae bacterium UTCFX2 | reverse complement strand
ACCAGCTTCCTCGCCAAAGAGAACTCGATTGCCACGCTGGGGATCATGTTCGGCAGCACTGCCGATACTGGGCTCGCCGCAACGCTCGCGTCGATCTACACCCCGGCGACCGGTTTGGCTTTCCTCACGGTTTCGCTGCTGTTCATCCCCTGCGCGGCGACGGTGGCGGTCATCCGGCAGGAGACCAACTCCTGGGGCTGGACGCTGCTCAACATCGGGGTGATGCTCCTGGTCTCGGTCGCGGCGGGCATCCTGGTCTTTCACCTGGCGACGGGTTTGGGGTTGTAAGCCGATGCTCGAAAAACTGCTCGCCGAAATCCGTTCCAGCGGCACTACCCATCCCGCCGTGCTGGCTTCACGGTTGAACATCAGCCTCGGCATGGTTCAAGCCATGCTCGCAGACCTGGAGCGCATGGGTTACCTCCAGTCAATCGACGTCTGCCAGCAGACGGCTTGCTCGCACTGTTCGTTCAGCGATCTCTGCGCGCCGGGCGGCGGCTCAAAGATGTGGGTTTTGAAGTGAATTTGCGCTGCGCGCCGCGCGCTCGACCAGCGCCGGCGTGATCGGCGTCTCGCCCAATTCATACGCATAGAGCAGCGCTCCGATCACCGGCTCGTAACGGGCGCGCTGCACCTGCGCCCGCGGGGCGCGCTGCAGCACGTTGGTAGTGAACGCCTCGACCAGCAAGGGATCCTCGGTCTTGAACAGCCCCCCCGTGATCACCACGGGAATCTCCGCTTCAGCCAGCCCGTTCTTCACCAGCAAACCGGTCGCCCACAGGCTCATATCCCAGGCGGTGTGCAAAATGATCCCCGCGGCAACCGGGTCGCCCGTATGCAGGTGCGCCTGAAAAAGCAGCCGCGGGAGCGTGGCGAAAAACGCATCGTCTATTTCCCCAAACGTAAAAGCGCGCAGTAACTCGTCCGGGTGCTGCATTCCGCTATATTGGAGCAGCAGATCGGTCAGCGCGGTTTGGGGACCGCGCCCATCCTCGGCGCGCATCACTGCCCAGAAGGTGCGCTTCCCGATTTCCAGTCCGCCCATCCCGTCCACGCTGTACATCCCCGAAAAATACTCGCGCCCGTCCGGCAGGCGAATCGCCGCGGCGAGATGGGTGCCGCCCGAGATCAGCACGCCCGCGCCGGTGGGCACGTTAGCGCGCAGCGCGATGTGCATATCGTTCTTGACCAGGATCGTGCGCGCCAGCCCGCGCCGCTCCAGCCCGGCTTGCAGCTCGACGAAATCCTCGTGCCAGTCCGCCCCCGCCAGACCAAACGCGCCGTAACTCACATCTTGCAGCGCGACCCCAGCCGTCTGGCAGGCGCGCTCGACCGCCCATTGGATTTCATCCAGCACATCTTCCAACGGGCGCGACTGCTTATCGCTCCAGCCGCTCTTGCCCCAGCCGAGCGCCTCCCCATCGCGCGTCGCCAGCAGGCAGAGCGTCTCGGTCTTGCCGCCGTCCACGCCCACAAAGAGCTCGCGGGCTGCGCCGGTTGAGCCCCCTTCGTTTTCACTCGCCAATGAAGACCTCCAAATTGCGCCCGGTTTGCGCTAAACCCCGGCGTAATGAGGTATTTTAGCATAGGAAACGGGAGAAGACCGCGCCGCCCGGGTCGCCGTCCACGAACGTAAAACCACGAAAACACGAATGCCGCACAGACCATTCGCATATTCGTGGATTATTCGTGGACGGTCTTTTTACAACACCCTTCCACTAGGATGGGATGAGACCACGTCCCGAATTCGACGAGGGCACGGTGCAATGAAAACAATCTGAGCGCAGATTAACTTGACAACGCCCGCCATTTCCGTCATATTATGAATATCAGGAGGTGGATTATGAGTACAACCGATACGGGTGCGACCCCGCAGACCCAGCCAAAGAAGACGCACTTCAACTATCTGCTGGCGTTCGACGGTTCGCCCCATTCCCTGGCGGCGCTGGAGCTGCTGCTCGACCTTCCGGAGCGCAGCGGCATCCCCCGCCAGAACTGCACGTTGACGCTGATGACCGTGCTGCCCACGCAATCGATCGGCGCGCACGAATTCCTGCAGGCGGCGCTGGACCAGGCGCAGAAGCGCATGACCGAGGCGGGTTTCGAAACCCAGGCGATCATCAAAGCCGGCAACCCCGCCGCCACGCTCAACGAGTACGCCGATGAAATCCAAGCCGACCTCATCCTGATTGGGGCAAAAGGGCTGAGCGCCGTGCTGGGGATTTTGCTCGGCGGGGTTGCGCAGCAGGTGGTCGAATACTCGCGCCGCCCGGTGCTGGTGGTGCGCGCCCCCTACCACCCCATCCAGCGCGTGCTGGTGATGGTGGACGGCTCGCCCTCCAGCCGCGACGCGGTCGAGTACCTGGGGCGCGAATGCCCCGACGACTCTGGGCGGCGCTGCTCCTGGCTGCCCCTGAGCGCGGAGTTGACCGCCATGCACGTCCTGCCCCCGCCCATCGAGGAGGAGCCTTTCCCGCGCGCCTGGGCGCTTGGACCGGAGGCGATCTACCCGGTCACGCTGCCGCCGCTGAACAAAGAGGCGATCGAAGCGGGCGAGCAGAAAATGGCGGATAAACTGCTGGACGAGACGCAAGCCCTGCTCGGCGAAAGTGGTTTTGCCTCCCAGCGCTTGATTGTGCGCGGCGACGCCGCCGAAGAAGCGCTCAAAACGATCAAAGACCAGCAAATCGACTTGGTGGTGTGCGGCTCGCGCGGGCTGAGCGCCATCAGCGGCTGGCTGCTGGGCAGCCTGTCGCGCAAGCTCGTACATTACGCCAACTGCTCGGTGTTGATCGTCAAGTGACGGGTCACTCTGATGATGCAACCACCCCATGCTCAGGAGAGACTGTTGAATTCCACGCTCGAATTGCTCGAAAAACGCCGTTCGATCCGGCTGTACGACCCTACGCCGCTGACCCAGGCTGAAAAAGACGCCATCCTGCACGCGGCGATGCGCGCCCCCACCGCCGGGGCGATGATGCTCTACACCATCATCGAAGTCAACGACCCGCTCAAAAAAGCCGCCCTCGCCGAGAGCTGCGATCATCAGGCGTTCATCGCTGCGGCGCCCTACCTGCTGCTCTTCCTGGCGGACTATCAGCGCTGGAGCGACCTGTACGAAGCTGCCGGCTGCGCCGCCCGCGCCGCCGAACTCGGCTTGCCGCCCCGCAATCCCGCTGAAGGCGACCTCATGCTGGCATTCATGGACGCGCTGATCGCCGCGCAAACCGCGGTGATCGCCGCCGAATCGCTCGGGATCGGCTCGTGTTACATCGGCGACATCATCGAGAACTGGGAGACGCACCAGGCGCTGTTCGACCTGCCGCGCTACACCTTTCCCGCCGTGTTGATCTGCTTTGGGCGCGCCAGCCGCACCCCGCCCGGCGGACCGTCGCCGCGCTTCTATCGACCATCTTGGTTTCGTAATGAAAGGATTATCGATGACTACCAGGCATTTTCTGACTGCAACAGGAGTTTTGTTTGCACTTGTTCTAACTGCGTGCCAGGGTGCGATTACTCCAAGTAGCAAAGAAACGCCATGTGTCCCCCAAACTGTAGAAGTAACCCGGATCGTACCCCAAACAATCGAAGTTACCCGGATCGTTCAACAGCCAACCATCACACCGGAAAACGAGGCCAAGATCGGTTCTACAGAGCCGACCGTTACTCCGCTCTCAATTACCATACAAGCGGGTTCATCCTCTTTTCACATGGACCCCGCCTATTTCGATGGTTTCATCGTTCTGACTCGGTACTACACTCTCCTAGATCATGGTCTTTTCGAAGAAGTACTTCCCTTATACAGTTCATCTTTACTTAGAAAAAGCGGGGGAGGAAATTTTGAATCTGATCTGAAATCTGTCAAAGTAATATCTATTCGCCCATATGATTACTGGCGCGCCCAACAAGGTCTGCCACCCCAACCGACCCCAGAGAATGAAATCCGTTATATTGTTGGAACGATCGTGTTTCATAAGGCACCGGCCTGGAATGAGGGAGAAACTCCCACGCCAGATGAACAAACACGTTTTGTATCTCTTATCCTAGAAGACGGCGAATGGAAACTCAATGAATTCAATTCATCACCGTGGTTTCAACAACCATAGCTTGGGTAAGCTTAGCGTGCAATTTGATCTGCTTTCGGCAGCAATGAAGAGTGATCTATGGATGCCTTGCTTCTCGTGAAGTGCTTGTGAACTAAAAGTTTCTCGAACGCCCGATTCGGAATAGTTCTACACGAACTCTTCTCAACAAAAACTCCAATCAAAACCGCTCCTGAAAGGAACATTCCGATGAAAATAACACGCCTGTCTTTAGCTATCGTCATAATCCTGGTCCTTGCAATTCTCGGTATCGTTACTGTAAATGCCAGCGCTGGACGAGAGAAGAAGGTTGACCTTGCTGAAGAGAACGCGATCCGGGAAGTGGTTCAAAACTACTTTAATCAGCGTTACAGTTCAAGGGCGGTGAATCAGATCAAAGATTTCCGTGGGCTTACGGACGGGTCCGCTCAAGCGGAATCCTTTCTCAAATCCGAGACTGATAAGCTGGAGATCGAAATCCATAACGCAAAGTTGCACTATCTGGGCTACACCCAATACAGATTCACCCTTAATTTCAACGATATTTGGATTGATCGAGACAATCAAACGGCGACTGTCTCGGTTACCGAAGGACACGACGTGGTATTTGAGATATCCGAGATGGTCTCCAAGAATGAACCAATCGTCTCGAAAATGCGAAATCTCGAGCATACGATTCTGCTCAAGAATACGCAAAACGGCTGGAAGATCGTCACGGATGATTATGAGGACTATTTGTGGCGCATGCTGAGAGCCACGAACCTTTCCAAGGATGAATTGTCGCGCTCTATCGATGAGGCCCAGGATCAGGTCTCTACGATTGCAGGGGTGGAAAGCGTGACATCTACGTGTAACTTGCCGGCTGACGAGTCCACACATCCGTATAACAGGAGTGGAGCCGTTGCATATGCTCACCAGTATGCGTATGATCCTAACCCTGCATATTACTATTTTCCTGATAATGACTGTACGAACTTTGTGAACCAGGCGATTCATCATGGCAGCAACGCTGAGGAGGTGGGAAGCAATACTTTTGGATGGTATTACAATTACTATAACAACTATCTCGACAACGATTATTCGGCCTCCTGGACTGACGTCGGAAAGTTATACGAATTTATTTCCCAATATTATGTTTGGGACAAGGGGCCGGAGGGATGCGAGACAGATCAATACAACGCGTTACCGGGAGACCTGGTCCAGTTTGAGTGGCAGGATGATCCAGGTCCAGCGTGGGATCATAGTGTAATCATCGTGCTAAGGGGAAGCGGCGAGTATGGCTACCTCTACTGGGTAGCTGGTCACAGCGATGATATCGATGATTATCCTCTGGATAGTATTATCTATCAAAGCAGGCGATTCGTCAGTATCGATAGAATAGATGGTTATTTCAAAGTGTATATCCCAGTAGCTATTAAGGATTCTTCAGGATACTTACAGGATGTGGAGACTAATCCTTATCCAGCGCCGATGGAATCGGGTGGGTACGATCAGCCGCAGGCGTATCCAGCTCCTTATCCCGCTCCTTGATTGTTGTTGATTTAAGCCTTCGTTTTCAAGTTATGTTCAACCCAAAGACGGTAGGGGTTAAAATCCTCTACTGTCTTTGGATTTCCTCGCAGGAAATGACCCGCTCGGTGCGCGTGATGCTCAAAAACTGGCAGGGCTGAGCCAGACTTGCGGTTTACGCCCGCGGAGGTTTCACTCTATTTCGGTCACTTTGCTGACGGCGCGAAACGTCCCCGGCTCGAACCCGGCTTGCTCCGCCAGGTGATAACTCAACAATTGCAGCGGGACGACCTGGGCGAGCGGCAGCCCGATCCCGCGGGCGGAGGGGTGCGCCAGCGCCGCGCCGCCGTCTCCGATCGAGGACGGGTTCGCCAGCAGCCAGGCGTTCGCCCCCAGGTCGCGCAGCTCACTCCACAGCTTGCGGTTCAGCCGCGCCTCGGGCGAGTTTTCCTGCCCCTCGAAAACCCAGACCGACAGCCCCGCCCCGCTCATCTCCAGCGGACCGTGCCGAAATTGCGCCGCCTGCATTCCCAGCGCAGGGATGCGCGCGGCTTCCTGCAGCCCCAGCGCGCCCGCCAGCGCGCTCGCCAGCGAAACCCCGCGCCCGATCAGCGCCCAGGCGGGGCGGCTTGCGCCATCCGACGGCTTACCCGCCGCGGCGGCGCCGGCGATTCTGCTCAAGACCCCCTGCCAGTCCTCGAGATAAGCCTCGATCGCGTCGGCGGTGCGCTCCAGCTCTGCCAATTCAGCGCGCAGGTCGG
>MWTA01000030.1 GCA_002050125.1 Anaerolineae bacterium UTCFX2 | reverse complement strand
CCCCGCCGCCCGGAATCCAGGGTGTTACGCTTGGAATAAGGGTCGCGGTGTGGGTCGGCTCAGGCGTGTTGGTTGGGATTGCCGTCAGCATGGGGACCGGGGTGCTGGAGGCGGTCGGGGTGTTTGTGATGGTTGGCGTTTCAGATGGGATCGGAGTGTCGGTAGGCGGCGCCGGGGAGCTCGTCGGCGTTGCGGAAAGCGCCGCGACGGTTCGCATTACGACGAGGGTGCGTTCTGCCAGGGTCTCGGCAGCCCCGGGCGCGCTCGGGACGGACGGCGCGGTTGAGATTCCACAAGCAATGACTGCCAGCAGGGTGATTGCCGAGATCAGCGCCAGACGAGTGTTTTGTGTGTTCATGGATCCTCCAGCCCTCTTGTTCGTTACACCTTTAGTATAGACAAAAATCTTCCCAACTGCAAGGGGTAGTTGGGAAAATTTTTGTAAAAATTTTTAAGTTTGTAAAACCGATTTCACGAATCGTCTTTTTGGCACTGTGCTCAGCCGGGGGTCGGTTTTGGCGTGGGTTTGATTTGGATCACCACTGAGAGAGGCTGCGCGCCATCAACGCCAAGCCCGAATAAGTTGCCTGCGGGATCGCTCAGCACCCAGTAGCCGGTCGAACTCGTTATCCCGCTGGGGGCGACCAAGTCGAGCCGGATTTCCACGGTTTCGCCCGGGTTAACCGGGTGGGGCAGTTGGATCTGGGCGGGTCCGTTCATTTCATCGCCGGAGTAGAAACGCAGCGAATAGGCTTCGCTCCAGACACAGCCGCTGGTGTTCTTAACCAGCCAGATCTTCGCAAACGGCTGTCCTGCCTGGAGAGCGGTGTTGTCGGAAATGGACAGGTGGCGGACAAATTCGGCTGAGTTGGCGCAGGCTGGCGCGGCGGTCGCCTCCGGGGATTGCGCGGTTTCCGCGGAATTGTTCACCGGCGTGTGGGTGGGAGGCAGATTTACATGAACGGTAGGCGCAGGAGGCTGAGTAGGTGCGGGGGTGGGCGTGAAATTCACCGCTGGCAGGTCCAGCCTGAGCATGCGCACAACGATCGGAGTGGCGATCATTTGCGCGGAAGCCGAATTTGAAGCGCTGGGACTTCCTGTCGAAGCGCAACCTGCCAGGATAACCGCGCTCAGCGCCCAAGCCAGGCGCAGGATGTTTTTTTGGATCATATTCTCGCTCGCTGACTGGCGCAACGCGCCAGAAGGTTGGCTTATCAGCCGCAGGAGAGGGTCTCCAGCAGGCGCTTATTAAACTTGAGCGGTTCGACCACAACAACGGCTGAAAAAGGTTGGTCGGCTGCCGCGCCGGCGCCAAACGTATTTCCAGCGGGATCTTTTAGCATCCAGTAACTGGAATAGGTATTGGGCTCCATGGGCGTGACCATCGTCACTTGAACGTCGACCGTCTCGCCGGGTTTTACCTCGTGAGTCAGCATGGTCTCGGAAACAGAGCTGAAATTGTCGCCGTTGTTGAAGACAAACGCGTAATCGGTGGTCCAGGTGCACGTCCCGATATTTTTGATGCGCCAGACTTTGGCAAAATAAACCCCGGGCAGCAGTTGGGTGTTATCCGACACGGACAGGTGGCGCACAAACTCTGCCTGGTTGGTGCACGCCTGAATGGTCGGGCTGGGCGGAACCGGGGAGGCAGGCACTTCAGTTGCCGGCGGTTTTTGCGTGCTGGTCGGCGTAGGGGTGGGGACGCTCGTGTTGGTGGGTAAGGGCGTATGGGTCGGCAAAGCTGGGGAACTGGTTGCCGTGAATTGAAGCGCAGCCGGGTTAGTTTGCTTCGGGGAGGCGCAAGACGCAAGTAAAATCAGACACACCAATAAGAGTGTAACTCGTTTCATAACCTTATCCTTCTTTACCAGTTTTAGTCGCCGGCGATCCACGCCAGCCAGGTTATTTCTTTCAACCCCCGCCGCCGCAGATGCCAAAGACCTGCCCAAGCCCGTCGAGGCCTTGCAGGCGCCCTACGGCGACCGCCACCCAGATGAAGTTATTGGGCCCGGAGCTGGTCCCGAACTGTTCCCCCTCTTCGTTCTCGAACATCCAGTTTCCCTGATAAACGCCTTTAACGGTTGGCGCAACCAGGTCGACCGAGATGTTGACCATCTCGCCCGGCGGCACTTCGAGACCGATCGGTTTTGGCGAGAGACCGCCCATGCGATCGCCAAAGGTGAACACGAGCGTGTAATTCGGCGTCCAGACGCAGGTCCCGCTGTTGAGCATCCGCCAGACTTTGGTGAACCGCTGACCCGGTTTCACTTCGGTCAAATCCGGGAAGGATATATCGGCGACGAACTGCGCTTTGTTCTTGCAGAGGTCGGCGTACTCATAAGAATCAAGGCTGCGATCGAGGGGCGTCAACGACGGCGCCGGCGTTGCGCTGGGGTACGGCTGTGGCTGCTCAATTGAATTGCTGAGATGGACTTCATCAAAAACGGCAACCAGCTCGGGCTCGGGCGACGGCGTTGCGGTTGCAAAATAACTCACGCCTTGCTGGGCAACCAGCGTGCGCACGGCGAGGGTATGTGCCAGACCGGGGACTTCAGATGGCTGCGGGCGGCTGGAGCAGGCGCTGGATAATACCACTAAGACGATTGCGGTGACGATAAGTCTGGATCTCGTGATCATGCTATTCTTCCTCAAAACTGCCTTGAGCGGTGAGCCGGTAATTGCAAGTGATTTATCTTTCCGAGATCAAAGTTGAGTATATCAGATAATTTGCAATTAAAACAGGTATCCATTTTACAAAGGATACCTGTTTTATCCGTTTTTTACCGGTTGAAATTGTAAGCTTAATCCAGCGCTTCAACCCGCACTGCACAGATCTTGTATTCCGGGATCTTGGCAACCGGATCGAGCGCCGCAATCGTCAACTCGTTGGCGGATGATTCAGGAAAGTGAAAGTTGGAGAAAATCATCCCCGTTGGAACCCGGTCAGTGATCCAGGCGTGGGCTTCAATGCTGCCCCGGCGTGAGCTGACGCGGACGCGGCGTTTGCCGTTCAGCCCCAGCATGCGCGCGTCCTCGGGATTAATCTCGATTTTTGCGTGACTGTAGATCTCGAGCAAGCCTGCGGATCTGCGGGTCATCTCGCCGCCGTGCCAGTGATACAGAACGCGCCCGGTGTTGAGCAGCATGGGATAAGCTTCGTCCGGCAGTTCGGCTGGCGGGACGTGCTCGACCGGCATGAAATGACCCTTGCCGCGCGTGAACTGTCCGACATGCAGGATCGGCGTGCCGGGGTGTTCGGCGTCTTTGACGGGCCAGTGCAGCCCGGCGGGGTCGCGTTCGAGGCGGGCGTGCGATACGCCAGCGTAGCTGGGTGTCAGCGCCGCCACCTCGTCCATGATCTGGGAAGTGTTTTCGTATTCCCAGCCGGAATAGGGCGCGGGTTGAACCTGGCGCGCGCCCTGGGCGAGCACCCGGCGCGCGATTTCCGCGATGATCCACCAATCCGGGCGCGCCTCTCCCGGCGGAGATATCGCCTGGTGGACCATCTGGACGCGGCGCTCGGTGTTGGTAAATGTGCCCGATTTTTCGGCGAAGCTTGCGCCAGGCAGCAAGATATCGGCATACGGCGAGGTCTCAGAGGGGAAGATCTCCTGCAGGATCACCAGGTCGCACTCTTCCATGCACTTGCGGATGTGGCTGCTGTTGGGGTCGCTCACTATCGGGTCTTCGCCCAGGACGTAGAGGGCGTGAATCTTGTCCTCTTCGATCCCAGGGATCATTTCGGTCACCGTCATTCCCACGGTTTGAGATAGCTGGGCGCCCCAGGCAGCTTCGAACTTCTCCCGGCTGGCGTCCAGTGTGACGTTCTGATACCCGGAATAGACGTTGGGCAGCCCGCCCATATCGCAGGCGCCCTGCACGTTGTTCTGACCGCGCAGAGGGTTGACGCCCCCGCCCGGAACTCCGAGGTTGCCCAGCATCATTTGTAGGTTTGCCAGGTCCATCACGTTGTTGACGCCGACGATGTGCTGGGTGATCCCCATTGCCCACATGACTGCCATAGGCTTGTTGGTCGCCAGGATCTCCGCCGCTTCGTAGAGCTTTTCGAGCGGGATGCCGGTGAGCTGCGCCACGTGCTCCGGAGTGTAGTGTTCGAGCGTTTGGCGCACTTCATCGAAGCCCTCGGTGCGGTTGAGGATAAAATCGCGATCCTCCCAGCCTTTTTCGAGGATGATGTTCATCAGCCCGTTGACCAGCGGGATATCGGTGCCCGGTCTGAGCTGTAAGTGCAGCGTCGCAAATTCGGTGATGTCGATTTTGCGCGGGTCCGCGACGACGAGCTTTACCCCGCGATGCATGACTGCCTGACGGATCATCGTGCCAAACACGGGATGTTGTTCAGTGGTGTTCGAGCCGATGATCAGCATTGCTTTCGCATGTGAAGCGATATCTGCCATCGTGTTGGTCATTGCGCCAGAGCCAAAGGAAGCCGCCAGACCGGCGACCGTGCTGGAGTGTCAGAGACGGGCGCAGTGATCGATATTATTCGTGCCAATGACTTGCCGGGCAAACTTATTGAACAGATAATTTTCTTCGTTGAGGCATTTGGCTGAACACAATATCCCCAGGCTGTTTGAACCGTAGATATCGCGGCAGGCGCTCAGCTTTGCTGCGGTGAGGTCCAGCGCGGTATCCCAGTCCACCGTGACCCACTCGCCGCGACCCGGCGGGCGCGGCGTGCCATCTAAGAGATATTTGCGCACCTGCGGCTGGGTCAGGCGGTCGGGGTGATGGATGAAATCGTATCCGTAACGTCCCTTGACGCAGAGGCGCATGCCGTTGACGGCGGCGTCGGAGTTGGAGGTGACCCGAATGACCTTGTCGTCTTTCACGTTGAGTTCGAGCTGGCATCCAACCCCGCAGTAGGTGCAGGTTGTAGTCACCTTGCGATCCGCCGCGCCGAGGTGCAGCGACATTTTGTTGTTGAGCGCGCCGGTGGGGCAGTACGCTACGCACGCGCCGCACGATTCGCAGCGCGCGTCCAGCATGGTGGTACCCGCCCCGGCGACCACCTGCGTGTGTGCGCCGCGCGCGGCCAGGCTCCAGACGAAGCGACCCTGCACATCAGCGCAGGCGCGAATACAGCGCGTGCACAGAATGCATTTATTCATATCCACCCAGACGAAGGGGTTGGGGTCGCTGTCGACGCGATAACGGGGCTGTTTTGCCATTGCCTGCTCAAGGTCGATGTGATAATGCTCAGCCCAATGCAGCAGTTCATTTGACCCGCCGAGCCCGTCTTCATAGCCTTGATCGTAATAATCCGACAGGAGCAATTCCAAGATGCCGCGGCGCGCTTCCGCCAGCGCCGGGTTTTCGGTAATCACTTCCATATCCTGGCTGACCGGCAGCGCGCAAGACGCCATGGGCAGGCGGTAGCCTTTCACTTCCACCACACACAAGCGGCAGCCACCGTAGGGCGTCAGATCGGGATGGTCGCACAGGGTTGGAATGGTGATGCCCGCAGCTTCCGCGGCGCGCAGGACGGTGGTGTTCTCTGGGACTTCAACGGTTTTACCGTCAATTTTCAAGGTTATCATGTATCAGCGCTCCTTAATCATCTTTCATACCAGGGTATCAACCTCAATTTGTGTGAACAACGCGCGCTCACGCGGATGCCAGCGGCTGCATTTCCTCCGCCGCGGGGGCCTCGACCCGCATCGGGCAGACGCCGGTCGGACACACCCCCAACTGGATGTGGGCTTCCACTTCGGTCCTGAAGTGTTTGAGCATGTCACGGATCGGCACTGCGGCGGTCTGACCCAAGCCGCAGTTTGAAAGCCTTACCATTTGATCCGCCAGCTTTAACAACTCGTCCAGGGCGTCAAGCTCCGCCTGTCCTTGAGTGATGCGCGTGAGAATTTCATAGCTGCGCTGGGTACCGATGCGGCAGGGGGTGCATTTGCCGCAGCTTTCAAAACGGAAGAAGTTGAGCAGCACTTTTACCAGGTCCACTACACAGGTGTTTTCGTCGGCGATCAGCAGCGCGCCCGAGCCGAGCGAAACGCCGGCTTTGCGCGTGGCTGCGAAATCCAGCGGCGTGTCTTGCAGGCTGGCGGGGATCAGCGAACCGCTCGAGCCTCCCGTCTGCGCCAATTTGAACGCTGCCCCGTTTTTCATCCCCTTGGCGTAGATGCTAATCGCTTCCCGGAGCGTAATCCCCATCGGGACTTCGAACACGCCGGTCAGGTTGACATTTCCGAAGATGGTGTAGACTTTCGTCCCCGGGCTGCTGGGGGTTCCAAATTTTTTGTACCATTCGCCGCTCCGCCGCAGGATCGGCGGAACGTTTGCCAGCGTCTCGACGTTGTTCACCAGCGTGGGGCAGCCCCACAGCCCATGCGTGGTAGGGTAGGGGGGACGCGAGCGCGGTTCGCCGCGCTTGCCTTCGATCGATTCGATCAGCGCGGTTTCCTCGCCGCAGACGTAAGCGCCGGCGCCGGAGTGGATGTGCAGGTGGAAGCTGAAATCCGTGCCCAGGATATGCTCGCCGAGCAAGCCCAACGCTTGCGCCTGCTCGATCGCCTTTTGGAAGCGCTGCTGCGCCAGTTGATACTCTCCCCGAATGTAGATAAAGCCTTCGTCAGCGCCGATTGCATAAGCCGCCAGCGCCATAGCTTCGACGATCGAATGGGGGTCGCTTTCCAGGATCACCCGGTCTTTGTAGGTGCCCGGTTCGCTTTCGTCGGCGTTGCAGATCACGTATTTTTTGCTCCCGGACGTGGAGGCGACGATCTCCCATTTTTTGCCCGTCGGAAAGCCCGCGCCGCCGCGCCCCTGTAAGCCTGAAATCGTCAGTTCTTCAATCACCTGGGCGGGCGTCATCTGCGTCAACGCTTTTGTCAGCGCTTGATAGCCGTCGTAGATGATGTAATCCTCGATGCTTTCCGGGTCGATCCGCCCGGCGCGTTCCAGCACAATGCGCTGCGCTGCCGGCAGCGCGCCGGAGCGCGCCGCCAGCCAGGCGATTCGTCCGGTGAGCTGGTGTTTTGGGACGATCATCTCCTCGATGACGCGACCCTGCGACAGATGTTCTTTCACGATCCGTCCGGCGTCCGCAGGATGGACGGGTCCATACACGACGGCTTCGGGGTAGATGATGACCAGCGGTAATAAGTTTTTGGCGCCCACGTCCACAATCGTGTTGAGATCCACTTCGTTTGCCAACCCACAGCGGTCAATTTCAGTCCGAAGCGCTTGCAGCAGTTCCTGGCTGCCCAGCCGGCGGCTTTCCGAGTCGTCAGATACGAGAACCAGCGCACGTTTATTGATCACCTTTACCTCCATCATTCGTATCTCGACAGGATTTCCGGCAGCCGTTCGGGTGTGACATTGCCGTACATATCTTCGTCGATCACAACTACCGGTCCGACCCCGCAGGCGCCGAGGCAGCTAGTGGTCACCAGCGACCACTTTCCGTCGGGGCTGGTTTCGCCGGCGCTCAGCGAGAGCTGCTCCTGTAAAGCCTGCCAGACCGCCCTTCCGCCGGTCACGTGGCAGGGCGCGCTTTCGCAAAACAACACAATGTGCCGGCCGCGCGCTTTGAGCGACAGCATATGATAGAAAGACGCCAGCGAGAAGAGATGCCCCTCTTGAATGAGCCGGTCTCCGACCGGCGCGTTGAGATGCTTTTTGATCTCGGTCAGCGCTTTGACCGGGATGTACCCATACTCCTGGTTGACCTCCAGCAAGATGGGGATAAGCGCATCGGGCGAAGTGCCGTGTTTTTCGATTGCCAGGCGCGCCATTTCTTTGTATCCGTTATCCGTTGTATGAGCGCTCATTTAGCCTCCTGAATGACCAAGTTTCCGCCGCGCCTAACCGAGTTGGGCGAGCAGCTGCTCGATCCGATATTCTTCCACAACCTTACCGCCCAGCAGGTGTTCGGTGAGGATGCGTTCGGCGACCGCCTCCGTCACCTTTCCGTACGTCACCTCCGGGTTGCCGCCGATTACGACCCGCACGATTGGCTCCAGCGAGTCGTAACCGATGTTTGCCGTCTGCTGGACGTGGACGTGCTCGAGTTTGCGCGCGGCGACGTAATCCAGGATCGTTTTCAGCGTCCTGGAAGCGCCTGAGGCGAGCGCGGGCGTGCTCAGATCGACGGTCATCCAGGCATCCCCGGTTTCTGCCTGGCGTTGTTTATTTTGCAGGGCTGCCTGACGCAATTGATCGAGGTCAGCCAGGGATTTTATCGTTGTCATTTCACACTCCGTGTTCACCTAGATCAGATAAACTGGATGATAAAGACTGCGCATAATAGAATTTGCCAGGAATAGTATAACCATTCCTGGCAATAATCCTATGTGCTAAATGTCACTATCTGGGTAGGGAGTTATCCAGATATCTGTGTGATGATCTTAATTGGATGCGGACGGGCTGGTTTGCCCGAGGCGAATTTCTATTCCAGCCGGATCGTTCATTGAGGGGAGGACGATCCGCTCGGGATGGGCGTAGATCCTGAAGCGCTCGCGGCTGGCGTAGCCGATCAGCGTTATTCCGTGTTTCTCCGCCAGGGCAATCGAGAGCGAGCTGGGCGAGGTGCGCGACAGCACAATCTCTGCCCCGATGCGGTGCGCTTTTTGGAGCATTTCCGAGCTCACGCGCCCGGTGGTCAGCAGGATGCTTGGGTCGGGATCGAGGTTGTCCAGCAGGCACTTGCCGGCAATTTTATCGAGAGTGTTGTGCCGCCCGATGTCTTCCGCCATGACGTTGAGACCTTTGTGGTTGGTCAGCACCGAGGTGTGAACGCCGCCGGTTTTCTGGTACAGGTCCTGCGAAATAAGCAAACGGCTGACCAGTTCTCTAACCTGTCTGGCGTCCAGAAGCAGCCCGTTGTGCGGCTGGGTGAGCGCGGAAGGCGCCAGCAGATTTTCCGGCGATATGGAGGTCACGCCGCCGGTGCAGCCCGAGGTCTTGCGCCAGTTGTCGGGTTTTTCGACTGAATGATTGAGCCATACATCGATGTTATCGCCCGTGGGACACAGGCGTACGTCGGCAATCGCGCTGGTGGACTGGATCACCCCTTCGTTGTAGAGGAAGCCCACCGCGAGCGCCGGCAGATCTACGGGGGTGCACATAAACGTCAACCAGACTTCGCCATTTACCGTCAGGGAAACGGGCGTTTCCACGATGATCTCGGCATGATGGATCGCCCATTTGTTGGCATCCACCAGTAAATAAGAGATAGGTTCGTTTGGGAGGGTCATTTCAATACCATTAGAGAGAATGTCGGTTCGATTCGTTTACTTCGCGTCTCGGGCTTATTGTAACCGGTTTCTGCAAATATGCAAAAGCCGTGGATTTGTTATAATCAGGGGGATAGATCACGCGTTGGGAGGCAGTTATGAAGCGTTATTTTTTCAAACCGGGGACTAAGATTAACCTGGCTGATTGGGACCCGAACGAGACCGCCGAATTCGACGGCGGTAAGAACGCCAGCAAGAACGCGTTGGAAAAATTAAACCAGGAGCTCGAGCCGCTGCAAGAGCTGCTCTACGCCGAGCACAAACACAAAGTGTTGGTGATCCTGCAAGGGATGGACACCTCCGGTAAGGACGGGGTGATTCGCCACGTATTTGAGGGCGTGAACCCGCAGGGGGTCAGGGTGGCGAGCTTCAAAGTGCCTACGCCGATCGAGCTCGCGCACGATTATTTATGGCGCGTCCACCAGCAAACGCCTGGAAATGGCGAAATGGTGATCTTCAACCGCAGTCATTACGAAGACGTTCTGGTAGTGCGGGTGCATGAGTTGGTCCCGAAGTCCGTTTGGCAGAAACGATACCGCCAGATCAACGAGTTCGAGCGAATCCTGGCTGACGAAGGCACGTTGATCCTGAAGTTTTACCTGCACATCGATTTGGATGAACAGAAACGGCGGCTGCAAGCCCGGCTGGACGACTCACAAAAACAGTGGAAGTTCAGCGTTGGAGATCTCAAGGAGCGTCAGTTTTGGCCTCAATATACGCGGGCTTACGAGGAAGCCCTGACCCGCACCAACACGAGTTGGGCGCCCTGGGTGATCGTGCCGGCAAACCGCAAGTGGTACCGCAACCTGGTGATCGGCACGATCCTGGTGAAAGCGCTGCAATCCTTGAAGATGAAGCTGCCCGCATTTGACGGAGACCCAAAAGAAATCACGATCGAATAGTCCGTGCATTCCCGCAAGCATAAAAAAGCCGCCCGGCGAAGCGCGCTGGACGGCTTTTGGTTTCAGGGATGCGCACCCAGACTCAGCGGATGACCCACCCGGCGATTTCGTCCACCGCGACCGAGAAGTTCGCGGCGGATTCGGCGCGGATCGCCAACCCATACAAACCGCCCGAATATGTCCCGTCGGTGAACGAATAGAGCAGGGTGTTGTTGGCGTAAAACTGGAACTCCGCGCCCACGGCTGAGATACCCATCACATTGGTCTGGTTGGCGCCGGGGTGGATGGCGGGATTGGTGGTCCAGTTTTGGATGTTGTTGAAATTTCCGTTGTCCATGCGGTAGACGCGATATTTTCCATCGCAGGAGAAGCTGAACACATAGCCCGAATTGATATTTCCATCTGGCTTGGAGGGCGCTCGCACGAGCATCCCGTAGCCGTCTTTTCCGTTACAGATGCTGCCTGGCATGAAGATCGTCTGCAGATAGAAGTTATCCAGGAAGGAAGCCTGAGCAACCCGCCACTGGTCGCCGGTCGGTTTGAGCGCCGTGATCACCAGCTTCCCGTCTGCGATGTTGTAATTCATGCCCGAGTCGGTGCCCAGGAAGAACGGACTGCGATCCGAGCCAAAGCCCACGGTCCAAGAAGGGTCGCCGAGGTTCTGCGGGCGGCTGACCGATGGCGAACCGGCGGTCGGGTTGACGGTGGGGTTGGCGCCCTGAACGACCTGGATTTTGACCCAAAAAGGCGTTTTGGCGTCGCTGCCCAGCCCGAACTCGACGCCGTCGGTCGAGCGCAGCATCCAATCGCCCTGGAAGACGCCGGGGTTGGCGGGCGCTGTTTGGGGCAGAAAGATCTGCAGGGTATTTCCGGGCGGCACGGTCTGACCGATGGGAACCGGGCTGGTACCGGACATCCGCTCGCCCCCGATGGAGACCAGCGAATAGGCGGGGTTCCAAACGCAGGTGCCGACGTTGCGCAGCGTCCAGGTCTTGATAAATTCCTGGTTGGGACCGAAGATCGAGAGATCCGGCACGGTTTCCTCTACCAGTTTTGCCAGATTAACGCAGCCGGGCAGGCTGGTCGCCGGCGGGGTGACGATCGTCGCTGCCTCGGTAGGGGCGGGGGTTGGCTGAACCTCGCTGGGCGGGACGGGGGTTGCTTCCGCGGTCGGGATTGCGGTGGCAGGCGGAACCTCCGTGGGCGCCGGCTGGGCGGTGGCGGTCAAGAATAGGTTGACCGCCATGGCGGTTTTGGTCTGGGCGACGATGGTATCCAGGTCGGGTCCGGCGGGTTTGCCGGGCAGGTTGCACGCAGAAAGGAGGATTGCGGCGAGAAGCAGGGTCGCAAGCGCTGACGCAAGCGGTTTGGGATTTATATGGGGTCTCATCAGTCTCTCCATTTTTTCTTGCTTTATTTATTGCAACGAGACAGCTCGAACAGCCGAAATGCAGCGCATTGAAATAGGCGCACTTTAGTGCAGCGCACTTCGATGCGGCGCATTTTGTTGAGGGTAAGACGCCGAACGAGCTTGCCGGGTTCCGCGCTCGACGGCGGCTTAACGCCTGGCGCCGCTGGCATCCAGGTAACGATCGACCGCAGCGCGGACGGAAATTTGACCATGCAGCGCCAGATCCTGATACTGCACCGCCCAGTTATACAGGTGCGAACGGGCTTCCAGCAGTTCTTTTAGAACCAGATCGACCAACGGACCGCCCTGATCGAGATATCCGGTGGTGTAAAAATCCTGGATTGCCTGCGGATAATCGTATTCGAGGCGGACGATTTCGGCGCGCCACTGGCTCGCCTGCCAGGTGAGCCGGGCATAACAAAGCCGCCGGTCGTGGTCAAAGGGCAAGCCGACCGAACCGGCGTTCACCACCAGCGCCTGGTCGAGCTGGCGGACCAAGGCGCGATGGGTGTGACCGACCACAAAACCGGCGAGGCGCTCCGCGCCAGCGTTCGGTCTGCCGTTCAGTCCAATTTTTGCCCGGAGCTGCGCTTTGCTCGTTTCGGGGTAGATCCCGTCGCGCCGCCCCAAGAGCGAACCATGCGTGAAACAAACCTGACCGCCGCCTGGATCGGTCAGCCATTGCGCCGCGGGCATGTCCGTCAGGGGGCGGACTTTCTTATCGAGCTGGCAATAGGTCCAATAAGAGGCTTGATGAACCTGGCGCGCCGCGCTGGATCGAGGCGCGTCGGGACCGGCGTGCAGGATGACGTAATCTTCGTGATTGCCCCGCACCAGCAGCCAGCCTGAATGCGCGACTTTGTCCAGCACGAACTCCAGGCACTCTGCCGGTCTGGGTCCACGATTGACCAGGTCGCCGTTGACGATGACGTGATCCGGCTTCCATTCATCCAGGTCAGCCGCGGCAGCCAGCAAAGCCGGCAGGTTGGCATGGACATCGGCAAGCACAGCAACTTTCATTTCGGGTTTATTCTACCTGGACCTGGATACAATCCGTGGGGACTTTGGCGAGGCGGGCGGTTTGATAGCGCGCCAGCAGCGTAAATGCCAATACGCTCAACGCGCCGATCACTGCGCCGCCGATCCAAATCGCCGAGGGTCCGTACGTGTCGCTGAGGAAGCCGCCTAACACCGGCGCGATCCCCATTGCCATCCCCCAGGTGAGGGCGTAGAGGCTCATGTAACGCCCGCGCTTATCGACGGGCGCATGGTTGGCTACATAGGCGCTCGAGGTGGGTACGATGATCAACTCGCCAATGGTCATTATAATCATGCAGACGAGGAAGCCTAGAAAGCTGTGCATGAAGGCGACTGCGCCAACTGCGACGGTATAAAATATGGATCCGAAAGCCACGACCGGTAAATCGGGGAAACGCTTGGTGATGCGGGTTATCAGAAGCTGCAATGTTACGACCATCACCGCGTTGGTGGTGGGGATGAAGCCGTACAACTGCATCGGAACGTTGTGAGTTTCGGTGGCGTAAACCGGCAGCAAGACCCAAATCAACGTGGCGCACATCGTCACCAGCGTGAAGGAGAAAATAAATCCCATATAAGGTTTGTCTTTGAGGATTTCCAGGTATCCGCCGAACTTCTCTTTGGGCGGCTTTTCGATCAGGGCTGCGTCTTGGGCGAGCCGCGTCGCGCGCGCGGGCAGCGTCTCCCGCGCAAACCGCGTCAACAGCAGGCTGAATGTGATCATTCCACCGGCGGCGAAATAGAAGGCGAGCGTGTACGACGAGGCGGCGATGAAACCGCCAATCGCCGGACCGATTGCGACGCCCAGGTTGTTGCTCAGGCGCAGCAATGCATAAGCGTCGATGCGGTCTTCTTTAGGTACGAGATCCGCCATCATTGCGTCGGCGCCGACACGATAGAGCGGGTTGGCGGCGCCGTTCAGCGCAAGCAGCACGGCAAACTCGGCGAAGGTGGTGGCGTAGCCGAGCGCCAGGTAGCCCAGCCCATTGGCGACCAGGCTGAACACCATGATCCACTTGCGCCCGAAACGATCGATGAGCGGACCGCCGATGAATGAGGCGATCAGCCCCATCAGGGCGTTCAGGCTCAGCAGGCTGGCGATCGAGGTCAGGGGAGCGTCCAGGCGTTTGCTGGCGTAAATCAGCAGGAAGGGCCAGATCATGCTGGTGCCGACCGTGCTGATCAGCATCCCGACGAACATCAGCCAGAATTGAGGGGGGTATTTACGGTATTTCGCAGCAAGAGTAGAGATCACGATCACAGTCCAACGGACAGTCCAGCGGACAGCTCAACGGCGCCGTCAGCGACGACGCCGTTGAGAAATTATACACGATGATCTTTCTTTAGCCTGAGTCGACGCTAGAGCGGCGCCAAACCGTCGAGGCGGAACAGATCGTATTCCTGGGCGAGTTCTCTGCGGAACTGGCGCGTGTAAAGGTTGAAGTACGGACCGCGCTGGCGCAGCAGCTCGTTGTGGGCGCCCATTTCAGCAATGCGCCCGTTTTCGATATAGATAATGCGGTCTGCCCGGCGGATCGTGGACAGCCGGTGGGCGATGATAAAACTGGTGCGCCCCTGCATGAGGTTCTCCATCCCTTTTTGGATCAACGCTTCGGTCAGGGTATCGACGGAACTGGTGGCTTCGTCCATGATGAAGATTTGCGGTCGGGCAAGCACAGCCCGCGCCAGGCTGATGAGCTGCTTTTGCCCGGTCGAGAGCAGGTTGCCGCTTTCGCCCACGTCTTGGAGGTAGCCGTCGTCCAGGCGGGCGATGAACTCGTGCGCGCCAGCCAGGCGGGCGGCTTCTTCAACTTCCTGATCGGTAGCGTCCAGCCGACCGTAGCGGATGTTTTCGCGCACCGACCCCGAGAACAAGTGGGGCGTTTGAAGCACGATCCCGATGCGCGATTGGATGGAATGCTGAGTTAAATGCGTATAGTCAACACCATCGATTAGTATCCGACCCTTTTTGGGCTCATAGAAACGGCAGATCAGGTTCACGATGGTGGTCTTGCCCCCGCCGGTGGGACCGACCAAGGCGATCGTCTCGCCATGCCGCACCTGCAGGTTGAAGTCGGTCAACACCGGTTTTTCGGGTTCGTAGTAGAAATCGACGTGGTTGAAAACGATGTCGCCGCGCAAGTCGCCCGGGTCGAAGGAGTCGGGTCGGTCTTGCAATTCAGGCACCGCGTCGATCAGCGAGAACATCCGCTCGGCGGAGGCGATTGACTGCTGCATTTCGGCATAAACGCGGGCGAGGTCCTGGATCGGCCACGTCATAAACAGAATGTATGAGACGAACGCCTGGATGCCGCCGATGGTCATGCCGCCTACCTCGACGCTCAGCCCGCCATACCAGGCGACCGCGCCCAGCGCAAACGCGCCGATGATCTGGACGGTGGGGAGGAACAGGGCGGACAACCAGGCGGCGCGGTAACTGGCGCGGTACATCTCGGACGTCAGCGCGTGAAACTCTTGGATATTCTCGTTTTCGCGCCCAAGCGCTTTGACCACGCGGACGCCAGTGATGTTCTCGTTGTAGGCGCCGGTGATCTTCGAGTTCGTTTTTCTGGCGCGGCGGAATTCGACCAGGATCTTTTTCCGAAACTGGATCGCGACCCAGGAGATAAAGGGCAGAATCGCGAGGACGAACAGCCCCAGCCGCCAGTTGATCTTGAGCATGAAAAACGCGGAGGTGAAGATGTTTGCTGTAGCCCAGCACACGTCCACCAGCCCCCAGGTAACCAGATCCGACACGCGTTCGGTGTCCGAGGTGACCCGCGACATGATCCAACCCACGGGCGTGTGGCTGTAATACGAGAGCGACAGATCCTGTAAGTTGTTCACCAGCTTCTTGCGCAGGTCGTAACGCACACGTTCGCCCAGGACGCTGGCTAAAAAGACAAATCCCAAAACCGTCACACCCTGAACCAGGACCAGCAAAGCGTATTTAATGACGATCTCGATCAGGACCTGTTTGTTGTTCGCCATGATGCCTAGATCGACGATCTGTTTGCCCAGGTAGGTTAAATACCCATCCAATACCGAGGTGATGACGATCGCGGCGACGAACCCGACGACCCAAATCCAGTGCTGCCGGGTCTGCGCCAGAATGCGCAGCACGGTCTTGCCGTTAAATTGGGTGGTAAATTCTTCTTCTTCATAAAACTGAGCGGTCATTCGAATGCTCCTGTTTGCGCTTAGTCCAAGCTCGCCGGACGCTAATCCAGGCTTGCGGACAGCATCGGTTCTTCACTCACCGGATCTTCACTCATTGCGATTTCCTGTTTCAACTCGCCTTCGATCCGCATCTGGATATCAAAAATCTGGCGGTAAATGCCTTCCTCTTCGAGAAGCTGGCTGTGGGTGCCTTGCTGCACGATCCGCCCTTTATCCATAACCAGGATCTGGTCGGCGTTCATCACGCTTTGGATGCGATGGGCGATGATGAAGGTCGTACGCCCGAGCATCAGGTTTTCGAGCGCGGTGCGGATTTCGGACTCGGTTTCGAAATCGACCGATGAAGTCGAATCGTCCAGGATCAGGATGCGGGGCTGCCTCGTAATCGTCCGGGCAATGGTGATCCGCTGCATTTGACCGCCCGAAAGCGTAACGCCTCGTTCGCCAACCAGCGTATCGTACCCCTCGGGAAATGCGAGGATGCCTTCGTGGATTGCGGCGGCTCTGGCAGCGGCTTCGATCTCGTTTTGATCGACTTTTTCGCCGACGCCGTAGAGCAGATTTTCGCGGATCGTCCGCGAAAATAGAAAAGGCTCTTGCTCGACCACGCCGACCTGGCTGCGCAGGAACTTGCGCGAATAGCGGGTCAATTCAACGCCATCGAGCTTGATGGAGCCGCGCGTATATTCATAGAAGCGCGGCAGCAGGTTGACCAGGGTGGTTTTGCCGGAGCCGGTCGAGCCCAGCAGCGCGATGGTCTGCCCCGGTTTGGCGGCGAAACTGATGTCGATCAGCGCCGAGGTCTCGTCATCGTCGTATTCAAAACAAACGCCGTCGAATACCAGCTCGCCGCGGAGCGGTTGCTGGGGCTGGTAATCGCCTTGATCCAGGGGTTCGCGCTGTTCTTGGATGATGGTCAGAACCCGCGAGAACGAAACCAATCCGGTCGAGGTCTGTACAATCAGCCGACCCAGGTTGCGCAGCGGCCAGATCAACCAGGCGACCAAGCCGGCGTATGCCACATAAGTGCCAACCGTGATCGTCCCGTTGATCGCCATGACCGCGGCGATAGCCAGCCCGATCAGCATTTGAACCCCGCAGATGATGTCGGAGGCGGGCCAAAACAGCGCATGCATAGACGCCAGGCGCCGTCCCAGCAGGAATTTCTGCCAGTTTTCACGGTCGAACTTGGTTCGCTCATAATCCTGACGGGCAAAGGCTTTCACCACCCGAACGCCGCTGAGGTTTTCTTGCAGGGTGGTGGTCAAAACGGATTCTTGTTCCTGGTAGGCTTCGTATGCCTTAGTAACCTTGCGGAAGAAGAATATCGAAGTGGAGAGAATAAAAGGCACCGCGATGATCGAAATCAGCGCCAGGAAGGCGTTCAAATATAGAACCGCCACAAAATTGACGGTGAACAAGAAAATGATCCGCCCGACGCCGATTGCCTGCTCAGAGAAGAAGCGCCGCAGCGCATCGACATCGGAGGTGGCGCGTTCGATCAGATCGCCGGTTTTTGCCTGGCTGTGATAGGCAAGGGTGAGGCGTTGGATGTGGTCGTACAGGAAGTCCCTTACTTTTTGGGTGATACCTTCCGCGGTGAAAGCCGCCAGCCTTCCGCTGGTGTACGTGCAGGCGCCTTCAAGAGTAGCCAGGGCGATAAATCCCAAGGCGACCCAGGGCAGCACCTGGCGTGCGGTATCGCTGCCGATGACGTGGTCGGCAAAGTAACGCAGCAGCAGAAATGTGGAAGTCTTGAAGATGGCTGATAAACCTAAACTGAGGTTGGCTACCACGTAGGTCAAGTGGAACCCATCCATCAACTTCCAGATGCCGAGCAGCTTGTTTTTTACAATGATCTTGCTGAGATCGTCAGGGTAGTACATAATGTAGATTTCCTTGAAAGATTTTCGAACAAAAAACCACGGGTTATTTTAGCACCCGTGGTTGGAGTAACACAAAGAAAAACTATTCTCAGCCGGCAGGCGCGCTACGACAAGGCAAATTGTAATCACCTTTGCGAACTTGATTGATTTCGACGATCATGCTCAAGCGCCTGCCTCCTTTTCTGCAATAGTTCGATTTGCAGTTTACCACGCATTAATTCTGCGTGTCAAGGAAATTCGCCAATCGTTTCCGGAGATTTTGCAATTTGGTTTATGGCAATTCCGGCGCGGTGATTTCATCCTTTAGGCGGGCGAGCTTCAATTTGAAATCTTGCAGTTTGTCCTGGTATTCCGTCAGGTTTTGCTGCTCGGCGCGGACGAAACGGGTGTACGGCGACGTGGCATTATCGATCCTCTGGACGCTGCGATCGATCTCTTTTTGAAACTGACCCTCCAGAGTTTCAATTAGACGATCGCGCAGCTCGCGCAATTTGGCGCTCAGTTCATTTTTTGCCAGCTTTCGCCGCGCGGGGATGATTACCAAGCCCAAAGCCGCGATGAATGTCGCCAGCAGGATGCCGGTCACATCTGCGGCGGCGGTGCTTGCCAGCACAGCCACCAGCGCGCCCAGCCCGATCGCGCCTACCTCCAACACCGCTGAAGCGGCAACAGCTTCCTGAGCGCCTTCCGCGATTTGGCGCGCTTCGTCGACTTTATCGTAGGTATCGATCACCTGCTGGGCTTGCCGTCCCACCGCATCCATGAATCGCTCACGGTCATATTCAAAGCTGCCCGGACCCAAATCGCCGACAATCCGACCTTGATGCGCGCGCCGGCGCTCCGCCAGGTGCTCGTTGACGGCTTGCCACTGGCGCAGGTCCGATTCGACCAGCCAATCGACCAGGTCGTTGACCTTGTTGTCGATTTGAGTGGGCATATCCGCGATGACTTTATTTTCGAATTCCGTCTGGATGCGCTCTTTGCTTAACAGATCGAACACCCGCTTCAACCTGAAGGTGTCCTCGAAGTAATCTAAGCCGCGTTTCTCCATTTCGTAGAGCAGGTTTTCGATATCCGCCATACGGTATTTGAAATCGCGCTGCATGTCTTCTTTGTACAGCGCCATTTGCTTTTCGACATCCGCCAGCATCTCGACGTCGTCCTGCAGCGTCTCCAGCCGGTTGGTTACGATGGTCAAATATCGATCCGCAATGTGCAAACCAACCCCGAGCGGGTTCAATAGCTTAATTTGGACCCGGCTGGTCTCGTCCAGCGTGTTGCGAATATAGTCCTCGAGCGGTTCGAACCGGCTTTCGGTCCACAACTCGGGTTTTCCGGATTTCGAGGCAAGCGCCTGACGCGCGCTGATTGGAAAGATTTCGGGTGAAACGCCAAGCAGGAGGCGGCTGTTCTCGTTCACGAATTCCAGCACCTGCAGGATTTCCTGTTCGGATTGCAGGATGTCAATCTTGTTTACAACTACCAGGATCTTCTTGCCCCAATTGCGGATCCTTTCCATGAACAGCCTTTCGCTCTCGGTGAAAGGGCGATCTGCGGAAGTCACAAACAGGACTAAGTCCGAACGGGGGATGAAATCGGTGGTGATCGTCTCGTGCGTGCGGATGATCGCGTTGGTGCCCGGGGTGTCGACAATGCTGATCTCTTTCAACAATTCAACTGGCAGGGTCAGCAGAAGCTGATTTTCGTTTTCCAGTTTTCGGCTTTGCGAATCCCCGTAGCGCAGGATATTGATCTGGGCGGTGGTGGGCGTGACCCCTTCAGTCAGGAACGCGCCGCCCAGCAGCGCATTGATGAACGCGCTCTTGCCGCCGTTGTACTCGCCGACGATCACCAGCAGGAATAAATCATCCAGTTGGGCGATCGAATCCAGCAGCGCCTGGCGGTCTTCGGGCGCAGCCGGGAACTCGACTAACGCCACGAGCAGTTCGTTCAGCAGGCGGCGCTCGCCGGCTAATAACACTTCTTGATCCGATGACAGGATTTTCATTATGATGTGGCTCCCTGGGTGGAATTATAGCAAAAAAGGTATCAAACAATCAGGTTTCCGTTTATACTCGATGTCGATGGTTGCGCAATCGAGGGCAGGTTATTGGTGGCTGCCAGTCATCCTTGCCCTGGAAGGGATGATAACGGAGATGAGACACCTGATTTGGAACACAAAGTGGGGCAACTGGCTGTTGGCGCTGTTGGTTATCGGCGGGCTAATTGCGTGTAGCCAATCTAGTATAATACAAACCACACTTAATACACCCGTCAAAAACATAACCTCAGCCGTCACAACCCAAGCAGGGCAGACTTTCTCGCTCCAGTCGTTAACCAAAAGCGAAGAAGCGACCGATCTCATCTGGCTGGAGGGCGAGTTTGCAGTAACAGGCTTGGACTGGGTGCGGCTGATCGGGGTCCCAGCCGAAAATCAGCCGCAGAGGCTCAGTCAACTCCAGGATATCGAGACCGGTCCGTACCCGATCCGCCTGACTACGAACCGGTTCAAGACCTCCATCGGCTGGGTGTCAAACGAGAATGAAATTATGACGCTGAAGATCAATGCTTCCGCTGCGCCGATGCAAATCGCGGAGCCGGATTTCCCCGTCACGGGTCTGGCGCTCAACCCGGCTGGCGACGAGCTTGTGTATGCAGCGTTGGATGGAAGCATCGTCAGGGTGGGGCTCGCTCCTGCAGCGCAAGCCGCAGCAGAATGGCAGGCGCCGCACTGGCTGGCAAACCTGTCCTATTCACCCGACGGGAAACAAATTGGGGGCGCGGATCTGGCAGAGTTCAAGGTGTATATCTATGAACTGGATGGCAGCTTGACTTCCACACTCGAATGGCAGGGCGCGGTGAGCCCCGCGCTTTATGGGGTGCATTTCAGCCCCGACTGGAAAACGCTCGCCTGGGTGAACGGGAGCGTGGTGCAGCTTATGAACTTGAACACGGGCAAAGAGACATATCTGCTGAGCCACGAAGATGCCGTGAGCTATGCAATCTGGTCGCCGCATGGGAGCTGGTTTGCCACCGCTTCTGCGGCAAACATCGGCGGCAACCTTACGCCGGTGGTTGACATCTGGAGGCAATCCAACGGTGAACTGGCAGCCAGTTTCCCGCAAGATTCGCCAATTCAGAGCCTATCTTTTTCACCAGATGGAAGTAAAATATCGGTTTTAGATGCAAATTCAACCGTTCGAATTTTCGCGCTGCCGGATCAGTAAGATACACTTTTGCGCCAGGAGAAACAGGAGATGAAATTTCGGGTTGCACTGCTTGCGAATTTGAAAAAGAACGCCCCGAGCGTCGATGGCATGAATAAGGATCACTGGGATGATCTGGATTCGGAAACGACGGTTGAAGCGTTGGTGGAGGCGATCCGTTCGGGCGGGCATGTCTGCGAGTTTCTCGAAGGCGACGCCAACCTGATCGACACGGTCCGGCAGCTCAAACCCGATATTTGTTTCAATATCTGCGAGGGTCATTTTGGCGACGCCCGCGAAGCGCAGATCCCGGCGCTGTTGGAGATGCTGCGCATCCCTTATACCGGCTCGAAAGTCTTGACGCTGGCTCTGGCATTGGACAAGCCCATGACCAAGCGCGTGCTGACCTATCACGACTTGCCGACGCCGCCGTTCCAGGTGTTTGAACGCGAGGACGATCATTTAAGCGACGAGATGAGTTTCCCGATGTTCGTCAAGCCCAGCCGCGAAGGGACCGGGATGGGCGTGTCCAAACGCTCGATTGTCAATACGGAGGCAGAATTATTCGAACAGATCGCGTATGTGCTGCGCACCTACCGGCAGCCGGCGCTGGTCGAAAAATACATCGAAGGCAGGGAGGTGACCGTGGGTGTGGTGGGGAACCTCATCCGCCCAGCCGCGCGCCGGCTGCCCGAAGATGACGCCGCGCTGCATGTTCAGGCAGGGCTGCGTTTCATGCCGCCGCTCGAAGTGGATTTGCAGCCTTTCACCGAACTGGACACCGTGTACAGCAACCGCTTGAAGGTGGATCTGGCAGCCGAGCTGAATTACATGTCGCCGGCGCCGATCGAACCGGCGCTCGTGGAGGATCTGAACTGGCTCACCGCAGCCGTATTTCGGGTAAGCGGCGCCCTGGATGTCGCGCGGGTTGATTTTCGTCTGGATATTCACGATAACTTGAAACCGTATATCCTGGAAATCAACCCTATCCCGGGGTTAGCGCCCAAGATCTCGGATTTGGTGATCGAAGCCGAGGCAGCGGGCATCAGCCACGCCGAACTCGTGAATATGATCCTCGACGCAGCCCTGCGGCGCTATGAGATGATCTAAGAATTCAGTGGTAAATCAGGGTTTTTCGGGGTCCGGTTTTTTCGCGTAGCGCACTACGGCATCCCCATAACGGTCGCGCAGCGAATCCAAAGCGGCGCGCAGTTGGTCACTTCGAACATCGGTTTCGTCATGTTTTTCGTCGGCAGCATCCCAAAGGCTCAACTGGCGCGCCGCGCCCTGGAAACCGCTCACGCCTACTCCAATTAGACGCACTGCCTGACCTTCTATCCACACCTTTGAAAACAGCCTGAGCGCAGCCTGAAAAATCTCTTCGTCCTGATTGGTCGGCGCTGCCAGAGAAAGCTGGCGGGTGAGCGTGGCGAAGTTGTGCCAGCGGACTTTGATCTTGACCGTTTTTCCAGCCAGGTTGTTGGCGCGCAGTTTGTCGCCAATCTGTTCGGATTGGGTGCGCAGTTCGGCAGCCAGGTGCTCGAAATTGCGCACATCTCGGGCGAAAGTGACTTCCTGGCTGATGGATTTTGTCTCGCGGCTGGCGGATACCGGGCTGTCATCGATGCCCAAGGCGTGCTGGGCAAGCGATTGACCGTTTTTCCCAAACATTCGGATCAATTCGGCGACCGGGCAGCGCGCCAGGTCGCCGATCGTCAGAATATTCATTTTTTTCAGCCGTTCGGTGGTTTTGGGTCCCACGCCCCACAGGCGGTTGACCGGCAATGGCCCCAGGAAAGCCGCCTCCTGCCCGGGTTCGACCACGGTGATGGTGTTCGGGGGGTTCTCGCCGCGCGTGGCAGCTTTTCCGACATCGTTGGCGATCTTGGCTACCAGTTTGTTCCCCGCCACGCCGAACGAACAGGGCAGGCGCAGTTCTTGATTAATGCGCTGCTGCAGATCTTGAGCAATCTGGCATCCCGGCGCTGAGAGGTGTGTCGCATCCACAAACGCCTCGTCAATGGAGACCTGTTCGACTTCGGGCGAGATTTCGCGCACGAGCCCCAGCATCTGTTTGGAGAGCCGCGAATATTCGCCATGCCGCGAGGGAACGACGATCAATTCGGGGCAGAGGCGCAGCGCCCTACCCATTGGCATCGCCGAATGCACGCCGAATTTACGGGCGGCGTACGAACAGGAGGCGACCACGCCGCGTTCTTGCGGTCTGCCACCCACTGCAAACGCTTTTCCAGCCAGCGTTGGGTTCGCCAGCTCTTCGACAGAGCAGAAGAACGCATCCAGGTCCAGGTGAAGGATTTTGCGCGTCATACAGGTCTGGTAGATAATGCGCTAGCCGCAGGTCCGCTGAAATATATGAGCGTTTTTGCGTTTTTCGATGCAAGAAATTACGCCAAGCTGCGCCAAACAATAAGTCATTTTGCCCGCGAGTCTGCGCGGGATTTTCAATCTGGCGGCTAATTCGGTGTTGGTGAACTGCTGATCGCACAGCGGATCCACAAAGCGAGCGTAGTCGGCTGGTTCTAATAGCAGCCAGCGGTCTAGTACGCTGACCAGCCGGCGGTCGATGATGCTGACTCCGCGCCTCCACCAGCTGCCGAGACCGTCGTTGCGGCGCAGCTCTTCTTCGCTGGTGATCAGGATTTCCAGCGAGAAATTAGGGTTGTTGACGTACTTGATGATATAGATCAACTGGTTGAATATTTCTTCGAAGCGACCGGATTTTGGCGATTTCCTGCGCGATACGAAATTCGAGTGCCGGTCGTTCATCACAATAAACTTTTGGCGGGCAATCGGATACACCACTCGAATCGGATAATCGTTCAGCAGCGCGTCGAATTTTGACCGGAGCGAACTGAATTTGCCGGTTTGGATCTCGATGAGCTGACCTTGCTTGAAGACATCGATCCAGTAACCGTCCAGCCACCATTCAGAAAAACCGCCGTCCTGAAGGTAGAATTGCTTTAGTGAGGAGTGCAGGGAGGATTCGTGCACGGCAGGTAAAGTATACAACAATTTTCGCGTCAGCTAATCCGAAACGGTCTTTCGAGGCGATGATATACTTGTTACCCGTCGAGAGCAAAATTATTTTATTCGGAGACAGGCTTATGAACAATTTTTATATTCCCGAGAGCGCGATGGCGATCGTCGCCCATCCCGACGATATCGAGTATAGCTGCGCGGGTACGCTGGCGCGCTGGGCAAAACACGGGGCGCGGATTTCTTACGTTTTATGCACCAGCGGGGACGTGGGGATCGACGAGCCAGGGATGACAAGAGCGCGCGCCGCCGAAATTCGCGAGCACGAACAGCGCGAAGCCGCAAAAATCGTCGGCGCGGTGGAGGTGATTTTCTTGCGCGAGCCGGACGGCATGTTGCAGCCAACGCTGGAGCTCAGAAAAAAGTTGGTGCGCGAAATCCGGCGGTTCAAGCCGGAAGTGGTGGTATGCAGCGACCCGACCATCGTGTGGGCTGGCGACGATTACGTCAACCACCCCGACCATCGGGCAGCCGGGACCGCCGCGCTGGACGCGATTTTTCCCGCAGCCGGACAGCCCAATCTGTTCGAAGAGCTGGCTGAAGAGGGTCTTTCGGCGCATAAACCGCGCAAAATCTATGTGACAAGCTTCACCGGGGGTGAATATTTTGTCAACATCGAGGAAACGATCGACATCAAGATCGAGGCGTTGAAGGCGCACAAGTCACAAATGCACGACTGGGATCCGGTCGATCGGATCCGCCAGTGGGCGTCGGAACACGGCAAGGGCAAAGAAATGGCTTACGCCGAAGGGTTCCGCGTGGTTACCCTGGTGGATAACGAAACCTGGGAAAAGCAGCAGCAGGAAAGATAAGTCGAACTGATCCAGCCAATCAGGGGCGGTAACGTTTAGCCGCTCAAGATTTTCTGCATCATAGCGGACATGGCTTTATACGAAGGCGCGTCGTTGGGTATTTCCATCAGCGAAGCGCCTTCAAGTTCGACCTCCACCAGTTCGGCGCTGGCTGGCACGACGCCGAGAAAAGGTACGTCCAGCGCATCGATGCGCTCTTGAATTGCGGCGGGAATCCCATTCACAACCCGATTTAGAATGAGATAGGCGTTTTCAATGTTGATATCCAATTCGGTGCGAAAAGAAGCAATCCTTTCGGCGGCGGTGATCCCGCGCAGGCTCGGATCGCTGACGATCAACAAAAACTGGACATCGCGCGTTGTGCGCCGGCTGAGATGTTCCATACCCGCTTCGTTGTCGATGATGACATAGCGATAGTTCTTGCTCATGCCATCGACAACTTCGCGCAGGTTGTGGTTCACGGCGCAATAGCAGCCTGGTCCCTCCGAACGACCCATGGCGATCAAATCGAAGTGGTCGCCCTCAGACACGGAAGAGCGGATTTGATAATCTAGATAATCGCGCTTGCTGATCCCGCCAGGCAGCGTACCCATGGCTGCCCCGCCCATGCCGAGCGAGCTTTGGACCTGCGACAGCAGATCTTCGCGGATATCGCCGATCGTCCAATCGAGCTCTAAACCCAAAACCATGTTGAGATTGCTGCTGGGGTCTGCGTCGATTGCGAGGACCGGTCCTGCCTTGTTTTCGACGATGTATTTAATAATTAAACCCGCGATGGTGGTTTTGCCAACCCCGCCTTTTCCTGCCAATGCAATAGTCGTGGTCATAATTTCCCTTTAATTCTGTGAATGATGTGCGTTCTCGATATTTGCCAATAAGCGTGCGGAAATCCCTAGCGCGGCGCGCTGCAGTTCTGGCACATAATCGTACACGGGCTTGCCCAGCCGGTCGGCTTCCTGTACCGCCAGGTTTGCCGGCAAAAAGCCTAGAAAGGGGATGCCGGGCGTCGCTGCGGAAAGAAAGGCTTCTTCTTCCTCGTTTCGAACTTTGTTGCCCACCAGCCAGATGCGATTCAGCCCGATATCGTGGGCGAGTTTGTTGATTTGCGCCGCGGTTCCCAAGCTCCTGCGGGTTGGTTCCACCACGATGATCATCGCGTCAACGAAGTCCACGGTGGCGCGTCCCAGGTGCTCCACGCCGGCGTACATGTCGATGATGAGGACATCGTCCTTGCGGAACATGAGATGCGTGAACAAAGTCTTCAGCATGGCGCTTTCGGGACAGATGCACCCCGAACCGCCCAGGTCCACAGAGCCCATCTCGAGCAGGCGCACGTTGCGGTGCATCACGCTGAACCGCTCGGGAAGATCATCGACGCGCGGGTTGATGGTGAAGAAACCGCCGATCGTGCCCGGCTTTGCGCCGGTGCGCTCCTCGATCAGTTCGCTCATTTCGGAGATGGGGTGCAGCATATCCCGCAGGTCGGCGGGGAAGCCCAGCGCGCCTGCCAAACACGGCGATGGGTCGGCGTCAACCGCCAGCACGTCGCGGCCCTGATCCGCGTATACTTGCGCGAGCAGAGCCGCCAGGGTGGTCTTGCCAACCCCCCCTTTTCCTGAAACTGCAATTTTCATTTTTTCCCTCGATTCCCCTTTTTTCTCAGCGGCTTTTGATCCGCGGACCTTGCGGGGTGTCCTCGATCTCGTATCCCGCGGCGATGATTTGATCGCGCAGCGCGTCCGCTTCAGCCCAGCGTTTTTCCTGACGCATCTTCGTGCGCGACTCCGCCAGCGCCAGGATTTCGTCCGGAATCACCTGTTCGGGCGGCTGCCAATCCGCCAGCCCCAAACCCAGCACCTGATCGAAGACGAGCAGCGTTGCCTTTTTAGTGGAGTCGGGCAAGGCGCTGCGGGTCAGTTCCCAGGTTACAGCCAGGGCGCGCGGGAAGTTCAGATCGTCGTTGATCTGCTCGCGGAACTGATCCACAAACCCTTCATCCACGCTGCCCGGCGCGCCCCAACGATACGCCATTAACCGCAGGCGGTCAAACGACTTCGCCGCTGCATCCAGCCCTTCCCAGGTGAAATTTAATTTGGCGCGGTATAAGGCGTTCATTGTAAAGAAGCGATAAGCCAACGGGTCATAACCTTTGTCGATCAGCGTTTGCAGACGGATGAACCCGCCGGCTGATTTTGCCATTTTAGCTTCGTCCAGTTGCAAGAAATAACCGTGCATCCAGAAATTGGCTAAGTGCGTGGCGTAGCAAGCCTCGGTTTGGGCGATCTCGTTGGTGTGGTGAACGGGTATGTGGTCTTCTCCGCCGCAATGGATGTCGAAAAAACTCCCCAGATATTTCACAGACATCGCCGAGCATTCAATGTGCCAGCCCGGAAAACCTTTGCCCCAGGGGCTGTCCCATTCCATCTGGCGCTGCTGATCCTTCGGGCTGAATTTCCACAGCGCAAAATCGGTTGGGTGTTTCTTTTCGCCCAGCTCGATGCGCGAACCGGCTTGCAACCCTTCGACATCCAGGCGCGCCAGGTAACCATAATCGGACAACCGGGAGGTATCGAAGTAGATCCCATCCGAGGTGGCGTAAGTGTAGCCGTTCTTTTCGATGCAGCGGATGAAATCGATCTGCTCCTGGATATGGTCGGTTGCCCGGCACAGGACGGTTGGCATTTTGATGTTCAAGCGGGCGAAGTCCTGAATGAACGCCTGGGTGTAGTACTCCGCGATCTCCCAGGCAGTTTTGCCCATTTTCTGGGCGCTTTTTTCCATCTTATCTTCGCCCGTGTCGGCGTCGGAGACCAGGTGACCGACATCGGTAATGTTCATCACATGATTGACGGTGTAGCCGTTAAATTCGAGCGTACGGCGCAGCAAATCTTCGAAGATGTAGGTTCGCAGATTGCCTATGTGAGCATAGTCGTACACGGTGAGACCGCAAGCGTAAAGACGAACCTGGTTGTCTTCCAGCGGTTTGAAAGCGCGCACGCTGCGGGTATAGGTATCAAAGAGCCTTAAATCTGTCATAAACGTACTCCTGATTGATCTCAAATCCAACCGATTAGGATTTTACCGCAGAAAAGCCTCGTCTCGGTTGGACCACACCCCCCAGAAAATGACGATCATAATCAAGACTGTCAGCAGGATCATTGCCTGGAGCAATCGATGATCCGTGGTCTGGATCACCTGGGTCTGCTCGATCGCAGGAGGGGCGCTCTCGGGCGTAGCGGTGGGCTTTAGCAGGATGTCTGTGTGGGGCGCGTGAACACCGAGAGCTGAACCCGGCTGGGACAAACCGGATTTCTCGGTCGGCGCAGCCGGGCGCCAGCCAAACCCGAAAACAGGCAGCAGTCCGAAAAGAACGACAAGCGTAACAAGAGGATATTTCGACATTGGATTTAGAGCGCGCCTGTGGTGCCAGCGGAAACCACAGTACTTTCATACGATTTTAACTGTCTCAGTTTACCCGATCAGCTTCCAGGATATGAGTGATGATCGTCGCGCCGCTGCCACCGATGTTTTGCGCCATCCCGATCTGGGCGTTTTCAATTTGGGTCGCGCCCGCCTCGCCGCGGAGCTGCTGAACCGCTTCGACGATCTGGTAGATGCCCGTTGCGCCAACCGGATGACCGCGCGCCTTCAAACCGCCGCGGGTGGCGATTGGGATGGACCCATGGATGGTGATTTCGCCATCCAACCCCAGGCGGGGCGCCTGACCTCTTTCGGCAAAACCGCAGGCTTCGAGCGAGAGCGCCGCCATAATCGAAAAGGCGTCGTGCAGTTCGAAGAAATCCACATCGGCGGGGGTGATTCCAGCCTGGGCATAAGCCTGGCGGGTGGACCTTTCCGCCGCAGCAAGCCAGAGCGGGTCTTTGCGTGAATGCACTGCCAGGTAATCGGTGGCTGAAGCCGAGCCGCTGATGCGAATATTGCGGCGCTTTAGCCCAGCCTGAGACGGAAATTTTCGGCGCACGTCTTCGAGCGGGACGATGACAACCGCGGCGGCGCCATCGCCGATCGGAGAGGCGTCCAGCAAGTTGATCGGTTCGGCGATCATGCGGGCGCGCTGATAATCCTGTTCGGTGATCATTTCGTGAAGCCGGGCAGCGGGGTTATGCAGGGCGTTTGCGTGGGCATTGATCGAGAATGGGGCAAAATCGGTGTGCCGCCAACCGTATTCGTGGAGATAACGCTGCATCACCAGCGCGTTCAGCCCGACAAAAGTCACCCCCTGGATCACTTCATAATCCGCGTCAGCCGCGGTTGCCAGCGCTGAAGTGGTCTCAGCCCCTTTGGTTTCGGTCATTTTTTCGACCCCGGCAACGATCGCCGATTCGAGTTCACCCGATCCCACTGCCATGATTCCCAAGCGCAGCGCCGCCGCGCCGGAGCCGCACGCCGCTTCGACTTTAACCGCGTCCTGTCCGCGCAAGCCAACCCAATCGGCGACCAGGGCGCCCAGGTTCTCCTGCTTGCTCAGTTGACCCGAAAGCATATTGCCAATAAAAATTCCATCCGCCGAGGTTAAACCTGCGTCGTGGAGCGCGGCGATGATCGCTTCTCCAGCAATTTCGCGGATAGATTGATCCCAATTTTCTGTAACGGGCGATTGCCCGATGCCGATAATCGCGATTTGACGCATGTTATTTATGCTCCTGGTGCGCCGGTTTCATGAGGTCGAAACATCCGCTGAATCAACGCTCCCCGGCTTGAGGCGTTTCAGGGACTTGATGCGCTGTTTGATCATCTGCTCTGTAGCAACAACCAAGAACACCTCATCTGGGCGGGCGTCCCACACGTGCACCACGCAGGTACCGGCGATGCGATCGTGCCAGGCAGACCTGCGATCGTTGACCAATATCCATAAAAATCCCAAACCCAAAGGAAGACCTGAAATGTAATAACCAACATAGCGAGTCAGGGCGCGCTTGAACGTCATCTTACCCCCAATAACGGGGATGATTTTTATTCCCATGACTGCCTTGCCGATCGTCTGCCCGGCAATTGACCAAAAGAATACATTATAAGAAATGATAATTAGAAATGTGTATATGCCCGACATGACCGGCGAGGTCAGAAATGCGATAATGGAGTTAATATGGGGTATCCAGCGTGAGAAATGGGCGATGATGTTGCGGGTCTGAAGAACCAGCAGCGTTGAATTGACGAACCAGGTGAGAAAAAGCAAAGTGGCGCTGATCGTCAGGCTGTCGATGATAAACGCAATCAGCCGCGTGGCAAAACCGGCGTAATGTCCAACGAGCGATTCGCCCAAATCGTCATAATTTGGCATGTTCATTCGCGGTATACCCTGCCTCGGATCTGGCGCGGCGGACGGGCGCTTTCGATCACCGCATCCGCTGGCACAACCCGCGGGTCGCGCTGCGGCATCCGCAACAGATTGCGGACGAGCACTTCAAGGAAAGTGTCCGCGCTAACGCCGCGCTGGCGCAGCTCTTCCACAATTACGCCTGCCAGTCCAATGCTTTGTGATTGAACCAGTTCGCGAATTTCCTGGTTTTCAGACAGGTGGTCGATAAAAAAGTCGACCGAATCGTTGGTCGCCTGCGCTGCAATCGCGCGGCTTTGCCGGTGCTCGGTGCGACCGATGTCCACCCAGCGATACCAGACCTGCTCTCCCCGGTCGACGAGTTGGTCAAATCCAGCGGTGAAAGGACGGCTCAACCGGCTGGAGGTGAGCGGTTGTGCGAGTTGATTGGTCCTGTTGTAAGCCCAGGTGGTCAGGCGGTTGAACCGCGAAAAGCCTTTTTGGAGCTGACTTTCGGCGTCGAAGAGGATGCCGGTGACGCCCGCCGCCATTTCCTCACTCGGGGTGGGCGGCTGTGCCAAATCGATCACTTCCGGTTCAGCGTCTGCGGGCTTTGCCCCACGGTGCGTGATCACCCGATCCATTTGCTCGATGGCTAGAAAGACACCGCCGACTGCCAGCCGGGTGAACGTCCTCAGGGTGGATGGTTTCGATTTCATGCGTTCGTCGTATTCTCGCAGTTCTGATCAACCGGATGGGATAATTATACCCGTTGCAGGTCACATGCAGCTTACTAATGTAGCTCTAGTTCTCGTCTGAAGGATTCGGGATCGCTGACTGGCTGCCGGCAGAAGAATTTTTCGCAGACATAAGCCGTAATGCGCTGATCGTCCAGTTTTCGGTTGTGGAGAATCTCGGGCGCGTCCACTTCGGCGAGCGGGAATTGGCTGGCAGCCAAGACCCAGTTGGGGCGGTAGCCGCCCCAGATCAACTCCGTATAGCGGGAGATATCCGCCTGTTCCGGCGGAAACAATATGGCAATTTCTAGCGATTTCGCCAGGCTGAAGTCGTAGGCGCACAGCCAGTTGGCAAAGGCGGTGGGGTATTTGACTGCGACGCCGCCCATGGCTGCCAACATCTGCTCCGCCAGTTCACGGTGGGCGCCGCTGCCGGTGAACGCTGAGAATTGCAGGAGCGCCATGGCAGCCAGCGAGTTGCCGCACGGGGTCGTGTTATCCTGAACATCCTTGGGGCGCAGGAGCGGCGTTTTCTGATCGGCGGCGGTATCGAAGAAACCGCCCGAAGGGTCGGTGTAATCGGAGACGATCTTGTCGATCAAGCGGCGGACGGTCCGGAACCAGACCGGGTTGTGATCGGTTTGGTAGAGCGCGAGCAGCCCCAGCGCCAACGCGGCGTAATCCTCCAAATAGGCGGTGTGCCGGGCAATCCCGTTGCGCCACGACCGGTAGAGCCGCCCATCGACAAAGAGGTTTTGGACGAGGAACGCCGCGTTCTGCTGCGCCATCCGCAGATAGCCGGCGTCGTTCAAGTAGCGCGCCGCTTCCGCCAGGGTTAGCAGCATGAAGCCGTTCCAGGCGGTGAGCGCCTTGTCGTCCGCGCCGGGGCGGACGCGCGCCTGCCGTTGATCCAACAGCGTGCGCTGGATGATATCCAAGCCTTGCTGAATTTGTTCGAGACTCAGGCTGAATTTCTCCGACAGCTCAAGGTCATTCAGCGCGCGCTGCAACACGATCGCGCCTTCGAAATTTCCGCCGCGCGCAACCCCATAAGCGGTGTTGAAAACGTCCGTCCAACTCGCCCCGCTCAGCGCTGGGAGCTGCGAGGCGAGGCGTTCGACCTGATCAACCAATGCGGCGTACGTCCACAGGTAGTATTTGCCCTCTTCGCCTTCCGAATCGGCGTCAAGGCTGGAGTAAAACCCGCCGAGAGGGTTCGTCAGCTCGCGCTGGACAAAGTCGAGCGTGGCGCGACAGACGTGGAGATAGCCCGCATCTCTGGTGAGGAGATGGGCATAAAGGTAACAGCGCGCCAGGAGCGCGTTATCGTAGAGCATCTTCTCGAAATGGGGTACCAGCCATTGATCGTCGGTGCTGTAGCGGGCAAATCCGCCCCCGATAAGGTCGTACATTCCGCCGCGCGCCATGGCGTCCAGGGCGTTGACTGCCAGATCCATCCCCAATTTGTCGCCTTGCGCCGCGCGGCGCAGCAGGAATTCGATGGTCATCGGCTGCGGGAATTTTGGCGCCTGCCCCCAGCCGCCATTTTTCCAGTCATAGCCCTGCGCCAGGCGCAAAACCGATTGCTCGATCACTTCTTGGCGCAGAGTCTGGTCGCCGCCGGCGCGGGGAGTTTGATCAGCGATGAGGTGCGCGGTGATTGCCTCGCTCGACTTGTTGATCTGCTGGCGGTCTTCTTTCCACAGGCGCGCGATGGCTAGAATGACCTCCTGGAAAGACGGAATGTTGTACCGGCGCGCCGGCGGAAAATAGGTGCCGCCATAAAAGGGCTGCAGATCCGGGGTGAGAAATACGCTCAACGGCCAGCCGCCCTGCCCCGTGAGCGCGACCACAGCATTCATGTAGATCGAATCCAGGTCGGGGCGTTCTTCGCGATCCACCTTGATATTGACAAAATTTTCATTCAAAATTTCAGCGATTTCGGGATCTTCGAACGATTCGTGCGCCATCACGTGGCACCAGTGACAGGCAGCGTAGCCGATGCTCAAGAAAATCGGTTTATCTTCGGCGCGCGCCCTAACGAGGGCTTCTTCGCCCCATGCGTACCAATCCACGGGGTTGTCGGCATGTTGGAGGAGATAGGGAGAATTTTCCGCAATAAGATGGTTAGGCATTAGTTACCCCTGAGACTAAACTCGAATCTGACTTAGCGAGGTCGAAGAAACGAACTGGCGGAGATGCGCGGGTGGATTTTTTCGCTGCCCTATACAAACAATGTTCGCAGGCAAGGTGGGTTTGCGCCCGCTCAGCGGTTTGGCATTTTATTCTCCAAACTCGAGCTCGAACGCAAAATCTTCCTGCCAGTCCTCAGCCGGTTCAAAGTAGATCTCCGCGAACAGGTCTGCCTGGCGGGCAAGCAGCATGTGTCGCTTGACCAGTTCGAGCAGCGCCAGGAATGTCACCACAATTTCGAGCCGCGAGCTGATTTTGGCGGAAAAAAGCTGCGAGAATTCGCCTTTCTGCTTCGATTGAAGATAGCTGGCGATGCCCAGAATCTTCTCGCGGATGGTGAAGCGGGGCGCGGCAACCACCGAATCGAGCGTGGGTAAGTCCGGCGGGTTCTCAAAGACCTGCTGGGCGGCTTGAAGCAGCTCCTCGATGGTCAGGTCTTGCAGACCCGGCAGCGCGCTGGCGCGCGAAACTGGCGCAATCCTTGGGAACGTCCGCTGATTGCCCAACTGCACGCCCAGTTGCTCAGCCACAATTTTGAATTTTCTGTACAGGATGAGTTGACGCCACAGCGCTTCGCCGGGGTCGACCTCTCCGGGTTCGCGCACGGGTGGGCGGGGCAGGAGCGCCTCCGATTTGATCTGCACCAACTTCGCGGCAATAATCAGAAACGATGATACATCTGCGGCGGTGTTCTGCGGCAGGGCATGCAGGTGGGTCAGGAACTGATCCGTGACCTGGGCGAGGGCGAGGGCGGTGATGTCCAGTTCGGCTTTTTCGATCAACTGCAATAGGAGATCGAGCGGTCCTTCAAACACCGGGGTGACCACCGTATAGGGCTTAGCTATCTGTGTATCCTGGAGCATCCCAGCGATTATACCTGATAAATATTCAGCCTTTATGTGATCGTTCCAAGGCTGGTA
>MWTA01000064.1 GCA_002050125.1 Anaerolineae bacterium UTCFX2 | reverse complement strand
GGCTTTATGCAGATCGAAAACATCGATAGTCATCCGGCTATAAAAACGGTCACCAAAGAAACGCCCGTGTACGACAGCAGCCGGCGCGGCATCCTGGCGCTGGAAGAGCTGCGCGAAACATTGCGTTACCAGGATCTGATTCTCCAACTTGTCCGCCGCGATATTGTCGCCCGGTATAAGCGCTCGGTGCTTGGCGTCGCCTGGACGATGTTGAACCCACTCGCTATGATGGTGGTGATGACCATCGTTTTCTCTCAACTTTTCCACAGCGTGCCAGGTTACCCCGCATATATATTGAGCGGTCTTTTGGTCTGGACATTTTTCAACCAGACCACCAGCGCGATCATCAACAGCCTGGTTTGGGGCGGCGCATTTTTCCAACGCATCTATGTCCCCCGGTCTGCATTTGCTATCTCAGCGATGGGCACCGGGATAGTCAATCTCCTGCTGTCGTTGATCCCGCTCTTGGGCGTCATGCTGCTGGTCAAGATCCCGATTCGACCTTCGATCATCTTCGTGCCTATCCCCATCCTCCTTCTAGCCTGTTTTGCGTTAGGCGTGGGTCTGCTCGTCTCAAGCATGGCGATCTTCTTTCCCGATGTGGTCGAAATGTATCAGGTCTTCCTATTGATCTGGTTTTACATCACCCCCATCATTTATCCAATCAAAATTATCCCAGAACGGCTTCTCCCCTTGTTGAAGTTCAATATTTTTCTGCCGCTGCTTAACCTCTTCCGGCTGATCGTCTACGAGGGGAAAACCCCAACCTTGACCGACCTGCTCTCGCCCCTTGTCATTGCGGTCGTCATGCTGGCGCTTGGCTGGTGGATCTTCGCGCAAAAATCCGATGAATTTGTCTACCGTACTTGAAACCCGCTCCATCGAGGAAACCCAGCCTTTTTCGGCAGACCAGACCGTGATCGCGGTGGAGAACGTCACGGTCCGCTACCGCGTGCCAAAAGAGCAGATGCGCACCTTCAAGGAGTACGCGATCCGGCGCATTCAAGGGCGGGTGCAGCACAACGAATTCCTGGCGTTGAACAACGTCAGCCTGAGCGTCCAAAAAGGCGAGGTATTTGGCCTCATCGGTCCAAATGGGGCGGGCAAGACCACCCTGCTGCGTTTAGTGGCGCGCGTCATGCGCCCCACCGAAGGGCGCGTCGTGGTTGTCGGCAACGTAGCTCCACTGCTTGCCATGGGCGCCGGCTTTCACATGGAGCTGACTGGTCGGGAAAACGTCTACCTCAACGGCGCCATTCTGGGCTACGACCGCAAAACGATCGACCAGAACTTCGAGCGCATCGTCGACTTTGCCGAGTTGTGGGACTTCATCGACTCACCGCTGCGCACCTATTCTACCGGCATGGTGGCTCGCCTGGGTTTTGCAGTCGCCACCGATATCATGCCGGAGATCCTGATTGTGGATGAAGCTCTCTCGGTGGGCGATACCGCTTTCCAAGAAAAGAGCCTAGCGCGCATCCGTTCGTTTCAAACGAGCGGTTCAACCATCCTGCTCGTCACTCATAGCATGGAAACCATCCGGAGGATGTGCAGCCGCGCCGCCTGGCTGGATCAGGGCAAGCTGCGCCTCATCGGTCCAGCAGAAGAAGTCGTCAGCCAATATCTGAGCGCCTGATTTTTGGGTATCCGATCTGAAATGTCTCCTCCAATTCAAGCGCTCATCACTGGCATCGGCGGTTTTGTCGGTCCTCACCTGGCTGCCCACCTGCTTGCTCATGGATATCAGGTTACGGGTCTGATCCACGAGGGGGTGGATCGCGATCCCCCGCCAGCGCTCGATCACCCGCAGTTTCGCTCAGTTCGGCTGATCCCGTTCCACCTGGCGCACCCGCAAAGCATTCAAGATGCGCTCGACCTGGCGCAGCCCCAGGCGCTCTTTCACCTCGCCGGCTATTCTTCGGTTCGCGGCAGCTTCAGCCAGCCAGCCGAAACGTTCCAGGCTAACTGCCGCGGACTGGAAAACCTGCTGGAAGCGCTGCGCATTGTCCGCCCGGACTGCCGCTTCATCTTCGCCGGTTCGGCTGACGAATATGGTTTGCAGATTGTCTCCGAAGAACATTACCGCTGGGCGCTGGAGACGTTCAGATCGGTCTTTCCCCCACCCGCCCGCATCCCTGAACTGCCCATCGACGAGTTGAACCCCTTGCGCCCGCTCAGCCCCTACGCCGTGAGCAAGGTTTATGGGGACTACCTCTGCCGTACGTACTGGAACGCCTATAACCTGCCCTGCCTGGTCGCCCGTCTGTTCAACCATGAGGGTCCGGGGCGCGGCGAGGGGTTTGTGACCTCCAGCATCATCCGCCAGTGCCAGCAGCTTGCACGCCGCGAGATCGACTGTATTCGCATCGGCAACGTGTGCGCTTTTCGCGACTGGAGCCATGTAGCGGATATCGTCCAGGGCTACCGGGCGCTCGCCGAAAACGGCGCCCCCGGCGAAGCTTACGTGCTGGGTTCCAGCCGCATGAATTCCGTGCTGACTTATCTGCTCATCAGCCTGCGCGAGGTCGGCTACGAGGTCCAATCGCTCGCCACCCTGGATGGCGCCCGGCGGGTCGACGCCCCGCTCGAACCAGATCCAGCCCCTTTCCTCGGGCTGAAATTCGACAAACCGCGCATCGACGGTTTGCTGCTCTCCGGCGAACTCAGTTACGACCTGAGCGACCGCGGCCTGACCATCCGCACCGATCAGGGCGATCTCACCGTGATCTTCGACCCCGCCCTCTACCGCCCGGCGGACGTTCCGCTGCAGATCAGTAATCCTGAGCGCGCGCAGAGAATCGGGTTTAAAATCACGCGTTCGCTGCGAGAAATTATCATTGACCAGTTGGGTCACACATGATGGGAGTGAAACATCAGGTAAGGTATGAACCGCGATCAAATTAACGAGCTTTATGCCGGTCGGATCTTTAGCCGCGAAACTCAACTGGCTGCCCGCGCCCGCATTCACTGGATTTGCAGCCAGGTGCAGGGTGAAAAGGTGCTGGATATCGGCTGCAGCCAGGGCATCATCTGCCTGCTCCTCGGACGCGAGGGTTTCGATTGTGTTGGCGTCGATATCGAGCAAGATGCCATCGATTATGCGCTGGAGGAGCTGAAAAAAGAAGAAGACATCGTCCAGCGCAGGGTTGTTTTTCAAGTGGCTGACGCCGCACGCCTGGACTTTGACGAAAACACCTTCGACACGGTCATCTTAGGCGAGGTTCTCGAACATCTGGTTCATCCGGAAAAAGTTCTTCGGGAGGCGCAGCGCGTCTTGAAGGAGTCCGGAAGGATCATCATCACTGTCCCACTTGGCTTGAACTCTCATCCCGACCACAAACGAACCTTTTACCCAGTCTCTTTCTTGGAGACCGTCCAGCCGTTCTTTCAAACCATTTCCGTCGATACGCTGACGAACTATATTATTTATTGCGGCAAAAAGGAAGCCGCTTACGATCCCTCCCAGATATCGGAAAAGGCGCTTCTGGCTGAATTGCTGAGCGTTCAGAAAAAAACCGACGAGAGAAATCTGGCGCGTGAAATAGATTTCGAACAGACTGCTAAAAACTTGTACGAGCAGCAGAAGAAACTACATGAACAAATCGCCGCGCTAAACAGCCAAATTGTCTCTAACCAAGAAACTAACACGGCTTTGCGAAATTCGCTGAATGAGAATATCGTCTCTCTCAAACAGCAAATCACCCACCTGCAATGGCAGATCGCTTCTCAAAAACAGCAAATCGCCTCCCAAGAACAACAAAATGTGTCACTGCAATCCAAAATCGACGACCTGGGAATTGAGCTGAACGAGACGCGCTTTTTACAAGCCAGCGACCTCGCCTATCAAGAAATGGTCTTTCAACGTTCGGTGCGCTGGCGCATCGGCAGCATCTTTGTGGGCGGTCTGCGGCTGTTGTACGACATGCTTCTGCACCCAATCCGCTTTAGCAAAGAGGCTGATCAAAGGTTCCGCCAATATTACCGGGAGGTTGTACCGCCCCCGCTGCCGGTGGGGGAAACCTCGCAGCTTACGACCCCGCCCGTCGAAACCCTGCTCGCCTATCCGCCGCTGGACGCCTATGAAGAGACCTCGGACGGAGACACGCCGGCGCTGGATCCGGACGCAATCCCGCTCGGCGCCATCATGGACGAATTTACCTACAACTGTCTGAAGCCCGAAGCCAGACTGATCACTTTCCGACCCGATAATTGGCGCTGGATCCTGGAACAGGATAAGCCGCGCGCCATTTTTGTCGAGTCCGCCTGGCACGGAAATGAAAACGCCTGGCAGTACAAGATCGCCAAGTACAGCAGAAACATGGGAGACGAACTGCTCCATTTGCTGGCATGGGCTAAAGAGAAGCAAATGCCCACCATCTTCTGGAATAAAGAGGACCCCCCGCATTACGACCGGTTTATCGACACGGCAAAACGCTTTGATTATGTATTCACATCCGACGCGGACTGCATCCCCAAGTATCTCAACGATGTCGGGCACACCCAAATCCACGCGCTGCCTTTTGCTGCCCAGCCGAAAATTCACAACCCGCTGCTCGAGGAGCCGCGCAAATATCCGGTCTGCTTTTCGGGGACGTACTATGGCGCCTCGTTCCCAGAAAGACAAAGAGATATGGATCTGCTGTTGAAGCCGGCGCTCGATTTTGGGCTGCACATCTACGACCGGCAGTACGGCATGGTGGGACCCGCCGCGGACAATTACCGCTTCCCGGATATTTATCAACCCGCTATCCAGGGGCGATTAGACTACCCGGAAATGGTCAAGGCATATAAGCAGTACAAAGTGTGCTTGAACGTAAATTCAGTCAAGACCTCGCCGACCATGTTCTCGCGCCGGGTGTTCGAACTCATGGCTTGCGGCACAGTCGTCATCAGCATCTATTCCAAAGGGATCGAAGAGATGCTTGGCGGCGATCTGGTTCTGTTCAGTGAGACCGAAACGGAGACCAGGGAACACCTGGAAAAATTGTTGGGCGACGAGGATTACTGGTCCAACCTGTCGATCAGGGGCATCCGCAAGATTATGCAAGCCCATACCTATCGCCACCGCTTGAACGAAGTCTTTGAATTTTGCGGGTTGGGCGGGCTGTCCTTCCGCTCGCCCTCCTTTACCGTGGTCGCGAAGGTGCAAAACTTACAGGAGATCGAAAACCTGCGCAACTCACTGAGCCGGCAGGCTTATCGCAACTTCAATGTGGTTCTCTTGCTCGCGGACAGAGCCGGCGATGCGCACACGAGCAGGATCAAAAAGGCTTTGGCTGACTTGAAAGACCGCGAGTTGCTAAGCCAGTTGCGCAACGCCTTCAACGGGGCGCGGGTCGATGCGCTTTCGAGCGATGCCGAGATGAGCCGTTATCTATCTGGGGATTACGTAGCGATTTTCAATGAGACGGACTACTATGGTCACAACTACCTCCAGGACTATGCCCTGGCGGTGAACTACAGCGATCAGTGCAAATATATTGGTAAACGCACGTTTTATTCACTAGTGAATGATCGCGAAGAGCTGCGCGACGCGGGTCACGAATACCTCCAGGTTCCTAAGGCGTTGACTTCAACGCTGGCAATCCGAAACGACAGCCTGGATCCTCAGCAACTGCGGGCGGCGCTGGATGCGGATTGGTTCGAACCCATTGAAGGGGAGCCGCAAATCCTGTCCTTGGACCGCTTCAATTATCTGAATTTGACCACGCCGCGCCCCGTCCCTGCCAGCCTCGCAGGGAAAGTGGACATTTGAGTGGAACAGACCCATTCAAAGCATTAATACTGCTTTCAAAATGAACGAGATACGCACAATACTTTTCAATGGACACGATTTTCGGTTTTTAAGTCCCGTGATCCAATATTTCAAAAACCATCTCGATTATCACGTTCTGCTGGATGAGCATCCGGGGCATGTCATCACCGATACCCATAAAAGCGCCGAACTGCTGGAACAGGCGGATTTGATATTTTGTGAATGGTGCCTGGGCAATGCAGTATGGTATTCTCATCACAAAAGAAGCGACCAGAAATTGCTCATCCGCTTGCATCACCAGGAGCTTAGTCTGCCTTATTTAGACAACTTATGCTGGGAAAATGTTGACGGTATCATCCTTATTTCCCAAAATAACTTGCGCATCTTTCAGGAGCGCTACCCTGAGCATGCTAAAAAAGCCCGGTTAATCTACTCGAACGTCATCGATTGCGCCGAGCTTAACCAGCCTAAGTTGTACGGCGCGGAATTCAACCTCGGGATCGTCGGCATTTCACCGAAACGCAAAGGGTTTCATCGTGCAGTCGTGTTGCTGAACCGGCTCAAAAAGGTTGACCAACGGTTCACATTGTTCGTCAAAGGCAAGCTGCCCTGGGAATACGACTGGTTGTGGCGCCAGCCCGAGGAGCGCCGGTATTATGAAGAGCTTTTTCTTGAAATCAGCCGTTCACCTCACCGGAACTCGATCGTTTTTGAGCCGTACGGCGAGGACATGCCCGCCTGGTTCTCCAAAGTTGGATTCCTGCTATCTACCAGCGACCACGAAGGCTCTCACCAGGTTGTTGCGGAAGGCATGGCTTCCGGCGCCATCCCGATCATCCGGAACTGGGATGGCGCGGACTTGATCTATCCCCCAAAGTACGTGTTCGAGACGCTTGAGCAAGCCGAACACCTGTTGGAGAAATGGAAATCGCCCGAGAATTACCGCAACGAGACCGAACAAGTTAAAGAATATGCATTTGTAAACTTCGATCGGTCCCAACTCGTGCCTATATATGAACAGCTTTTTGATGAATTGCTGGAGTCCCCTGGCAAAGTCCAAGCGCCGGCAGCCGCCCCGCCGGCACCGGCGGCTGTTAAAAATGAAAGCAAAGGGGAGGGCGCGGCAGGTTTACGGATTATGCACGTTTGCTACATCAACCCGGGCGTTCATGATGGCTATGTCACGCGCGTTCTCGAAGAGGCGCGCGTGCTGAACCAGGCGGGGGTGCAGGTCGTCCTGGCTTGCTATCTTCATCCGGATTTTTTCACCCATCCCGACCAAATCGCCGAGCATCTCGCCTTCCTGCGAAATTACACCGGCGCTAAGGTTCACTTTATTCCCGTAGAAGGCTTCTTCGATCCAGCGGCTTTAACCCACAGGCGCGATTTGATCGCCGCGCCGCTGGTCAAAATCGCCAAAAATTACGACGTTCAAATTATCCATGGTCAATCGATCTATTCGACCATGTACGCCTTGGAAGCTAACAAGCAGATCAAGGCGAAACTGGTTTTCGACATGCACGGAATTGCCGTCGACGAAGCGGAGATGGTCGGCGAGAACCCCCGCAGAATCGACGTGATCAGCAAGGGCGATAAAGAAATACTAAGGGCAGCCGATCTGGTTGTTTTCGTGAGCGCACAGATGCGGAAACACTTCGACGAGAAATTTGGCGTTCCCTTCGATAACTCGATCATCATTCCCACCTGCGTTCAGAGCGAGAAGTTTTCGATGCCGCTCGAGCTCAGGACGAGGAAAAGAAAGGAATTGGGTCTCGCCGACCGGTTCGTCATTTTATACCTCGGCACGCTGGGCGTGTGGCAATGGCCCGAGGCGATGTTCGCGCTGTTTAAGCGCATCCACAGCCGCCAGCCCGATACCCTCTTCTATCTCTTATTGCCGGAGTCCAACCACCAAAAAGCCCTACAGTTCCTCCAGGAACAAAACCTCCCCGAGGACAGTTATATGATCCAGGCAGCCCCGCACAACGAGGTCGGTTCGCTGATCGGTCTGGCGGATGCCGGTCTGCTGCTCCGCCAGGACCACCCCGTCAACCTGGTTTCCTCGCCCACGAAATTCGGAGAATACATGGCTGCGGGCGTCCCGGTCATCGCCACCGACAAAATCGGCGACTTCTCAGAGATCATCCAGCAAGAACATCTCGGTCTGGTTCTTTCACTTGATAGTGAACAAATTTCCTCGATCAATCTGGAACAGATTTCGCAGTTTATGAATGATGTAAGGAAAAATCGGGCAGTGTGGGCAGAAAGGTGCTCCCAA
>MWTA01000080.1 GCA_002050125.1 Anaerolineae bacterium UTCFX2 | reverse complement strand
ACCATAAGCCGCCCAGAACGCCTGCATCCGCGCGACATTTGGGAGTGGTGAAAAAATGAGCTAAAGCTGGGAGATGATTAATTTCCCCATATGCTGTCGGACAGAACGCAAAATACCCCACCCTGCCCTCCCTAAATCCGTACGGGTTTTTACCGTACGGATTTGGGAGGGTTAGGGAGGGGTAAGAATCTAGACCTACAATTTAGCCACTCCTGCGATATTTCCAAGGTTTTCGTCAAACCGCGCAGCCTCGCTTAGCCCCTTAAACTCAGGCGCGTGTGGGAAGGATAGAACATTCGCGAAGTTCGCGGGCGCTTGATTTCTGCGCTACTTTCAATTAGAATGCCCTGACGATGAAGAAACCGATTTCGCGCGGGGAATTTCTAAAACTGAGCGGGGTTGGGCTGGGAGCCCTCTTCTACCCCGGCGGCTCCCGCTCGGCAGTCTTCCAGCCCGATTTTCCGCGCCCGCCCGAACAAGACCTGGGGAAGCTGGCGCGCGTGGCGGTGAAGCAGGTCGATGTGCGCGCCCGTCCCAACGACCAGGCGCCGATCGTCGGCAACCGCTTTAGAGACCAGCTCTTGCAGGTCTATGAAGAACTGAACCCGCCCGACGCCCCGAAATTCTATAACACTCTGTGGTATCGGGTTTGGGGCGGCTACGTGCACAGCGCCCGGCTGCAGATCGTCGATATCCGCATGAACGACCCGGTAAGCTGGATCCCCGAAGCCGGCAAGCTTTGCGAAGTGACGGTGCCTTTCACCACCGCCTACGCGTACAGCAAATGGGACGGGTGGGCGCCCTGGCGCGGCTCCCGCCTTTATTACTCCTCCACTCACTGGGCGACCGCTGTTGAAGAAGGACCGGATGGTGGACCCTGGTACAAAATCGTCAACGAGCTGAGCAGCAGCGAGATTTACTACGTTCCGGCGCAGCACCTGCGTTTGTTCAAACCCGAAGAATACGCCCCCATTGCGACCGACGTTCCGGCAGCGAAAAAGCGCATTCAAATCGCGCTGCGCGAACAAACTCTGCGGGCGTTCGAAGGCGAAGAAATGGTGCTGGAGACGCGCATCTCCTCCGGCATCCCCAACGGGCGGAACTGGACGAAAGGCGACCTGCCAACCGCGACCCCGCGGGGGAGGTTTGTGATCTACTCGAAGATGCCCTCGAAACACATGGGCAGCGTCGCCGGCGGGGACGAAGTGGAAGCCAGCGGTGGGTTCACGCTGCCCGGCGTCCCCTGGACCAGCTTTTTCATCGACCCGGGCGGGTATGCGCTGCACGGCACTTACTGGCACAACAATTACGGCTTGCAGATGAGCCATGGCTGCATCAACATGCGCAATGAAGACGCGTTATGGATCTTCCGCTGGAGCACGCCGATCTTTGATCCGAACAAGATCGAAAGCCACCGCAATTGGGAAGTCACCGGACACGGCACAACGGTGATCGTGGAATAAAAAACGACCGGCTAGCCCGGTCGTTTTTTGATCCTCGCCGCAGGCTCAGATCAGCCGGTCCACCATTAACACCAGAAATAAGAACATCAAGTACATGCTGGAATAGCGATACATTTTCCACGCCAGTTTATTGCCGCCCTGCCTCCAGACGCGAAACGCAGCCAGCGTAAGCCAGGCGCCCAAGACGAACGCGCCGATCAGGTAGATGCTTCCGCCAAGCCCGAAGAGCGGCAGCAGCAGCGTGAGCGCGACCAGTTCCAGCGTATAGAGCATGATCTGGCTGCGGGTTTCTTTTTCGCCGCGCACGACCGGCAGCATGGGCACGCCGGCGCGCGCGTAGTCCTTGCGCCGCACCAGCGCCAATGCCCAGAAGTGCGGCGGCGTCCACAGAAAAACGATTGCAAAGAGGAACAACGCCGGGACGTTCAGGCTGCCGGTTGCCGCTGCCCAGCCCACCAGCGGTGGAATTGCGCCAGCCCCGCCGCCGATCACGATGTTTTGAACGGTGGTCTTCTTCAGGAAGACGCTGTACAACAGGACATAATAGATTATCCCCGCCAGGGAGAGCATGGCAGCCAGGAAGTTCACAAACGCGACCAGAATGTAAACCGACGCCAGCGCAATCCCCACGCCAAACGCCAGCCCCTCGCCGGGCGTCAGCCGTCCCGCGGGGATGGGGCGCTTCTGGGTGCGCTGCATCCGCAGGTCGTCCGCCCGGTCGATGTATTGATTAATCGCCCCCGACCCGCCAGCCGCCAGGAAGCCTCCCAGCAAGGTCCAAAACGCCAGCGAAAAAGGCGGCAAGGCTCTGGCGCCGATCACCATCCCGGCAAAGGTGGTCACCAGGAGCAGGAGCACCACGATCGGTTTGGTCAGCAGCAGGAAGTCTTTGAGCAAGCCTTTGCCCCCCGCCGCGGCGCGCGCCTCGGCGCGCTCGTCCGCCGCGCTGCGCCCCGCCAATCCGGTCAACGCCGTGAGCGCCGCCGCAGCCGCCCAGGCGGCGACCGCCGTGGATTGGTGCAGCCAGAGCAGGTGAGCCGGGTAGCCCTGCACGAGCCGGGCGCCCAGCAGCGCCTGGGCAAAAAACAGGACGAAGACCGCGGTGGTGGTCGTAATGATCGCGGTTTGAGAGCGCTCGCTCTTGCGGGCGTTGAGCAGCGCCAGGGCTGCGAAAAGCGCGCTCAAAGCCACCCAGCCGCGATGAAACAGATGCAGCCACTGGAGCGGCTGCCCGTGGAGGTCGAGGTTCGCGCACAGCAGCCAGCCCGTGCAGTCAGCCTGGCTGCCAAACGCGTTGACAGCCGCGCCGCTGACCATCAGCGCTAACAGCGACAGGAACAACGCGAGCGACAGGCGGGCAAACGGCGACCTGAAGCGGAGCTTCGCCGAGGCTGCGGCGGGGTAGAACGCATTCACCGCCGCAAACGCGAGGCTCGCCAAAGTCATGAGCGCCAGCAGCGTGTGCGCCAGGCTCAAGCCGCGGCGCGGTTCGAACAGGGGCAGCCAGGTCATTCCCGCGCCCAGCCCGATTTGAACGCCGAAGAAGAGCAGGGCGGCAAAGACCGGCAGGCTCACGCGCGGCTGGTGGCGGAAATGCTTCCACGCCAGCCAGGCTGCGCCCAGCAGGAAAGGCAGCGCCGCCAGGACGAGCGCTCGTTGCGCATAGATTATCGGGCTGTTTGGGCTGGTTGGCAGAGCCCCGCTCCCCAGGCAGGTCGACCAGCTCGGGCAGGCGCTCCCGCCGGCGGTTGCGCTCAATACACCCCCGGCTGAAATCAGCAGAAATATCAGCCCGCCGGCGGCGAGCAGAAGCCATTGGAGTTGTTTCGCCGCGCGTCCCGGCGCGTTATTCGCGGTTTCATTCATCGGACGATCCCCGGTTGATTTTGTGACAGGCGTTTCAGGCGCCGGGCAGCGGGCTGCTTTGGGGGCTGACCGAACCCGGCTGCGGCTTGGGGCGCCGCATCTGATGGCGGACGAACAGCGGATACCCGCCCGCCAGGATGACGGCGAAGGTGAACCATTGCAGAGCGTAACCGAGGTGCGGACCTTCGGTGAGTTCCAGTTCCGGCTGGGTGCGGTAGGGCAGCGCATCCCAGCCCGCTTGCGGCGCTTGCTGGATGTACGCCCCCAGCAGCGGGTAGGGCATTTGCCCGGTGATCTGTTCGAGGTTGACGAAATACCAGGCGGTGAGCGGCGCGTCTCCGGGGGAGGGGGTGGGGTCGCGCCGGCTGCCCAGCTCGGCTTTGGTCTGCGGTCGCCGCAGCACGCCGTTCACCTGAACCAGCCCCGGCTCATCGAATTGTCTCCAACCCCCCGATTCAAAGTCGGCGGCGGGGATCCAGCCCCGGTCGACCAGAATGACCTGACCCGAACCTTCCATAATCAAGGGGGTGACTAGGTGAGCGCCCCATTCATTGCCATAGTATTGGTTGCGCAGCGCGATCTGGCGCTCGAAATCGAAGCGTCCGCGGGCGGAAATAGCCCGGTATTCCATGTTGTAGAGGTCGGCTTGCAGCGCGTCGCCCTCCAGGTCGAGCGGCGGGGCGTCGAGCTGCGCCTGCACGCGGGTGTTGAACGCCTGCCGCTGCTCCAGCCGGTCGAGCTGCCAGATGCCCAGCCGGATGCACAGCGCGCTGCCGGCGAGCGCCAGCAAAGTAGTCAGGATCCAGCGCCTGGAAAAGAGCGCCAGGAATGTGCTCATACCCCCTTTTGATCCTTTGCCGGAGCCTTCTTCTTGTCGATGGGATAGGCTGCCAGGCTGTAGACGAAGAATAAAGCGGTCAACGTTGGCGCAGCCATGAGCAGACCCGTCAGGCGGGTCTTGAGGGTGACCGGCTGGCGAATATCCAGCCCCAGAAACTGCTGGCTCTGGAAGGAGCAGGAATAGCGCACCCGCTCGACCTGGTTCATCATCAGGCTGCCGGTCGCGCCGGCTGGAACCCAGACCGGTCCGAGCTGGTGGCTGACGGCATCCTGATTGATCACCTCCAGTATGTCGCCGACGACGAAGACCATTTCCTCCGGTATAAACGGGGTTTCTTCGCCCGCCTGGATGCGCTCCGCCGTTCCGGGCGGGACTACGATCTGAATGGTCTTGGGAGCGCGTTCAGCCGGCGTTTTTTGCAGCAGGAAAGTCGCCTCATTGAATAGCGCGGCAAACGCCAAGGCGATGGCGGCGGCGATTGCCAACCGAATCAGATACAGGCGCAGCTTGGAGTTGGCAGACATCCGGCGGTTCCTATTTCTCCCTCAAAAGGTGGGCAACGTCCTGGGAGACGCGCTCCGGCTCCATCCCAAACGGATAATTGAGCCGCCATTGCCCGTGCGGATCGATGGCGTAGATGCGCGCCGAGTGGTCAACCAGATAGCCCAGGGCGCTTTCGCCTGGCTGGCGCTGGCGGTAAACCCCATAATTGCTCCAGACCGCCTCGAGCTGGGTTTCCGTCCCCGACAGACCGATAAAAGCAGGGTCAAAATTCTCCAGGTAGGTGCGCAGACGCTCGGGGGTGTCGCGTTCGGGATCGACCGTGATGAGCACGAAATCCACGTCGGCGGACTGCGCCCCCAGGCTTGCCTTGATTTGCTTGTATTCCGAGAGTGTAACCGGGCATACGTCCGGGCAATAAGTGTAGCCAAAGAAGATGAGCACCACCTTGCCTGTCCGGCTGCTTAATTGATAGGGGTTCCCGTTCTGATCCGTTAGCCGGAAATCGGGCGCGTGGGCGGGCGGGTTGATCAGCACGCCCTGATAGGTGTACTGCCGATCCAGGTAGTAATAGGTTCCTCCCAGACCGAGCGCTATGCCCAGAATTGCCCCAGCGACGATCAAACCAAGCTTCGACATAGCTCCCTTATCAACCCTCTGCCGCGTCCTAGATGGGCGGAACGCCGATCAGGTAAAGCGCCGGGTAGAAGAAAATCCACACCACGTCGATGAAATGCCAGTACACCGCGGCGGCTTCGACGGGCCAGTGGCGCTCGGCGTCGTACAGACCTTTGCGGGCGTTGCGGTACACGATGATCATGAAAATCACCCCGGTCAGCACGTGAAAGGCGTGAAACCCGGTCATGGCGTAAAACAGCGACCAGGCGACGCTGGCGCTGGGCCAATAGGGGGCGATCCACCACTCCACGCCCAAGACCCCGAACAGAAAGGCGATCCCCAGGGCGATCGTGATCAGGAAAGAACGCTCGAAGGTTTTGCGATCGCCGTATTGCATGGCGACCTCGCCGCGGTTGGCAAAAAAGCTGCTGACGAGCAAGATCAGCGTGATCGCTAGACCTACGTACTGGTTGAGATCGGGACGCACCCCCGCGCCGAGCAAATAGAAACGGGAGATGAACAGCCCGCCAAACATGAACAGGTCCGACACGATGAACAGCCACAAACCCAGGCGGTTGGTGTTCGTCTTGCGGCGATAGTCGGCGATCGAAATCGTTTCAGCGGTCATCAATTCACCTCGTCTTCAGGCTGGAACACGCGCGCCACGTGCATGTAATCGCGCACGACAAAAAAGGCTTTGAGGCTCGCCACGATCAACAGCACGGCAGCCCAGCTAGACGCCACCGCGCCGATAAAGAACTCACCGATGGTGAAAACGATCAGCAGCAGCAAAGTGACTGCGCCGACCCGATAGGCTTGTTTCATCTTCTCTTCGTCCATATTGAATGCTCCTTCAGTCATTGCTTTTTTGAGCGGTTCAGTCAGCCGCCGGGCTGGAGGCTGGGGCGGAAGAGCCGCTCGGATCAGGCGCGGTGTCTTCTGCCGCGGGCGCAGCCGCGACGATGCGATCCGGGTCGATGTTCACAAAGGCGTAGTTTGTCCCATAATCGTAGGGTTCCCCAACCACGATGACGGGCTGATCATAATTATGAACCGGCACGGGCGAAGGGATCATGAATTCGGGGGAGCGCGAATTCCAGGGGTTGCGCGCCGCAACCGGACCGCGCGCTGCGCTGTAGATCAGGTTGGTCAGCGCGATCAGCACCGAGGCGAAAATGACAAACGCGGCAATCGTGATCAGCAGTTGCTGCACCGTGATCCCCAACGCTGGGTCATAATCCGCGATGCGGCGGCGCATGCCCAGCAAGCCGATCTGCATCTGACCCAGGGACTGGACGTAGAAAGCCGGGAGCATCAAGTAGAAATGCAGTTTTCCCAGCGTCTCGTTGTACATGCGCCCGGTGACCTTTGGAAACCAGTAATAGATCGCGGCGAAGAAGGGAAAGACAAACCCGCCGAACATGGTCGCGTGGAAGTGCCCAACGATCCAGTAAGTATCCTGCAAATGCAGGTCGGTGGCGACGGTTGCGTTCGGCGGACCGCTCAGCCCGCCCAACAGAAAGATCGAGATCGCGCCCAGCACGAAAAGCATGGGCGTTTGAAAGGAGAGCTTGCCCTCCCAGATCGTCGCAACCCAACTGAAGAATTTGACGCCTGTAGGCACCGCCACCAGCAGCGTGCTGTACATAAACGGGATTCGCAGGTAAGACGCCATGCCGCTGGTGAACATGTGGTGCGCCCAGACGAAAAATCCCACCAGCGCGATGCCGAACGATGACAGCGCCACCCAGCGGTAGCCAAACAGCGGTTTGCGGGCGAAGACCGGCAGCAGTTCGCTGATCACGCCCAGCCCGGTCAGCACAAACACATAGACGGCGGGGTGTGAATAGAACCAGAACAGGTGCTGAAAAAGGATCGGGTCGCCGCCCTTATCGGGGGTGAAAAAGCCCATCCCAAACAGGCGTTCGAACATCACCATCTCGAAGGACAGCCCGATCAACTGGGTGGCGGTCAGGGCGATCAGCGCGGTCGCCAGCGCCGACCAGACGAAGATCGGCATCCGGAAATAGCTCATGCCTTTGGCGCGCATGCGGATGGCGGTGGCGATCACGTTCAGCGCCCCAAAGATCGAAGAAAACCCAACGAAGATGACGCCCAGGAAGAACATGTCCATCCCCAGCGGGGCGCGCTGGCTGAGCGGCGGGTAGCCGGTCCAACCGGTGTCGAAACCGCCCAGGAAATAGCTGGAGAGCAGCACAATCGCCGCGGGGACGTTGATCCAGTAGGCAAAGGAGTTCAGCCGCGGGAATGCCATGTCGTTGGCGCCGATGAGCAGCGGCACCAGGTAGTTGGACATCGCGCCAACCCCGATCAGGATGCCGGCGATCATCACAATCCCGTGCAGGCTCATAATCGTGTTATATGCCTGGAGGTCGACTACCTGCAGCCCCGGCTTAGCCAGCTCGCTGCGAAAGATCAGCGCGAAAATGCCGGCAACGCCCAGCATCAGGATCGAGGTCACGCCGTATTGAATGCCGATGACCTTGTGATCAAAACTGGCGCTCAGAAAGCGCCTGACCCCCGACGGGAAGGCGTCCGTGGGGTGATCGGGGGTGGACTGTCCATTCGCCCATTTGAGCCAATCGGACGTCGAGCCGACCGAGAGCATAAACCCGAACACGCCAAAGATCGCCCCCACAACCCAGGCGGGCTCGCTGAAACCGTAGTGATTGCCGGACGGGTTGTAATCCCAAATGGGAAAGCCCAGGATCAGCCGGATCACCGAAACCAGCGCGAAGCCAACCAGGTAGCCCGCCAGCATCCCTACCAGACCGCGCACCAAGCCGATCGAAAAAATGGAGTCTTTCTTCTCACTCATTCTGTATCCTCCGTATCTCGCTGCTGCAACTTCATTTCAGCGATTGGATGTAGGCGATGATGTCCGCGATCTGCGCGTCGCTGATTGGCTGCCCCGTGACCGGGTCGATGAACTGTTGGGGCATCACGCCTGCCGGGTAGCCTTCGACGACTTTGGCGTTGGCATCCTGTATCGACTCGCTCAGGTACGCCTCATCGGCGGTTATCGTGCTGCCGTCAGCCAGCGTGACGCTTGCCCCGTACAAACCCAGCCAGGAGGGACCCACGAGCTTGGCGCCGTCGACGCTGTGACAGGCAATGCAGCCCAACTGAGCGGTTAATTGCTGGCCGCGCACTGCCGGGTCTTCCGACACGCCGGATTCTTTGGCAACCCAGGCGTCGAACTCCGCTTGAGATACCACGACCACCGGCGATTCCATATAAGCGTGCTGCAGACCGCACAACTCGGCGCAGCGCACTTTGTATTCGCCGGTCTTGGTGGGGGTGATGCGCAGATCGCGCACAAAGTCCGGACCGCCGGGCAGCGCGTCCTGCTTGACGCGGAACTCCGGCACCCAGAAGGAATGGATCACATCGGTGGAGCTTAAGCGCATGACGGCTTGCTGGTTGACCGGCAAATACAGCTCTGTTGACGAGATGCCGAAATCCGGATAGGTAAAATTCCAGGTCCATTGGCGCCCGGTGACATCCACGCGCAGCGCTTTTGGTTCGGGCGCCAGGGTTGCCGCCAGCGCATCGCCTCCCAAATAAGCGAGGAACATCACCGTGATCAACGGCGCAACCGTCCAGACCATTTCGAGTGTGGAGTTGCCTTCGATGTGCTCGGCGTCGGAAGTATCGCCCTTCTTCCGCCGAAAGACGATGATGCTGTAAAGCATAAAGACCACGATCAGCGAAAATAAAAAGGCAATCAAGACATATTCGATGTGGAAGAGACGATCGATGGGCACCGCCTGGGCGCTGGCTGCCTCCGGCAAGACCCGGAAGTGACCCCAGCTCAAGCTCAGCGCCACGGTAACAACCAAGGTGATCACTGAGGCGATGATCAGGTGCACGGCTTTCTTCAGGCGACGATTCATTTTGACTCTCCTGGTATCCGCATGATTTTCGGCAGGTTGGGGCTGGCGCGCGCCATCTGGTTCGTTTGCGCCAAAGTCCCTCTCTTGCAGCCAGTCGTCGATTTGCGCGGCTGCCATGGTGCGCCGGTCGTAGACGATTGCATCCTGGGCGCTTTGCAGTGAAAGCAGCACTACTCGCAGCTCTTTCTCGCCTTCCACAAAGCGCGCCAGGAATTCTTCGCGGTTGAGTTTTTCGTCGTCATAATCGACGATGATCAGGTCGGGTTCTGCGGTTTCGAGCGCTTTAAGCGCCTCATCCAGGCTGGAAACCATGCCCACAATCTCCACCCTGGCGTGCTTGCGCTCCTCCAGCAGGCTGCGCAGCCCCTGACCAAACAACGCATGGCTGGAGGCGATCAGGACGCGGCGGTTTTTAGGCGGTTCTGGCGGGCGCATGTCGCAATTAGCCTCGAAGATTCAGAAAGATCCACGCTCAAATTTACCAAACACGACCATAATTGTCATCAACCTGAGGCTGGCATTGCAGGGCTATTTTCGCTAATCCAGACGGGTGATTTTCCGATCACCCTTTGCCGCGCGGGTTTTCAGAGTTGACCCCGAAGCGCTGGGCGCGGTTTTGGACAAACGAAGCCGGCTGCGGCGGATACTCTTTCTTTGGGAAACATGGTATAAATTCAATAACGGCTCAAATTCACCCGCGCCGGAGCGGCATGAGTAAGCTTGCGAAGGAAAACATATCCGCCTATCAGCGCCACACCTTCCGCCTGGACCCCGATCGCCGGGTGCGGGATCTCGAGGCGGCGGTGGAGTTTGTCAATGAGCGCGGTTTTATCCACTTTTGGCCCATCCAGGGGATATCGCTGCCGAGCCTCTGGGTTGCCGCGGCGGGCGACCGCCTGGTCTCCGACGCGCGCGATGACCCGGGGCATATCACCTGGGAGTGGAAAGACGCGCTGCTGGGGAGCCGGCGCTGGTACTACGCCAAGGTCTTGCGCAAACGCGCCACGATGATCGCCCACGATCTGTTCCCCTATTTCTATGCCCTCTCGGAGAATTACGGCGCATACGCCGAAGATTACCTGACGCTCTATGAACAGGGGCAGATGACGATGGAAGCCAGGTTGATCTACGAGGCGATCCTGAACAACGGTCCCCTGGATACGGTGGCGCTGCGGAAAGCCGCCCGGATGAGCAGTTCTGCGAGCGCGGGGCGCTTCAGCAAGGCGTTGACCGATCTGCAGGCCGACTTCAAGATCTTGCCGATCGGGGTGACTCAATCGGGCGCCTGGCATTACGCATTTGCGTATGAGATCGTCGCCCGGCACTATCCCGACCTGACCGAGGCGGCGCGCAACATCTTGGAAAGCGAAGCCCGCCGGAAGCTGCTCGAACGTTACGCGTTATCGCTCGGCGCGTTTGAGCTGCGCCAGGCGCAGAAGCTCTTTGGCTGGTCGGGGCAGGAAACCCGCCGGGCAATCGACCAACTCCTCGCCCGGGGTTTCCTCGTATCGCTGGACGAGGCAGCCGGTAAACCGGGCGAATGGTTGACGCTGCCCCAGCTTTTATGACCGACTCCGCCGGTTTGCGTTTGCCAGGGACGGCGGAGAGTGATAGCAACCTGGGTTTGGGTCTCTCGGCGCCTCACGCATACAGGGATGGGGCATAAGCAGGGTATTCAGAAGGAGAACCGATGATTACTAAAACCGAAGAACCGGGTCAAATTATGACCATCGAGCGGCACATCCTGGAAGAACAGCGGCACCACCCTGAAGCCACCGGGGTGCTAACCCAGCTTCTTTATGATATCGCGCTGGCTGGCAAGGTGATCGCCAGCCGGACGGTCCGGGCGGGGCTGGTGGAGATTCTGGGTCAGACGGGGGATATCAACGTCCAGGGCGAAATGGTCCAAAAGCTGGATCGTTTTGCCGATCTGACCATCTATCGTTTGAACGACCACACCGGACGGTTAGCCGCCCTGGTTTCTGAAGAAGATCAGTATCCCATCCCCATTCCGGAGAAGTATCCGTGCGGCAAATATATCTTGCTGTACGACCCGATCGACGGTTCATCGAACATCGACTATAACATCCCGGTGGGGACGATATTTGCCGTCCATCGCCGCATCACGGCTGAGGGTCCCGGCACGTTGGAGGATACCCTGCAGCCCGGCAACAATCTGGCGGCAGCCGGCTACATCCTCTATGGCTCCAGCACCATGCTGGTCTATTCGACCGGTCAGGGTGTGCATGGCTTTACGCTGGACCCGCAAGTAGGTGAATTTCTGCTTTCGCACCCCAATATCCGCATCCCCGACAAACCTGCCTATTTCAGCGCCAATCTGGGCTACCGCAGCCGCTGGAGCGAAGGCGTGGCGCGATTTACCGATTACCTGCTGGGGGCAGAGGCGGAAAGCCCGCGCCTGTCTTTGAGATACGTTGGCTCGTTGGCGGCGGATTTTCACCGCAACTTGCTGGCTGGCGGCGTCTACTATTATCCGGTCGATACCAAAGATTCTAAAAAGCCGCAGGGCAAGCTGCGCCTGGCTTACGAAGCCGCGCCGCTGGCATTCCTGGCTGAACAGGCGGGCGGTTACGCCTCGGACGGCACGCGGGCGATCCTGGAAATCCAGCCTGAAGTGCTCCACCAACGCACTCCGCTGTTCATCGGAAGCCGCCCCCTGGTCGAAAAGGCGGAGGAATTGATCCGGCTGCACGGTTGAAAAACCCGGAGGACACATGTTAGAGATCGCAATCATGATCGAGGGGCAGGATGGGCTCACCTGGCAGCGCTGGGGGGCAATCGCCCGGGCGGTCGAAGACCTGGGGTTTGCGGGTCTTTTCCGTTCGGATCATTTTACAAACGCGGAGCCGCCCGATAAGGATTCGTTGGAATTATGGGTGTCGCTGACCTGGCTTGCCAGTCATACCCAGCGGATCGAGTTTGGACCGCTGGTTTCGCCGGTTTCCTTCCGCCACCCAGCATTGACCGCCCGGATGGCAGCGGCGGTGGACGACCTATCGGGCGGCAGGCTGACCCTCGGCATCGGGGCTGGCTGGCAGGTGCGCGAACACCACAAATTTGGCTTCGATTTGTTTGAACCTGAAGCCCGCTTTACGCGTTTTCAAGAGGGCGTGGAAGTGATTTCCAGACTTTTGACCAGCAGCGAACCGGTTGATTTTTCGGGGGAGTTCTTCCGGCTGCGTCAGGCGCTGCTGCTCCCGCGCCCAGCCAGGTTGGGCGGTCCGCCGATTCTGATCGGCGGGAACGGCGCAAAGCGCACCCTGCCCCTGGCTGCCCGCTATGCGGGCGAATGGAATGGCGTGTATCTGTCGCCGCAGGAATTCGAACGGCTGAACCGCCGGCTGGATGAACTGCTGATCGAGCAGAGCCGCCAGCCGGCTGATGTGCGGCGCTCCATGGTGACGGGCGTGATCTTTGGGCGCAGCGAACAGGAACTGCGCGAAAAAGCGGCTCAGCGGGGTGATGGGACGCGTACCCCTGAGGAGCTGCGCCGCGCCGGGTTGATCGTGGGCGCCGGCGCCGAAATTAGAGATCAACTATCAAGATTAGAAGATTTAGGGCTGCAGCGCATCATGTTACAATGGCTCGATATGGACGATCTGCCGCGTCTCGAGGCGCTGGCGCGATCGATCCTGTGAAACCCGCGAAGAATTTTGTCCGTATTAGGCATAGCCGTTCAAAGGAGGCGAATATGCGTAATAAGCCGTTCTTTCGCATGCTGCTGGCGGTCGTACTGCTGGCAGCGGCTGGTTTGAGCTGCCAGTTGGTGAATAACATCAAGGAGGGGGTGCAATTGGTTGGGACTGGCAAGGCGGTCGCGACGGAGTTTGGGGGATTTTCCACTGAATTGATCCCTCCTGGGATTGAAGAGACCGCCCAGGCGCTGATCACCGAGGTGGACACCAGCGGCATGCTGGAAACCGCCCAGGCTGCCATCACCGAGCAGGCGCCGGTTTTGGGCAGCACGATGGAGGCGCTTTCAACCGAAATCTACACCTCCCCGCAGGATGCGCCGCCCGACATTCCAATTATGGAAGCCGAGCGCAGCGCGTTTGTCGGCACCGCCAAAGCGGTCTCTTACATGATCAACGCGGAGTTTGACGACGTAGTGAGTTATTACCGCGCCGAAATGCCAAAAAACGGGTGGCAGGAGGCGCCGTCGGATACTACGTCGACCAGCAGCCTGGTCGAGCTGAAGTACACGAAAGACGGCAGGACCGCGACGATTGTGATCACTCAGATACCTTTCGTGGGACAAACTACGGTGGTGATCACGATAGGTGAGTAGATGGTTGGTTGATTAAAGTTGACGACTGAAGTATAAGCGCTGGAAGGCTCTTCGGCTTTCCAGCGCTTTTGTTATTCTCGGGGCGCCATGTAACCGGGCTCAGCTCGACCGGCGCGCTCCGGGCAGCGCAGGACCGCAGCTTAGAGGGTCAGCCCTCTGCCTTTCAATTCTTCGCGCGCCATTTCGAAACGATCCTCGGCGGTCTGCCGGCGGACCCACTCGACCAGTTCGGCGACCCCGTCCTCAAAGCGCAGTTTTGGCTGGTAACCGAGCGCCGCCAGGCGGCTGGTGTCGGCGAAGCAGTGCCGGATGTCTCCAGCGCGGAATTTTTCCACGACCTCGGGCTCGATCGACAGCCCCAAATGCTGGATCAACGCCTGCGCCACGTGATAGATGGTCAGCGCCCGGCTGGTCCCGACGTTGAACACGCCGAAGTCGGCTTCAGCTTTTTCCATCACCAGCAGGTTGGCTTGCACGATGTCCGAAACGTGTGTGAAATCGCGCGACTGCCCGCCGTCCTCGAAGATCACTGGGGGCTTGCCGTTGAGCAGCCGCCCGGAGAAGATCGCCGCGACGCCGGTGTAGGGGTTGCTCAGCGCCTGGCGCGTGCCGTAAACGTTGAAATAGCGCAGCGCGACCGTCGGCACATCGTAAGCCCGTCCGACCGCCAAGAACATCTCCTCGTGGTCGCGCTTGTTGACCGCATAGACCGAGGTGGGGTAAAGCGGTTTTTCCTCGTCCGTCGGGATCGCGGCGCAGCGCTCCCCGCAGCCTGAAACCGGGCAGCGCATCTCCCAATCCCGCTGTTGAAGCTGGGCGGTCTCCCGAAGCCTGGGAAAAACCCGCCCATGCGCCGGGCAGACGTAAGCCCCTTCGCCGTAAATGGACATCGACGAGGCGACGATCATTTTGCGCGGGCGCTGGGGGAGGTTGGCAACCGCCTGCAGCACGACCGCGGCGCCGCTGGCGTTCACGTCCGTGTATCTGGCGATCTCGTACATGCTCTGACCCACCCCGACCAGCGCCGCCTCATGGAAGAGCACGTCGATGCCGGAGAGGGCGCGCTGCACGACTTCGGGATTGCGGATATCGCCCAGGATCAGCTCCGCAGCCGGGTTGAGATAATCCGGGACTTCACCGCGCGCCCGCAAATCGCCGTGCACCTGCGGCTCGAGCGCGTCGAGGATGCGGACTTCGTGACCCGCGGCGAGCAGCGCATCGACCAGGTGTGAACCGATAAAACCCGCCCCGCCGGTAACCAGGATTTTTTCTCCCATGAGAGGTTTGCTCCTTGCTAATCAGTATTGAAAAGAGCACACGGCTTCGATCACCCGGTACTGATCTTCGCGGGTCAGCCCGTTGTAAAACGGGAGCCGCACCAGCCGGTCGGCGGTCTGCTCGGCGACAGGGCAATCGCCGGGGCGGCTCCCGAACCGCAAGCCCATCTCGGAGGTGTTGAGCGGCTGGTAGTGGAAGACCGCCAGGATGCGCCGCTGTTTCAGGTGCTCGATCAGCCCGCTGCGCCGCTCCAGGTCGGGCAGCAGCAGGTAAAACAGGTGGTAAGACGGTTCGCAGTCCGGCGGGACCACCGGGAGACCCACCCCTAAAGCCTCCGCCCAGGGGCGCAGTTCCTGCAGGTAGCGCTCCCAGATTTCCCTGCGGCGCTGCTGAATGCACGTGTGCGATTCGAGCTGCGCCAGCAGAAATGCCGCCAGCACGTCCGAAGGGAGGTAGCTCGAACCCAGCCCCACCCAGGTGTATTTGTCCACCTGCCCGCGGAAGAAACGGCTGCGGTTGGTGCCTTTTTCGCGCAAAATCTCCGCCGGCTCGATCCAGCGTTCCTGGTTGAGCGCCAGCGCGCCGCCTTCGCCGCAGGTGAAATTCTTTGTCTCGTGAAAGCTCTGGGTCGCCATGCCGCCAAAAGCGCCCAGCATCCGTCCGCGGTAGCGCCCCAGCAGACCGTGCGCATTGTCTTCGATCACTTCCAACCCGTGCGCCCGCGCGATCTCCAGAATGGCGTCCATCTCACATCCTACGCCGGCGTAATGTACCGGAACGATCGCCCTGGTTTTGGGCGTGATGAGCTCCTCGATGCGCTGCTCAGCGATGTTCAGCGTGTCGGGACGGATGTCCGCAAAGACCGGCCGCGCGCCGCGCAAAGCAAACGCGTTGGCGGTAGAAACAAAAGTAAACGCCGGCAGGATGATTTCATCGCCCGGCTTCAGGTCGAGCAGCAGCGCGCTCATCTCGAGCGCGTGGGTGCAGCTTGTCGTGAGCAGCACGCGCTTTGCGCCGAGCCACTCCTCGAGTACGCGGCTGCAGCGCTGGGTGAAGGCGCCGTCGCCGGAAATATGCCCGGCGTTCACTGCCTGAGCCATGTAGCGGTGTTCGTTGCCTGAAATCCACGGCTTGTTGAAGGGGATGTCGTACTGGTTCTGCGGCATGATTCTCAATCCCCTGAAGCCGCCAGGCGTTCTTTTTCGTAGGCGATCACTCGCTGCAGGGTCTCGTCCAGGGTGCAGCGCGGCTGATAGCCGGTCAGCGCGACGATTTTCTGCAGCGCAGGCACCCGCCGGTGCATGTCCTCGAAGCCGGGCGCGTAGGCTTTGTCGTACGGCACGTACTCGATCGGCGAGCGGCTGCCGGTCAGCGCGATGATCCGCTCCGCCAAGCCGCGAATCGTGATCTCTTCGGTGCTGCCGATGTTGAAGACCTGACCGACCGCCGCGGGGCGCTCAGCCAGGCTGGCGACCGCCGCGATCACGTCCGCGACATCGGCGAAGCAGCGGGATTGGCTTCCATCGCCATAAACGGTGAGCGCCGCGCCGCTCAACGCCTGGCGCACGAAGCGCGGCACCACCATGCCGTATCTGCCGGTCTGCCGTGGACCGACGGTGTTGAAGAAGCGCATCACCACCACCGGCAGATCGAACTGGCGCTGATATGCCAGCCCGAGAAATTCGTCCACCTGTTTCGAAACCGCATACGCCCAGCGGCTGTGGGTGGTGGGCCCGATCAGGCAATCGTCCTCTTCGCTGAAGGGCGCCCTGGTGCTCTTTCCGTAGACCTCCGAAGTCGAGGCGATCAGCACCTTGCAGGCGTAACGGTTGGCGGTGGTGAGCACGGCTTCGGTGCCCAGGATGTTGGTGTTGATCGTATGCACGGGGTCTTCGACGATCAATTTGACGCCGACTGCCGCCGCGAGGTGGACGATCGTATCCGCCTGACTCGCCAGGCGGTCCAACACCTGGGCGTTCAGGATCGTTTCGCGCACGAACTGGAAGCTCGGCAAAGGCAGCAAATGCTGAATGTTGGCGGCGCGCCCGGTGGACAGGTCGTCGATTGCCACCACCTGCTTGCCCTGGCTGATGAGCAGTTCGCACAGGTGACTTCCAATAAACCCGGCGCCTCCGGTGATTAAAAATCGCTCGCTCATTCGATGGAGTTCCTTGTCCGGCGACCTGCGTGCCGGCAGCTAAAGATTGTAACCCAAAACCCTATGGTTTCCCATGCGAGTTGGCATTTGCGAGCCAGACCGCCGCGTCGCGGTTCTGCGGGTCGAGTTCCAGCGCGGCTTGCCAGGCATAGACCGCGCGGGCAGCGTCGCCCTGATTCCAGTAGCGCGCCCAACCCTGACCCGCCAGGCGTCCGGCAGCCCAACTGATCCCCTGCAGGACGTTCGCTGCCAGGTCTGGCTGTCCCGCCGCTACCAGCGCGTCGCCATAGATCAGGCGGGTGGTGGTCTCGCGCCAGCCGGCGTTCCAGGCGGTTTCCATCCACGCCAGCGCGGCGGGGTACTCGCCTTGCGCCAGCGCGATCAGGCTCAGGCGCCGCAGCGCGGTGAGGTTATCCGGCTGGATCGAGAGCGCTTTCCGAAACAGACTTTGGGCGTGCTGCAAGTCGCTGCGGGCGCGAATCTCCTCCAACGCGGGGTGATCGAAATTTTCGGGGTCGAACTGGCTCAGCTCGATCCGGCTCTGTTCCAGCGCGCCCAGGTTGACGTACCAGCCCGCGCGGATCGGGCGGTGGAAAACCAGCGCGGTGCTAGCGAGCACGGCCGCGCCAATCAGCAGCGCCGCCCGCCGGGAAGCCAGAGGAAGCTTTGCCGGGCGATCCGCCGGGTTTGGCGCGGCGAGCGCGGCAAACCCCAGCACGACCCCGATCACCGGCAGGGTCGGCTGACCGTAAAACGCCACTTCCACAACCCCGTGCACGCCCGCAGCCCACAGCCCCGCCAGCCCCGCCCAGGCGAGCCGCGGAATTGCGCGCCGGCTCAGCGCCTGCCGCGCCCAGCCCAGCGTCACGACCAGCCCCCAAAGCAGCGCCGCCGCCCCTAAGATCCCCTGCTCGATCCAGATCTCCAGGAATGCGTTGTGGCTGTTCGCCGTGTACGGAACGTGGGTCAATATAGCGTAGGCGGCGTGGTTGAGGCTGAAAGAAGCCAGCCCCGCGCCCGTGAAAAAATAGTCCCGCGCCAGCCCCGCCCCTTCGCGCCACAGGGCGGTTCTGGAGCGCATCAAACCGCCCGGATCGGGGATTTGCCCCGCCAGGGTTTCGAGCAAGCCGCTCCATACCAGCGCCGCAGCCAGCAGCAGCGCGAGCGCCAGCGCAACCCCCCAGAAGCGGCGCCTGGCTCGGCGGACGGAGAACCATCGGCGCTGGACGGCAGCCAGCCCGGCGAGCAGGACCGTAGCGCCCAACCCCACCCAGACGCCGCGGCTGTCAGCCAGCAGCAGCCCCGCCAGGATCAGCGCGCTGGTACCGGATGCCAGGATCACTAACCCGGTCTGCGCCTGTTTGTACGCTCCCCAGCCCAGCACAATGCCGAAGGGCAAGCCCGCGAGCATGGTCCCCGCGGCTACGTTGGGATGCAGCGCCGGTCCAGCCGAAAGCGGGAAGGTGGCGTTGAGCCGGACCCCGATTGAGGTGATCCAGTCGAACTCGTCCGGACCAGCGGCGTAATTGTTGCGCAGCGCCCAAAAGACGGAAAACGCGGCGGTCAGGCACAGGAAGATCCAGGCAGCGTAGGCTTGCAGCCGGCGCGGCAGGTTCACGACCAGGAAAAACAGACCCGCGGCAAGCAGAATGCGCCCAAAAGAGATCAGCGCCGGGATCCGATCGTATGCCAACCAAACGGATGCGCCAGCGCTGACGATAAACAGGATCAGTGGTCGTTCCAGCCCGGTCGCGGCCATGGCGCGCTGGAATTTGAGCAGGCTGATCAGCTTTTTATCCACCCCAGGGTTTGCATGCCGATATCGATCGCGCTCTTGAAGCCCGCCCAAGAGTTCATCCCCTTGATAAAGGTGAGGATCGGACCGGGGCGGAAAGCCCATTCCCGAAACGCGCGCCGCTGCCAGTAAAGCAGGTCTTCCGCTTTCAGGTCGGGATAATCCAGCACGGTCGCCTGATCCATATCTACCTCTTCCCAGTTCACATCCGAGCGAAACCAGCCGTTCTCCACCACTTCGAAGAAGAACGGCGTGCCGGGATAGGGCGCGGCAACGTGAAACAGGGCGATATCCAGCGGCAGTTCTTTCGAGAATCTCATCGTCTCCTGGATGGTCTCTTTGGTTTCGCCAGGCAGCCCGATGATGAAATAACCCCAGTTTTTGATCCCGGCTTGCTTTGCCCAGCGCAGAGCGTTGTAAGCCTGTTCGATGCGGTATCCTTTGTGGGCGCGCTTGAGGATCGCCTCGTTGCCGCTCTCGATCCCCCACGAAATCAGCTCGCAGCCGGCTTTGCCCATCAGGGTCAGCACTTCTTCGTCCACATAATCGACCCGGCTGTTGCAAGTCCAGGTGATCTTGGGACCTTTCTCGATCAGCAGGCGGCAAAGCTCCAGCACCTGGTCGCGGCTGACGGTGAACAGGTCGGAATACATGTGGATGTGATGCACGCCCTGATCGTACAGCAGTTGGATTTCTTCGAGCAGCTTTTCCGGCGAACGCAAGCGCACCGAGAACTGGTAGCTGACGTGCTTGATGCAATACTTACAGCCCGCCGGACAGCCGCGGCTGGTCACGATAAACGCATAAGGACCCTTGATCATCGGCATGCGGTAGCTGTTTAGCGGCAGCAGGTGATGCAGCGGCATGGGCAGGTCGTCCAGGTCCCGGAAGAATGGGCGGTCCCAGTTGACCACAATCTCGCCGGATTTGCGCCAGCCCAAACCCTTGATCGAGGCGAGCTGGGCGTTCGAGGGTTTGGGAGCTTCGGGTAGTTTTTGAAACGCCGGCAGAACTGGCAGCGCCACCCCGGTCGGGTTGCTTTCCGGTTCGTCTTCCGGGTTCTGCGCCGGGTAGGTCCAGGCGGGGCGCCAGGTGGGGTCGGTTTCGGTCCACATCTTCCAGGTGTATTGGTGACCGTGAGCCGGTTCGCCGGTGTCCGGGCGGTGCAGCCGGCTGTTTTTGTCCACCAGCCAGCGCCCTTGCGCGACCTCGTATGTGTCGATCAGTTCGCGCAGGGTCATCTCCGGTTCGCCGCGCAGGACGTAATCCAGGGCTGGATAGGTGCGCAGGGTCTCTTGAGCCATCGGCGTAACATGCGTGCCAAACGCTATGGTGACGACCTCCAGGCTTTTGGCGAGGAAGACGCCGAACATGTCGTTGGTGAGGGTCGGGGCAGTGACCTGGGTGAGGTAATAGCGCGGCCGGCGGTCGCGCAGCAGTTCTTCGAACTCCGCCCAGTTCATGCGCAAAGCAATTGCGTCTACGATCTCCACGCTGTAATCCGGGTGAAGCAGGGCTGCCAGTTGCGCCAGGCTGACCTGCGGCCAGATCATGTTCTCGCGGCTGCGCCGCCCGACGCGGTGCTGGGTGCGGATCCAGATCCCGCCGTCTGGCGAGGGCGGGTTGACCAGCAGCACATCGACTTTGCTGGCGAGCTTGCGTGCAACGGCGCGCGCCCGCACGATCTCGTCGGCGTTGGGGAAGCGCGTTTCGGGGAGTTTTGGGATGCGCCTGGTCCCCAGGTTTTCGGATAGGCTGTTTTCCATGTAGTGTAGTTCCCTCCATCTAAAAAACGCAAAAAGACTTTTACAACCTAAATTATCTGTAAATTATAAGTCACGCCCCGGCAGACGACGGTTAATAATTATTTATTTGTGAAGATCTCCGTTTGCACCTGGAACTCGCGCTGGCTCAGCTCCTGCAAGACGCGCGCGATCAGCCAGAAGATCACCAGTTGCAAGCCCGCCAGGATCAGCATTGTGCCAGCCAACAAGTAGAGCCACAAGCGCTCGATGGGCCAGGCTTCCAGCGCCAACGTCAGGCTGACTGCCCCGAAAATCAACCCGGCTGACAGCATCAGCAGACCGATCCACCAGAAATGCCGTTCGATCGGCTTTTTGAAGAGCGGGCGACCGAGCAAGCCCTGGCGAATGGGGCGCTTATGAAAGAGCGACACCAGGTAGTTGAAAGTTGCTCCCAACGCGAACAGGTTGATCCCGGCGATGCCGAACACCACCGCGGTGAACGTACCAAACACGCCCCAGGGTCCCAGCGTGGTGACGCCAGCCAGCCGCATGACGATCAGGATTCCCGCGATGACCGCGGCGATCAGGAACATTCCCAACCCGATGCTCCCCAGGATGCGGACGGGGTTGTAATTGAGGGCGGTCCACAGAATGGTGCGCAGGAAGCGCACGCCGTCGCGCACCACGCTGAGTTTTGACCGCCCCACGCGCTCCTTATAAGGGATGGGGAGTTCCACAACGCGCAGTTCCTCGTGCGCGGTGCGGGTGCTCATCACCGGGGTGAAATTCAAGCCATCCGGCAGGGGATAGATATACTCCAGCGCCTCGCGGCGAAAAATCCGCATGCCGCTGGCGGGGTCGACCACCCGCCGCCCGGCGAGCAAGCTGAGCAGGTTCGACCAGAAAAAGTTGCCCAGGCGGCGCACGGCGGGCATCTCGCTGTACTCGCCGGAGCGGCGCGAACCGACCGCCACGTCCGCGCCTTCCAGGATGGCAGCGCAGAGCTGCGGCAGATATTCGGGCGGGTAGGTGCCGTCAGCGTCCAGGAACCCCAGAATCTGGCCGCGCGCCGCTCGAAACCCCGATTTCAAGGCGGCGCCGTAACCCAGGTTGACCGAGTGCTGAACGAGCACTACGCCGGTGCAAGATCGCACGATCTCGGTGGTGCGGTCGGTGGAACCGTCGTCCACGACGATCAGCTCCAGACCGGCGACACCCGCCCGACTCAAAGCGGGCTGGACCGCGAGCACGCGGTCGATGATGCTGGTAATGCCGGCTTCTTCGTTCAGCGCCGGGATGACCAGCGAAAGGGTTGTTATTTCGTCCACTTGTGCTGGATTAATCATGGCGATTATCCTGGTTTGCAGATATATAGTAAATAGGTTTATCGGGGAGCGGATCACTCCCATCGATTTCCTTGATGGGCTTCGCCGGCACGCCCGCCACGATGGTGTGCGGGGGCACGTCGCGCGTCACCACCGCGCCCGCGGCGACGACCGCGCCCTTCCCAACCCGCACGCCGTCGGTGATGACCGCCGCCGACCCGAGCCAGACATCGTCCTCGATCACGATCCCCTCGGCGGTGATGCCCTGATCGACAAAGGGCTTGTGCGGGTCGTTGAACACGTGATTGACGGCGATGATCTGGGTCATCGGGGAGGTGTAGACCCGGTTCCCGATGGTCACCCCGCCCTGACCGCGAATGATCGAATACTCTCCGATCAGCGAATCCTCGCCAATTTTGATCCCGGCGTGGGGCAGGTTGCGGAAATTATACACGTGCAGCACCGCGCCGTGCATCACGATGGTGTTTTTGCCGATCGCGACCCCGCCCGGCGTGGCGTGGATGTAGACGCCTTCATCGATAAAGCTGCCATGCCCGAGGCGCACCTGGCTGGCGAAGCGGATGCGCACGTCGCGCTCGATCGCCGCCTGCCCCTCGATTTTCAGGATGAGCCGGTACGCCAAACCGCGCACCGCGATGCCAACGACGGTCGGTATCCAGCCGGTCAGGCACATCACCGTCTGTTCCAGCAGATAGCGCCCGAAACTGCTAGCCTGCCGGTTCAGATAAAGCCGCATCTTTGCCAGATCATCCATCGGACGTTCCTTCGGAGAGCGCCGCGTCCAAATAGTCCATCCGCGCTTTGATCTGACTGGTCAGTTCGGCGGACCGGGTCATTTGCGCCTCGCCCCGCGCCAGCCGTTTGAGCGGCTGGGCGTGCTTCGCCGCCAGGTACCTGAACCTGACGGGATAGTAGAGCCAGACGCGCGCCGAGCCGGGCGGCAGACCGTATGCCTGGGACATCTGCGCCGGCGGGATAAAAACCTGTTTGAGCAGCTCGTACAATTTGCCGGGCAGCCCGTTGGCGTTCATCAGGTCGGCATAGTTGATCGAAAGCTGCGTGTGGTTCGCCTGGCTGAGGAAGATCAGGTCGCTGGCAGCCTGGAGCCATTGCGGGGCGAAATCCGGCGGCTGGATTTCGCCCAGGAAGGCTTCGGGAACCGGCGCCCCAAACAGCTCACGACACAGCCGCAGCAACAGGTAAAGCGCTTTTTGCAGTTTGTGTTCGCGGCAGGTTCGAGCGAGCAGCTTCCAGTCGATCTGTTCGTCCCAGTGGTCCACCACGGCGGCGATGTCGTACAACGCTTGCAGCCCGCCCTTCATGTGGTGCTGGATGGCGTTGTGGGCGGTTAAGTGCAGCAACAAATCTTCGGTTGAAAGCCCGCGCGCCGCCTGCCCCTCGAGGTCGAACGCCTGGGCGCGCTCCCAAACGGCGGCGAGGTCAACCGGTCTGGCGAGTTCGGGGTGTCGGATCGTCCAATGCAGCTCGACCGTCTGATCTTTCTCGCTCCTGAACGGGGGCAGGTGCTGGTTGACGGTGGTCTCGAAGTCCGTCCAATACTGGCGCTCGGGGCGGTATCCGAGCGATTGCAACCCTTCCACCGCCTGTTCCAGCTTTTCGAAAGGAACGAGCAGGTCGAGGTCGCTCATGGGGCGCAGCGCCGGGTCGGGGTAGACCGTGTTCGCCAGATGACCGCCCTTCAAGACGATGACGGGTATGTCAGCCCGATCAAACGCCGCCAGGATTTTCTTCAACGAATTTTGACGGATCAGGCTGGCGGCGACCGAATTTATGTAGCTGGATTTAAACGCTCGACGGGCGCCGGGTTGGATCTGATCGAGATAACCCATTTCGCGCAGCCGATAATAGACCAGCGGTCCGACGCCCAGGCTCAGCGCCCCCGCCGCGAGCCGGTCCCACTCCAGCTCGGAAGCAGGAATTAGCGGTTCATGCGGGTCTGCCTCAAAGCGCAGCACCTGGCAGATCGATTCCGCGGCGGGGTTGAAAAACGGGTCTTCCGGGCGGCGGGAAACGGCAGTCATGTAATCATTATAGCAAAATTGACGCCAATGCTATGCTAAAATAATGGCATGAACGTAAAAGATGCGATCCTAACCAAGCGCGCCGTGCGCCAGTTCACGGATGAACCCTTGCCGCAGGAAGTCATGCAAGCCATCCTGAACGCTGGCAGGCGGGCGCAATCCTCCAAAAATTCTCAGCCCTGGTATTTCATTGCCATCACCGACAAGGCGACGCTGAAGGCGCTTTCCGAGTGCGGCGATTGGGCTGGGCACCTGGCGGGGGCTGCCATGGGGGTGGCTTTGCTCAGCCCGGATCCGGCTGAGAAATTCCAGACGATGTTCGATCTGGGGCAGGCTGCCGGTTATATGCAGCTTGCGGGCTGGGAGTTGGGCGTCGGCTCTTGTCCGGCGTCGATCTACAAGCCCGACCAGGCGCGCGAGCTGCTGGGCTTCCCAGCCGACCTGCACCTGCGCATCGCGATCTCGTTTGGATATCCGCTGGAGGAAGAGGCGCTGACCGCCGCGCCGCGCAAGGGCGGGCGCAAATCGCT
>MWTA01000065.1 GCA_002050125.1 Anaerolineae bacterium UTCFX2 | reverse complement strand
CGGATAATTTCTTATTTTTATTGCATCTACTCCTACCCACCTTGATCCCGACGGTTCACCAGTGTTTGCATTTAAAATAACACAATTGTAGGAGGGATTAAAACTGGGATTAAGATCAAAAGTCCCGAGGTAGACCCACTTATTAGAGTATATCTGTTGATTTACCGTGACTGTCCGCCAGCCAGATGACGTCCAAATACCATAATCGGCGCTTTGAGAAGTCGCATTTTCCCAAGGTATCCAAGCATAGAATTTATAACTACCATAGTAATAGGTCGGGAAACACCATTCGGCGTGGTCATTACCCGTCGTCGTAGACCTAAAATACATGTGAAAACCATTTCCAATTTGACTGGTGCTCCAAGTTCCTGATTTTTTGAAACCAAATGCAGCTGCATCCTCGATTATCGTATCTGCACAGGAGACCGGATCGGAATCATTGCTTCGCCACAAACAGGAGCAGTGTGACCGCTCCCAAATCCCAATAAAGGGTCAGGATAATTACCTCGCCAGCCAAACGGGTCTGTTGTATTAACCTCATTACTCGAAAACGTTCCCCGATAGACACCAAAATGTAGATGTGCCCCACTCGAATTGCCTGTGTTTCCACTCCAACCGATCAACTCTCCCTGGTTTACTTCTTCCCCGACGGAAACATTAAACGGAGTATTTGCTCTTAAATGCGCATAAAGTGTCCGAAAACCACCCGAATGATTTATAACAATATAATTACCATATCCTTCTGTTAGATTGAACCTGGTTATTTCTACGGTTCCACTCGATGTTGCATAGATAGGTGTCCCTTCAGTCATACTCCAATCGTATCCGGAGTGCCCTTGATAACAGTGAGGCGAACAGCTATTTACATTTTCACCATCGTAGATAACGACGCCATCCGTACTCGAGTAATTTGGATAGTAGTGGTCGAAAAAACTTGTTAACGGATACTGACCGTCGTAAGGCGGTCGAAGGGAAATCCCACTCGCCATAACATGCCCCACGCCGATAAACAAATCTCCAAATAACAGTACGATGACAATCGCTAATCTTGATGAGTTTATTTGGAGGTGGTCCATATTGTTCTCCTATTATTTCAAGATATAAGGAGCATTTGGGAGTGTTGGGCCTGCGAATGGGAGAATTTTACCGTCAAGGTTTGTTATCCATATTTCCCCATAATCCCCTTTATTAACTGTAAAGGCCAACCAATTACCATCGGGTAACCACTGTAAGTGAGAAAGTTGATAATTTGTGAAATTCGTTAATTGTCTCTCCTCGCCTTTTATTACATCGATAAGGAATACGTTCTGTATCTCTTTACTTCCATCACTATTTTGAACGGTCTTTAATACAGCAATTGTTGATCCATCCGGCGACCAGGTAGGCGGATAGATATATTTTACCGATGACCCGAGAACATCTAATAATTTAGCCGTATCAGTATCCATGTTATAAATCCACGATTGAGCTTCTAATTTGCCCCCATCGCCCATCACCACTACAGTCCAAATAAGATTTCTACTATTTGGAGACCATTGTAAACTCCCATCTACAAAGGATGCTCCCCCTTCAATTTCTGCTATCTTCCGAGTTTTACAATCCTGGAGGCAAACTTCGGTTATCCAATTTTTACGAACCCCAGCCGTAGGCGGTTTCACTACAGTAATGGCTCGATTTGCTCCATCAGGCGAATAGGCAATTCCTGCCAAATCGCCATCTTCAATTGCATCTTTTTCAAGTAAAGTTGCCTGTTCAACTTCTGCTTTATCCACGTTTATCAATTGTCCGTTTTTTATGGGGACTTCTGAACCAAATGCAAGCAGCTTAACTGGATTGTTTGAAACCCAGGACACAAATTTCCAATACGGAGACGAAAGATTAAAAGCCAATTCCCTGGATTTTCCAGTGGAAAGATCAATTAATTGGGAACTGCTGTAAGCGAAATCCGCAACCAACCAGCGAGAATCTGATGATAGATGTAAATCCACCAAAACCGGGCCTGGATCGGGTCCGATTAAGGGGGTGGGTATTTTTAATTCAACACTGAATGGTGTCAATTCAACAGCTTTATTTGCTACGTCTATCTTGGCTTCTTTGAATGTAGGAGCCGTATCTGCTTTTTCAAAATATGGAAACCATAAAGTTATTGCGCCTGGCAGCTGGTCAAAATATTGTGACGAGGACTGGTCAGGCGTCGGAAATAAGGGATAATTATCGGTAGGATAAGGCGTACTTCTTGAAGCATCGGGCGGCCAAGGTTCATTGGTCGGCCATCCGGGAGGAGGTACGGGAACCAACGTTGCCCGTGTTGTTGGACTGCTTTGAACGATTTGGGTACCTTGTGTCTCAAGTGGGCCTGGATAGGGCGTTGAGGGACTACTCGCCGGCTCTTGAGTAACAGGCGGAGGGTAAGCACTGGTCCCTGATCCGGCAAAACTATCAGCAGTTGAAAAACCTCTACCCCATTTGAGAATATAAACTAAAGCAACTGCAAGAACAAGAAAAATGAATACTCCGATAAGTTGTCGCAACAAGTCACGGACTTTCCTCATTTTTCCCCTCCACAGCAATATGCTATTCGGTTGAATTTACCGTATAACGGGGGGGAGTGAGTAGTCAAGTGACTTCTATCCGCATTTTGGGTTGCTTTCGTCTCATCGGTTGTGAGGATATCACAATTCCTGTGTCCCCCGCGTGAAATTAATACAAGCGTTCAATCTATCACGATTCTCAAAGTGAATTAACGCAAAGAACTGCTCGACCGGTAGGTCAAGCAGTTCGATTCTTCTTAGCGCCCCAGCCAGGATTCGAACCCGGAACCGTCTGATCCGAAGTCAGGCGCTCTGTCCATTGAGCTACTGGGGCGGTGAGAAAATTATACCTTAAGTTGAATTTCGAGCCGGTTCAGCTCTGGGGGATGTTGTAGAAATTATAAACCGCCTGTGAAAGTTGAGCGATCAGGGCGGAAGCCGATTCCCAGATTAACTGGTTTGGGTGGTGGAGGAAAACCACCAGGATGTAATCTCCGCCGGGCGAATAAATGATCCCCGCGTCGCCGATCGCATTAATGACTCCGTTGACCGTCACCCAGCCGTGCTTATGGGCGATCGGGGTTCCTTCCGGCAAGCCCGCAGTAAGCAGCACCGGCAGGCGGTTTTGAATGAGATAGGCGTTCATCGCCTGACATTCGGCTTGGGTGATCTCGCCCGGAAAGACCGCCGGCAAAGTGCCGCCGCCGGTCTTGGCGCATTCATAGATGTCATCTAATAACATCCCAATATCCGAAGGGGTGGTCTGGCTGTATGGGTCCGGATCGGTGAAAACATCGGTGCGCGAATTGGCGGGGGTGTTGATCAAAGCCAGCAGCGGCGAGCCAAACGTGAAGTAGCCCGCCAGGAAAGTGTTATTAAGCCCCAGCGCCTGCATGTCTTCGGTGACTTCCAACGGGGCGCGCACCGGATCGATCACCCGCTCCATGAGCCAATCGGCGGCTTCGTTGCCGGAAAGGGTAATCATATCTTCGAGCAGCTTGGTTGTCTCCGGGTCATTCTGGTCATTCAAGCGGCGAAACACGGACACCATAATCGGAACCTTGATGATGCTCGAGGCGGTAAAGGCAATGTCCGGTTCAACTGAGAGGTCTTCCCCGTTTTGATAGGCGAAGTGGATCTCCTTGCGGGTGTTCAAATCCAGCAAATAGACCCCTGCCAAACCATCAAATTCATCTACTTGAAGCGTCTGTTTTAGCAGCAGTTCAAGGTTCTCAAAAGAAGGGCGCTCCGGACCAACGCGGACAATCGGCAGCTCGACCTCGTTATTATCCAGTGAGTACAAGGCAGCCTCAATCAGCGGCACGGCAGCATTAATATCCAGCGCCTCCCCGGGCTGGCCCGGATCGAAACCGGCTGAGCCCGGGATCGGCATAGCCGGTTCGGAGGGCTGGTCATAGCGCGCCGCGATGTCCACTAAAAAAGCCCACAACTGGTCTTCCGAGAAGGTCGCCCTCAGGGGAATCTGCGTAGGAAATTCCGTGTGCCCCCATAGATAATCCCAAAAATCCTCCCAGAACTGCTTCTGAGTACGCTCCAGATTCGCCAGCGCCAGCATATTCTCGATATCCAGATTGAAACTAACCGCGGATGGCTGAAGCAAGATTGAGGATTTGTTGTAGTGGATCAGCACGGGCGCGGAATATATCTCGATCAGCCGCTCGGCAGCTTGCTGACGGTCTAACCCCCCAACCGGAACGCTGGCAACGGTGAGTCCGGCAGGCAGGTATGAGCGCACCCGGCTGAAGCGCACCAATTGCAGCGCGGCCAATATGATTGAAGCCAGCAGCAACCCCAATGAAATAAACCGCAATGCCGAAAAAGCGCCGCGCGTTCTCACTTTTGCTCCATGCGCCAGCTATCATACCACAAGATTAAATTGGGCTTTCAGGGAAGGGGATTAGCGAATTCTCATCCGTCCGATGATCCGCTCAGCGCGAGACGACCAGCTTGACCAGCTTGCCCTGTTCATCCAGGCGCAGACGGGCAATCTGAGGGTGTATCTCCCCCGAGGCATTAATCTGCTTGCTCAATGTGACCAGGTTGCGCACCATGCGGTCCACATGCGGGCCTTTTCTACCAGGTCTCTCTCCCCCAGGCTGTAAATTTCCATTTGCAGTTTGCGGCGAAGCAGAGCCCGCAACCGGTTCCCATTCTTCCGGATCCGGCTCGCAAGTATAAGCCAGCCGGGCATCCGACATACCCGGTAAATATTTTGCCACAGCCCGGCGCACGCCGTCCAACACCTCCAGCGGGACCGGACCGGTGGCCTCGCATGGCTCAGCGGCATCGCTGATCGTAAAGATTTCCGCCAGGGGGTTTGTCCGATAGCGCAATGTTTTCGGATCCCGCTCTTTTTGGAGCGGCTCTGCCAGTGGGTCGCCATACAGGACAAACGAAATCAGCGTCTTTTGGTCTTCCCCATCCAGGTAGCCTTGCCGGCGATCCATTTCCCGGACGAGATAGATTTTTGCCTGGCGCAGCGCCTCGCCGGCGGGCATTCCGTCCTTCAGAAACCGCCAAAATGTGTGACCCAGCAGGTCTGCCGCGACCATAGGTCTGGCAGAGATCGAGCCATAAGCCATGCTGGTCGACCCCACGACTGCCAGGCTTCCGGCAGAGAGGAATTTCAATGCAATGACCTCGTCGCGCGAACGGCCATGGATGAACATTCCGTGGCACGCCTCGCTAAATACCAGGCGCGGGAATTGCGACGACCGTTTACCCGGCTGGATGTCTTTGGGTCGCAGCGCCACCGGGAAGTCCGGTTGGTTCGATGCGCGCAGAAAATCGCGATGACCGAACCATTCGGTCGCATGAATAAAGCCGTGCAAGTTGAAGTACCCCAGCCTGCCGGACAACTCGGGCACCCCGTGCAAGTCCTGGTTGTCATTTCCCTCAACGGCTTGATCCGCGGGGGGCAAGCCCGATGGCGGCGATACGTGCAGCCAGCCGGGTTTCCCGATTGGTCCGAACACCGCGGCGGCTGCCTTGCGCCAGACTTCAGCGGTGTAACCGAAGTTACGCCTGTTTTGCGGGTTTACAAAATCGAATAATCCAGTTACCCAACCTATCAAACGTTCCTTCCACGAAACCTTACGTTTGGTCCGGCGATGCTCGATCTGGTAGCGCCTCAAGGCTTCTAGCAGCATCCTGGCGTCGCTGCCTGCCCCGCCAGGCAGGCGGCCGACCGGCCATTCAGGGACAAAATAATTCTCGTCGCGCGTCGCGTACGGGTTGTCCGAAGGCACGTCCACGTCGGGATCGTTCGTTGGATTGGGCAGATGGTGGAATGGAACGATCTCAGGTCCCCCCAGGATGAGTAAAGCCCCGATCCGAGCGCCCTGATTTGCCAGCGCATCATCCAGATCTGCCAACATCAACTTCAAGCTCCACGGATCACCCGGCTTGACAGGTTGAGAACCGAAAGCCTGAGTGCAAGCCAGATCGTCTGCAAATACCGCCCATGCCCCCCAACCCGGGCGGCTGCGGATGGCGTCTCCCAGTTGAGCCATTTCACTCTCGAGCAATCCCGTCACCGCCGCTCCATATACTTCTACCAGGCGCTTTCGAAAGGTCAAAATTACATAAATTGGGAAGCGCCCGTCGCGAGATTCGATCCCGGGCAGCTTGAAGCGGTGCGCCAACCGCTCGAATTCTTGCTCGACCGCGCGCAATTCCTGGTCGAGCGGCCGCGCTTTGCGCCGGGCGGAGGCGGCTCGCGCTGGCTTGCGCTCGGGGTCTGCCGCATGCGGCTCCAGACCAGTTGCCGGCGCGGATAATGGGGCTTCTTCAATCGGTTGTTGAGAGACTGGCTCAACCGCGTCATCTTCCAGCGGCGGTGGAGCCGCGGCTTCAGGGCTGGCAGGCAATTCATCCGCCGCCGCGGTGGCATCCTCTGCCGCCGTTTCGCTTGCAGCGGGATCGTCCACGCCCTCCGTCAGGCGATTCCAGCCAAGCCGGGCAGCCACCACTGCCGGAACCATTAAATTCAGGTTCAGCTTCATCGAGGCGGGCCAGAGAGAGCGGTACGGGTGTTCTCGGCTCCACAGGCGCACAGCAATTTGTCCGCCAACATCGCGCGCAGCCGCCTGGTGCAGCAGCGCCACAGCCGGTCCCGATTGTCCGCCTTCAAGCGACCAATCCGCCAGGCGCAGCATAAAGGCGATCGTATCCTGCCAGCGGTCGTGATAACTGCGCGCCAGATCACAGCGGGCTTCTAATGAAGTCCCTGGTTCTAGCGCCAGGTACTGCAGGTGGGTAATTCCCAAGAGTGGATGGGCCGGCCCATTCTCCCAGGCTTCCTGGATCAGATTCTCTGCCAGGCATAAATCGCCCTGTTCCAACGCCAGTCTTGCAAACCAGAGCGGACCGCCCCAGGAGGCGGGCAGCCACCCCTCCCGATTGCGGCCCGTGAGGGCAAACCAATGCGCCTGAGCTTCGCTTTCCATGGCTTCAAATTGAGCCGACCCACCTGTCCCGGCGCCCGACGCGCCCCGCCCAAGTTCTGAACCTTTTTGGATTGTTTCAATGACCTCTAATAAAGTCTGCACCGCTTCCAGATATTCCGGGTCGGCGGAACAAAGCCCGCGCAGCACCCGCAGCGCCTGGGAAGCCCGGTTTTCCCCAACGAGAGCATGAGCAAAATATAAACCCGCCTGCAGATCGCCCGGATAGGCTGCCAGCCAACCCAGAATGGCTTGCCGGGCAAACCCAAATTCGCGGCTGGCAAGCGCATTTTGAACGATCCGATGATAATCTGATCTATCGAGAGGTCTTTGCAGTAATTGTGGGCTGGCGAGTGTCATGGTTCGTCCCATCCAAACAGGTCAGCTCATCTGGGTTCGCCGGGCACTAATCGCCGGCTGTGCACCAGGTTGAGAGCCACGACCGCGCCCAATAAACGGTGAACTGAAACTTCGTTCGGCGCAATTTGAGCCGCCCGGCGCAGCATCGCTTCAGCCGCCATGTAGTCTTTATTATCTTTCAGCACCAAGCCAGCCTGATAATACGGTCGATAATCATCGCCGGCGACGTTGATCGCTTTTTGATATATTTTGAGCGCTTGCTGATATTCCCGCCGGTCCTGGTAGACTTTCCCAAGTTCCAGATAAGCGTCCAGGTGATCCGAAGACAGGGCAATTGCTTCACTCAGATGATGGATCGCCTGATCCAACTGACCAGACTGCCGCATGTGCAGACCGATCATGGTATGCAGGTCGGCGCGTTGCTTAAGGGTCAAACCTTCCAACTCTTCTTGCAGCGCCAGACGAGCCGCCTGCACCGCGGCGTCTTGCTTTCCCGTCTCTTTCAGCCAGTCTGCCAGCAGCGCCAGGAAAGCCGCCTGGCGGGGGTTTTGAGCGACCAGTTCCTGCAATGCCTTCAAACCCCCTTCAAGCCCTTTGGAGCGTTTGATCAATTTCAAGCGCTCAATTTGCATCGGGATCGGATTTTCGAAAGCCGGCAGAGCGCGCTCGATGGCTTCCAGGGCTTCTGCCGGGCGGTTCAACCCATCCATTGCTTGCGCCAATACATAGAGCGCCTGAGGGTGGCTGGGGTCTGAGCGCAAGATGGTCTGAACCCGGCTCAACGCGCCGCGATAATTGCGAGTTTGCAGCGCGATCTCAGACCGTAAAAGCAGCGCTTCGACTGGTTCTTCGGCTTGCTCAATCGCTTTCTCGGCGCTCAGGGCTGCCTGATCCATTTCCCCAGCCTGGAACCGGGCTTTCGCCAGGGTCAGCCAGCCGAGCGGATTTTTAGGGTCCTGGCGGGTAACTTGGTCGAGCGACTGCACCGCCTGGCGCACCAGACCGCTTTCGAGATAGATCCGTCCGAGCTCCAGGCGGTGATTGCTGTGGTCCGGCTCCAGGGCGGCGGCTTTTTCATAATATCCAATTGCGGCGGCAAGCTGCTGCACCCGGTTCAAGTCCGGCTGGGAAGCCAAGATACGGGCCGCGAAAGCCTGCCAGCGCGGCTCATCCGGCCATTCTGAAAGCGCCGCTTCGATCGCCTCGAACGCAGCCTGATAGCGCTGGTGCTGATAGTAAGTTTGCGCCGTCAGGTATTTCAGCATTGCCGGTTCGGGCCAGCCTTGCGCTTGCCAGTCGGGGTTTTTAGTCAATTCATCCAGCATCGTAACCGCTTTTTGTTCGTCCGGTTCGCACATGGCAAGCTGAACGATCACCCGCGGATCCGAGCGAAAATCGCGCCCATCAAACGCCGGGTGCCAACCAACATCGACCGACTTCAGCGCCCGATCATTTGCCCCGCAACGGCGATAAGCCGTCACCAACGCGACAATGTCCTCAACATCCGGCATAATCGTCTGCAGCAAGAACTCCAGCGCGGCCGCGTTTTCGATTGCGGGTGTAAAGAGCGCCTTGCCTCTTCTCGCACACAAGCCGATCGAACGTTTTATTTCGACATCCCAATCCTGCATCACCCCGTCAGGCTGCAGAATATCGATGCAGCCCGCTTTGGTCGCCGCAGTTTTCAAGCACGTCTTGAATTGGGTCTGCGCCTCTTCAACCAGCATTTCAGGACCTGGCGCATGCTGCACGACTTCGAAATCCTGGCAAAACGCCTGCGCTTCAGCGCAAATCAACGTGGCTTCAGCCAGCTTGAAGTGCGCCAGCGGCTCTTCGGGGAACATCTCAACCATCTGGCGGAAGATCGAAAGCGCCTCCGTCCATTGGCGATTTTCGAGCGCCGCCATCCCAATCGACGTCAATTCAGAGATAAACTCATCTTTGCTGGTTGCGGGCGTCACCCCCGGTTGGCTCATCTGTTGGCGCATCCATTGGCGCACTGCTGCCCGGCAGTTGCGATCGGCAGCCTCGCGATCGCCCCGCCGATAAGCCACCCTGCCCGATACCGCCAACGCGCGGGCAGATTCGAGAGGCTGCGCCTGAACGCTTTGCACTGCCTGGAAGGCTGCTTCCTGTTCACCGGCTTCCAGCGCCAGCTCTGCTCTCAGCATTGCTTGTTCGTATTGGTCATAATCGGGGTCGGTTTCGGGGACAGCTCTGTTCAAGTAAGCAAATGCGCGGCGCGGGCGTAAAGCTGCGAAAGCCAGCCTGGATGCCAGCGTGAACAATTCCTTTTCGATGTGGCTTGCGGTGGTTTCGTCAAGCGCGGCGATCCCCTGCTCCACCTGTTGAAGCGCCGGCGGAAGTTCACCCATCAAATGCAGCAAGCGGGCATAGCGGTAGCGCAAGCCGGGGTCGTCGGGCCAGCGCTGGATCGCCTCATCCAGCTCAGAGCGCGCCTCCGCGTAGCGCCCCAGACTCATCAGCAGGTCGGCGCGTGTGTAATAGAAATCCAGCCTCATCGGGTCGAGCGCGATAGCCTTGCCAATCGCTTTCAGGGCCTCGTCCAGTTCTCCCAGCGTTTCAAGCGCTTTGACCAGAGTCTCGAATAAACCTACACGCAATTCGGCTGCGACCTCTTGACCGTCCGCGGCTTCTATCTGATGCAGCGACTTTTGCAGCAGGATCACCGCTAGGCGCGCATCTCCAGCTTCAAGCACCGCCGCGCCTGCCTGAAAAAGCTCCGCCGAGCTTATCTTCTGCAACACCGTATCGAGCGCAGCCAGTTTGCGAAAGGCTTCGAGCGCTTCTTCCACCTTGCCAGAACTGAGCAGCAAGCTGCCAAGTTTCAACAGCAGGTCAGCCCGGTCCGGGGCTTGCTGAAGCGCAGCGTGCAATGCCCGGATAATTTCCTCCTGGAGCGGGGTTCTAGAACCGCCCGGTTGTTCCGCGATGCGGGCACCTTGTTCAATAAACCAGCACAAGGCATCCAGATCGTCCGGGGTCAATTCCAGCACAGTTCGGGCAGCCTGAATTGCGTCCTGGGTGAGCCCGGTCGCGAGGTAGGCTTCGCTCAACGACTTGTGAATCTGGATATTGAGGGGTTCGCTCTGAGCTGCCTCCTGCAATGCAGCCACTGCCATTTCGGGCAGTTCGAGCTTCAATGCATTCATTCCCAGCCCCAAAGCGAGACGGGTCTGGCGATCGGACGTCCGGTTGGCGGGTTCCTCGAGCGCCACGCGGTAAGCTTCCAGCCCTTTATCCAACTCGCCGGCTTTGGAATAGGCTTCTGCCAGGAGCATGCGCGCTTCGGCGCGCAAATTGGGAGTTTCGTCCAGCAGACCCTCATAACCGCCCGGGCTGCCATCCGGACCGATACCCAGACATTTCTGCAGGAAGGGAATCGCCCTCCGGGCGCCGGCAGCCGAATCTCCAAGCATCATCAGCGCTCGAGCAAGATCCAGGTAGGGTTCGGGGTTTGCCGGGCAATCCTTCACCACTCCAGTAAGAATCGGGATTGCCTTTTCCGGCTCATTCAGGTTCAGCAGCGTGCGGGCAAAGACGAACGCCATCTGCGATGTAATCATCAGTGAACCGCCATCGGGCGAAGCACCTTCAGGCGCCGACATTGCCTGGCTGACCGTTTGATAAAGCGGGTCCAGGGTCTGGCGCGCCTCATCGAGACGCCCCAACTGGAACAAGGTCTCGCCCAGCCGGATTGCGGCGTTTTGGGCGTCTTTCACCGTGGATGAGGCTGCCAGCGCACGGCGCAAACAAGGCAGCGCCAGGGTCGGCGCGCCCTGCGAAAGGTAAACTTCCCCAAGTTGAAGCTGAATATCGGGGTCTTCTGGCAGCGCCTGGCTGGCTGCCCGCAGCGTTTCGATCGCCTCAGCTTTCAGCCCGGCGTCATTTTGAGCCTTGAACAACCCTTTCCAGCTTGCGCCGTTTTCAGGTTCAATGTGAACCGCCCGACTGAAGTGACCGATCGCGGTTTGGTGGTCTCCCAGGGCATTAGCTGACTCTGCCAGGAGCTGATGATAGACAACCTGATCGGGCGCTTGCGCGAGCAGTCCCTGGCAGATTTTGATCACCGTTTCATGTTTGCCGGCGCCGGCTGCACACTTCGCAAGCGCAAACAATTCCTCCGGTGATGGGTCTGCCTGCCCCTCCATTAGAGCTAAGCGTTCTTCATAGGCTTCATTCCAGGCGTTCAACGCTTCAAGGCTGTCCACCAGCAGGCGCGTCACGTCTGATTTACCCGGAGAGGCAATCCCCGAAAAGGGGATTTGATCATCATCCAGCGATTCATCTGAAATCTCGCCGCCCAATTGAGCCCGGTACTGCTCCGCGGCTCTGGCTGCGTATGCACAAGTCACCGCTTCGGCGGGCTTGCCCTGTAGAAACTGCAATTTCGAGGCGGCGGCAAGCAGCTCGCGGCTGCCAGGGAAAATCACCAGCCCGGTTTGGACGGCGTCCAACGCCTCTGAGAGGAGGTGCTTCTTTTCAAGCAATCCAGATAGGGCAATCACATCCTCTTTGCTGAGGGATTGCGTCTCTTTGAATTTCTCCAGCGCGTCCACAGCCGCCTTTGCTGCGCCCGCCTCATCCCCTGAGCTTTCCAAGCCAAATGCGTAATATAAAAGCAATTCCGGGTTGAGCAGGTTCGAACCCCCCTGCATATAGCCGGTTATGAATTCGCCTGCTTCATTGGCGCGTCCCGCATGTTGCAGCGCTCTGGCGTAACCGGCTGCGTAGCGCGGATCGTCCGGCGTGAGTTGAACCGCTTGCTTCCACGCCTCCACACTCGCGACCTGAGCGGTGTTTCCCCAGCTTTCGGTGGTTTGATCTCTAGTTTTTGCAACCGAGCGCGCCAACTGGGCAGACATGTGCGCGCGCATTTTCCGCATCGCCCGCAGACTGTCGGACAGAATCGGCACAGCCAGATCGGACTGACCCGCGATCTCATGTATCTGCGCCACGCGGAGAGTCTGGATCAGTTGTTCAAGTTGACCGATTTCACTTTGACCGGCAGCGAGCGCCTGCAAGCCAGCGGTCCAATGTCCGGAGAGGCGATCGCCCACCTGCCTGGCTAACAGCGCAGCCAGATGAGGCCGGCAAGACGCCAGCGCTTGCAACAAAATCAGAACAACGGAAGGACTCAAAGAAGAAGTAAGTTCGGTGAACGCCTGGAGCTGCACCTCGGGTGGTTCGGGATTAGCGAGGAGACTATGGACCGCCAGGCGAATAAGCTCCGGTCGATTCGCGCCCGCCAATGCCCGCAGCAAGCTGGAAGGCTCAGGAACCATCCCATACAGACAGACGAAAACGGTCTGCGCCCCTACAGGATCGTTCTCCCCCAGTCGCAGGCTCTCTTTCCAGGACCCATCCAGCCGGAATTGTTCACGAAATGTCAGAGCCAGCAGACCGGCTTCAATCAGATCCTGAGGCGTTCGCTGGGTTTTTGTCCACTCCTCATAGACCTTGCTTGCCTGAAGAAATAGGTTTTCTCCCAGGGGTTGAAGCGGGCTTCGCACCAGTTGTTCTAATTCAAAGGGGTTCTCAAGCGCCAACAACACCAGAGCGGCAGGCGACCAGGCTCGATAAACTGGCTGTAAGGCTGCCAGCGCGCGGACGCCCAGATCAGTTTCCTCGAGGGCGCGCCAGACCCCCGGATCCTGGCGCAGCGCCAGGAGCACCCATGACCATTCGGTGGAAGGCAGGTGATTTTTCAGTTCGAGGGAGAAATTGATTTTCTTCATGGCGAAATTTGATAAACCTGAAGCGCCAGCCAAGCGGCTATTCCCATCATTACCAATCCAATCACTACAAGAAATATCCCAACACCTCGGTTTGTGCGCACCAGTTGGTTTATCGCATCGACCAGATTGGTCGCATTGCCTACCAACCCGGCGACATCCTCAGCCAGGCCTTTTTGCGCCAAACGGACGGTTTGGGCGGCGATCGTCTTTACTTCACTGCTGGAAGCCCGGAATGTCAGGATTAATATCCCCGCTATAGATGTGAGCATACCGAACAGAAAAAGCGTGCCGATAAGAAAAGTTACCAGGTTGAATGGGGTCATCGCAGTTTCGTATCGCCTCCTTCAATGAGTGATCCCTGTATCAACATGAAATGAATTTGCGCAAAATGGTAAACCATAGGTTTGGCTCTCATTGGGCATTTTGGGTTATGGCTGGCTTGCGCAGAGTTGGGAACTCACACACTGGGCTGCCGCCGGGTTTTGAAATCTGCGCTTGCGCATCCTGAACCGCCTCCAGGTCGAGATCAGAGCGCATCCGATGGGTCAAAAGACCCCAGATGATCTCCGGATCAGCGTTGCGGATTAATACCGGTGAATTCTGACACAAGACCGAGGCGATACGAGCCTGCGCCCGCAGCATCGCCTCCGGCGCGATATAGTAATCGGGGAGCGAATCTGCGACTTCGACGCCGGTAGAGATGCGTCCATCCCAATCCAAGCCGCCTACCAACGCCACCAGGTCGGCTAAAGAGCTTTTATCGGCTACCAGATAATGATCCCACCAGACCTTCTTAGTCCTGAGATAGTCCAGAAAACCAGACGCCGGAATGCCATAAGCATCGAGCTTGAAAATTTTCTGATAGAGTTCCATTTCACCCGGTCGGCTAGTTGGAACCATCGGCAAGAAAACCACCTGCGGAGAGTCGTAGGCGCGGCCAACCAACCAAAGACCGATCAATTCCGGTTCTGGTGCATCGAATGAATCAACCAGGATCACCAACAAATTGCTCTGATTGAGCCCAACCAGCGGTTGATTTTGGACGAGCTGTCCATCTACGGGCGGCAGCGCAGCCGGAAATGTGGGGTCCGGAAGCGCGGTTACCGGGTGCGCATTCTGGCCGCGCAGCCATACCAGAGCCATGATCAAACCGAAAAACAAGAGCAAAACGCCAATAATAGCAAGCCTGGCGATGCGCTGGTTGCGCATCACGCTCACCGAGGCAGTCCAGAAAAGAATTTCCACCTTATTGATGAGATCGCCAAACCGCTTTTTCATAACTACCTTGACATGCTCATTTTCAACACTTTACCCTGCGAATTGACCACTACCCTGACCGTGTACGTGAGCTGTTTCCGCGATTCCGCTTCACCTTTGCCTTGAAAGATCAACAAATACCTTAGAGCTGGATTGGTCGCATTGTTCTTTTTAGGCCCAAATGGATAGACTTTGGGCGGGGCGCCGCGCATTTCCGGGAAGCGGCGATAGACCTCCTTACAAGCACTCGCGATAATGCGCTCGTTCATCGTCTTTAGCGAATGCGGTTTCTAAAAAAGGGCGGCAGATCACGCTCACGGTAGCTGTGACCGCCTCCCTGCACCGGCAGCGCCGGATCGCGAGGACGTTCCGAGGCTTTCTCCCGAGCGGGGTGAACCCCCATGGTCTCTTCCAGGGTGAGCGATCCAAGACCGGTAATCATCAGGATGACCTGCAGCCGGTCCCGCATTCGCTCATCGGTAATCACCCCAAACACGATCTCAGCCTGTGGACCGGTCTGGGCTTGCAAGTTCGCCAGGGCAGATTGAATCTCAAACAAAGACAGGTCATTTCCACCTGTAAAGTTCACAATAACGCCGCGCGCATTGGCTAATGAGACGGTATCCATCAAGGGATGATGAAGGGCTTGTTCCAAAGCCTGCTCCGCTTTGTGTTCTCCCTGCCCATGCCCAATCGCCATGAGCGCCCCGCCGCCCAGCAGGATCAAACGGCGGATGTGCGCAAAATCTACGTTGACCAAACCAGGCTCCGTTACCAATTCGGTGATCCCCTGCACAGACTGACGCAGAACATCGTCGGCGAGCCGGAAAGCGGTTTCCATTGGCAGGTTGCGCGGCGCTACGTACAACAACCGGTCGTTCGGGATCGCAACGAGCGTGTGTGTGTGTTCACGTAGGCTGTTCAAACCTTCTACCGCGTTCTTTTGGCGGCGACCCATCTCGAAGGAAAAGGGCGTGGTGACAATCGCAATCGTCACCGCCCCTTGCGAGCGGGCAATTTCTGCCGCGACGGGGATTGAACCCGTTCCGGTGCCGCCGCCCATGCCCGCGGTCAGAAAAACCATATCCGCGCCGGACATGACCGCAGCCAGTTCCTTGCGGCTCTCTTCCGCTGCGGCTTGGCCTCGTTCAGGATTTCCTCCAGCCCCGAGGCCGCGCGTCGTGTTTGGTCCCAACAACACCTTTTTTGGCGCTGGATTGGTCTTCAATGCCTGAGAATCGGTATTGGCTGCAATAAAATCAATCCCCCTCAAGTTGAGTTCCATCATCCTTTCAACAGCATTGCAGCCACCCCCACCCAGCCCGATCACTTTTAACACTGGAAGCGGATAACTCGCATCGGCGGGACCTGTCATTGTGGTCGAAATTAGCGGATTTTCAAACATTGAGCTCCTCTTTGCTTACTGCTTCGCAACCTCGCCAGACATGCGTAAATCATTT
>MWTA01000094.1 GCA_002050125.1 Anaerolineae bacterium UTCFX2 | reverse complement strand
AGCTTGCCCGTCATAAAATACTGCATACCGTTGGCTTTGCCCAGCAGGACATCCGCAAAATCGCGCGCATCCGCGGTGAGCGTCACGTCCGGTTCTTCGGTGATGCCTTCCTCGACAACACACTTGCCATCGTGAATGTTAATGATATAATCGCCCGCTTCCTCGCCGGTCAATCGATACTGGATGACGGCTTCCACACCTTCTGCCGCTTCGGGCAGGAATGCCTTCTCGTGATTATGAATGAGCTCCTTAACAGTATATTCGGTCATCTGAGTTCTCCTTATTTTATTGGTAGGTGTTGGACGTCAATCATCGTCCAGGTTTTCAAAGATTCCAGCCGCGCCCATTCCGCCGCCAATGCACATGGTAACCATGCCAAATTGCACCTTGCGGCGTTTCATCTCGTAGATGAGTTGAGTGGTCAGCTTGGCGCCGGTACAGCCGAGCGGATGTCCAAGCGCGATGGCTCCTCCGTTCACATTGGTGATCTCGGGATTCAAGCCCAGCTCGCGCATCACCGCCAGCCCCTGAGCGGCAAACGCCTCGTTGAGTTCGATCAAGCCGATGTCGCTCAGCGCCAGCCCAGCCAGTTTCAACGCTTTGGGCACAGCGACTATCGGTCCAATACCCATGATCTCCGGCGGCACACCGCCCACTGCATACGCAACGAAACGCACCAGCGGCTTAAGCCCGAGCGCCTCCGCCCGCGCCTGCGACATCACGACTGCGCCAGCGGCGCCGTCCGACATTTGCGAAGAGTTCCCGGCAGTTACCGTGCCCCCTTCCTTGAACGCGGGCTTGAGTTTCGCCAGGGCTTCCAGGCTCGTATCCGCCCGCGGACCTTCGTCGCGCTTGAACACGAAGGTGCGCGTCTGTTTGTGCCCATTTTCGCCTGGCTCGACGATCGAGATCTCCAGCGGGACGATTTCGGGATCGAAGGTTCCGGCTTCGACCGCCCGGCTGGCTTTGAGGTTGCTTTCCAGCGCGAATTGATCCTGGTCTACGCGGCTGACGCCGTACTGAACCGCCACATTCTCCGCCGTCAATCCCATAGCCGTGAATGCCTGCGGCATGTCCTCCGCCAGGACCGGCATGGGCGCAAACTTGAACCCGGTCATAGGCACCATGCTCATCGATTCAGCGCCGCCCGCCAGGATCACCTGCGCCTGCCCCGCCATGATCGCGAAGGCTGCATGAGCGATGCTCTGCAAACCCGAAGAGCAGAAGCGGTTGATCGTTTCAGCCGGCACGCTGTTAGGTAAGCCTGCGGCGAGCGCCACCAACCGCGCCATATTCATGCCCTGCTCGCCCTCTGGAAAAGCACAGCCCAATACCACATCATCGATTTCCGCCGGGTTCAAAGCGGGTACGCGCTTCAACAACTCGCGAATCACAGCCACGGACATGACGTCCGGTCGGGTAGTCGCCAGGCTGCCGCGTTTGGCTTTTCCCACTGCGGTGCGCGCCGCCGCAACAATTACAGGTTCTCTGGATGGATCGTTTACAGCCATATCTTTTTCTCCTATCCGTTTTCAATCCAGGTGGTTCGGTGGATTCGGGTTTTCAGGTAATCCTTCACCGTAAGCCTCAATTCCGCAGCGGTTTGCCGGTCTGCAGCAGGTTCCACATGCGCTGTTGGGTCTTTTCCTGCCCGCAGAGCCACAGGAAAGCCTCGCGCTCCAGATCCAGGATGTACTGCTCATCCACCCAGGCTGGGCTGCTCAGGTCGCCGCCCGTCAGCACGCCAGCCAGCTTCCCGGCAATCACCGCTTCGTACTCGGTGATATATCCGCCTTCCTTCATCATATAGATGCCGACTTGCATCGCCGCCAGCGCATCCCGTCCCGCGGCATAGATCTTCTCGGGCAAAGGCGGCTGGTAGCCGGTGGAGCGCAGGTACAGCACCTCTTTTTTAGCTTCGCTTAGCAGCGCGTCGCGGTTCATCACCACCCGGTCCGCCGGTCCTAAAATCCCCATCTGGCGCGCTTCTTCGGCGCTGGTCGCGACCTTTGCCAGACCGATCTGCTCAAAGGCGCGCTGTAAAAGCGCCAGCGGCTCCAGATTTTTGGTCCGCATCGCGGGGTTGATCACGCGGCGCATGATTTCTTTTGTGCCCCCGCCGGCTGGGATAACACCCGCGCCGATTTCCACCAGCCCGGCGTACAACTCCGCGGCAGCCACCACCCGGCTGGCGCTCATGGTGACCTCGGCGCCGCCCCCGAGCGCCATCCCCGCCGGCGCAACGACGACCGGCTTGGGGAAGTAGCGCACCCGCATCAGGATATCCTGCATACTCTTGACCAGCGCTTCGAGCTGCTCCCATTGCCCGCTCTGCGCCGACATCACCACCAGGAACAGGTTCGCGCCGGCGCTGAAGTTGTCCCCCTCGTGCCCGATCACCAGCCCTTCGTAGTCGCCTTCGATCATATCCAGGGCATATTGGATCATCTCGAAGATGTCGGTGTCCAACGTGCCCATTTTGGTTTTGAATTCCAAGCCGGCTACTCCATCCCCCAGGTCATAGAGATTTGCGCCCGGGTTTTTCTTGATGATCCGACCCGCGGCTTTGAGTTCCGCCAGGGCAACCCTGCCGGGCATCCTGGGGATAGTCTCGTACGCGCCAAGCGAGGGGTTGAACACCCCGACCTTGGTCCCATCCTGATATTGATAGAAGCTGGCGCACCCTACTGAAAGCATCTCGTCCACCCAGGGAGCGGCGGGGAAGCCGGCTGCGCGCATCGCCTGAGCCGCCTCTGCTACGCCCAACATATCCCAGGTTTCGAATGGGCCCGCTTCACGCCCAAAGCCCCAGCGCATCGCATCATCGATCGGCTTTGGCGTGTCCGCTATTTCGGGAACGCGTTCGGACGCATACGCCAGGCTTTGGTAGGTCAATGCCCGCACCAGTTGTCCAGCGCGATCTTCCGCCTCCAGCAGGATTTGCAGCCTCTCAGCCAGCTTTTCTTTGTCTTTGACCTTGCCCAGCGAATCGATGCGCACTTTTTGAGCTGGCTCATATTCCAGCGTGGAAAGGTTGAGCGTCCGAAATTCTTTCCCGCCTTCCGTGCGCACCTCTTTATAAAACCCTTCCTTCGTCTTTCCGCCCAGCGAGCCGCGCCCGACCAGCGTATCAATTAAATGCTGGACCGGCTCAGACGCCAGATAGCGCAAGGCGTGTTCGTCGTACGGGATCGCCGGCATCAGGTTCCTCCCGACGTGATCCCAGACGTCGATGCCGACCAGATCGATCAAGCGAAAGGTCGCCGTTTTGGGGTTTCCAATCGCCGGACCGGTGATGGCGTCAACTTCATCCACCGTGTAGCCGTTTTTCAGAATGTAGTCCAACGCGAACGCCGCGCTGCCAAACGCCAGCCGGTTGGCAATGAAGTTGGGCGTGTCTTTGGCTGGCACAATGCCCTTGCCAAGCCGGAGTTCACAGAACCGGTTGATCGAATCGACCACATCGACCAGGGTGTCTTTTGTTGGAATCACTTCCAGCAATTTGAGGTAGCGCGGAGGATTGAAGAAGTGCGTGCCCAGGAAATGCTGCTTGAAGCTTTGCGACCGCCCTTCTGCGATGGAGCTGACCGGAATCCCGGAGGTGTTGGTGGACACAATCGCATCCGGCTTGCGCACGGCGTCGACGCGTTCCATCAGTCGCCGCTTGATCTCGAGGTTCTCCACCACCACTTCGATCACCCAGTCCGCTTCCCGCACGGCTTCGAAGTCATCTTCTAGGTTGCCGATTTTCACCCAGGCGGCGCGCTCCGGGGTGAAAAAGCTGGCGGGGCGTGATTTAAGCGCCCGATCCAGCCCTTCACGCACGATGCGGTTGCGCACCACCGGGTCTGCCAGAGACAACCCTTTTTTCGCCTCATCTGGGGTGAGTTCTTTTGGAATCACGTCTAACAATGTGACGCGTACGCCCGCGTTCGCCAGATGAGCGGCGATCCCCGCGCCCATCGTGCCCGCGCCTATCACAACGACATGGTAAATGTTGTACTGCATTTGGCCTCCTTTTTTCAACTACTGAACGCCAGAGATTGATGGGGTTTGATCAAACGCTCCACCAGCGCATCCCGATTGAACTTATATTTGCACAATTGTGCCGA
>MWTA01000069.1 GCA_002050125.1 Anaerolineae bacterium UTCFX2 | reverse complement strand
GAATATAATATGCGCTTAATTTACGCGCGGCAGAAAATCCGAGCTGCCGGTGCAACGAAAGCACAGGCGCACACATTGTCGGTTACACCTGGCTCCGCTTTGCTATTCATAGAACGTATTACTTTTACAGATCAGAGAGTGCCTATCGAATTCTTGCGCACCTATTATCGGGGAGATCGTTATACCTTATATAACGAACTTCACGAGTAAACCCACTTCCCAAACAACATGCCAATTCCAACGTGACCGTCGAGGCGAAATCGCACTATGACAATTACCCAAGCAGAACTTGAAAATCTCAAGGAAAAGGCGCGTCAGATCCGTCTGGATATTCTGGAGATGACAACCAGGGCAGGCTCGGGGCACCCTTCCAGTTCTTGGTCAGCCACGGAAATTGTTGTGGCGTTGTACTTCGGTGCGATCCTGCGTCATCGCCCAAATGATCCTTGGTGGTCTGAGCGCGACCGTTTTATTATGAGCAAAGGACATGCTGCTCCGCTGCTATATGCAGCTTTAGCTCACGCTGGCTATTTTGACCGTGATGAGCTATGGCGCTTACGGCAGATCGATAGCCCGGTTCAGGGACACCCCGTCCAGGGTTTGTTGCCCGGCGTCGAAGCCACTACTGGCTCTCTCGGGCAGGGTTTATCCTTGGGCATAGGGCATGTACTGGCTGGACGCCTCACCCAACTCAATTACCGGGTATATGTCTTGCTGGGTGACGGAGAGTGCGAAGCTGGGCAGATTTGGGAATCGGCTATGGCTGCGGCACATTTTAAAACCGCTTCGCTTACCGCTATTCTCGACTACAACAAGTACCAAGAGACCGGACCCATCAGCCGCGAGATGGCGCTGGAACCGCTCGCAGATAAATGGCGCAGTTTTGGCTGGCATGTCGAAGAGGTCGACGGGCACAACATATCCGCCATAATCGACAAATTGGAATTGGTCCAGACGATCACAGATCAGCCATCCATCATCATCGCCCATACTGTTAAAGGCAAAGGGGTTTCGTTTGTAGAGGCTGATTATACATTTCATGGGCGCGCCCTCACGCCTGAACAAGCCGTCAGGGCACGGGAGGAAATCAATGCAGCTAGGTGAATTGGCAGGCTTGAAACCCAGCAAACCGATGCGCGATGTCTTCGGCGAAGCGCTGCTTAATTTGGCGCGCCAAAATTCCAGAGTCGTTGTGTTGGATGGAGACCTCGGGAACTCTACCAAGGCAGAACTAGTACGACAAGAATTTCCGGAACGTTTTTTTAATATTGGTATTGCCGAGAGTAACCTGGTAGGAATCGGCGCGGGTATGGCAGCCTGCGGATTGATCCCCTTCATCACCAGTTTCTCTTCTTTCCTGCTTTGCAATGCTTATGATCAAATTCGCCTGGCGGTGGGTATCTCAAACCTGAATGCCAAGATCGTCGGCAGCCATGGCGGCATAACACTCGGTAAGGATGGTCCCACTCAAATGGGCATCGAAGACCTGGCTCTCATGGGTGGGATCCCAACATTCGTAATCCTGGCGCCAAGCGATCCGGCTTCGATGCACCGGGCAGTCCAGGCAGCCGCTGACCATGTGGGACCTGTATTCTTGCGTTCCAGCCGTATTGCTATGCCGCATATATACCCGGACGACAACTGCCCATTCGAGATTGGTCGTGCAAACATCCTCCGTCAGGGCGCTGACCTGACCATTATCGCTTGCGGGATGATGGTTGCGGCTGGGCTGGACGCGGCGGCAATCCTTTCAACTGAAGGAATCGACGCCCGCGTGATCGATCTGCATACCATCCGCCCACTGGATAGAGATACCATCGAAGCCGCGGCGCGCGAGACCGGCGCAATCGTTTGTGCAGAGGAACATCTGCTGCAAGGCGGCATGGGGAGCAACGTAGCGCGCCTTGTCGCAGAGTGCTGTCCCGTTCCGATGCGCTTTGTAGGATTGCCCGATATCTATGTGGAATCAGCCGATCCAGACGACCTGTTGGTTAAATATCACTTGACTGCTGAAGACATTGCTGCTGCCGCGCGCCAGGTCTTTTCTGCAAAACGGAGGATCACCTTATGATCCGCCACGAGTTGCTGCGCCGGCAGGCGCAAGGCAACCCCATCCGAGTTGGCGCAAGTGCGATCGAATGGATGGGCAGCGGCTTTGTCGCTGCAATGGCTCATGTGCCAGGCATGGTTGTATCCGCCCTGGCAAATTCGAACGTCGAGGAAGCTATTACTGCATATACTGCCACAGGCGTTCCGAGAGACTGTATCGTCGAGGTAAACACACCTCAGGCAGCCTGCGATGCGCTTGCCAGGGACAAGCGGGTCGTCATGGCAGATCCAACGCTGCTGGCTCGCATAGATTTCCTGGACATCGTTACCGACTCAACCTGGTCGCCCGCCATTGGCGCCGAGGTGGCTTTCTCTTGTATTCAACAGGGGAAAGATATCATCCTGATCAATATCGAGGCGGACGTTACCGTGGGTCGCATCCTGAAAAAGCGGGCAGCTCAGGCTGGCGTACTTTACTCGGTATCCTCAGGCGATGAGCCGGGCTGCCTGATGGAGTTGTATGACTTTGTCGCAGCCTTGGGTTATGAAGTGATCGCCATCGGAAAGGGCAAGAACAACCCGCTCGACCACTCAGCCACGCCTCAAAGCGTAGCAGAATCAGCGCGTAAAGCTGACAAGGATCCGGTTCAGGTCGCTTCCTATGTTGACGGGACAAAGACAATGTTCGAGATGGCATGCGCCGCGAATGCCACAGGGTGCCGTCCAATGCAGCGCGGGATGGTAGGACCACAAGCCACCCTGGATAACGTGTCTCAGGTCTTTGCGTTGGAGGAAGACGGCGGCATCAGCAAATTCCCCGGTGTGGTAGACTTTGTGCAAGGCTCCAGCATGTCAGGCGGCGTGTTTATCACCGTGCATGTGCCAGACGAGCGTATCCAGGATGATCTCAACTATCTCAAAGTAGGCAAGGGCAAGTATTTTACTTTTTTCCGCCCATATCACTTGTGGTTCCTCGAAGCCCCTATCTCGATTGCGCGAGCTTATCTTAACCGCGAGGTATGGATGGCGCCCCTCGACAAGCCGTCTGCAGATGTTATGACGGTAGCCAAGCGCGACCTTGTCCCCGGGGATGTGTTAGAACGGTTTGGAGGATATACTACCTATGGAGAGATCGACCTGGCGGAGGAGGCTCGCCGGGTAAACGCCCTGCCCTGCGGGTTGAGCCCCGGCGCAAAGATTAAGCGCCCGGTAGCCGCCGGGCAAATTGTAACCTGGGAGGATGTCATCCTGGATGAAGAATCAACGCTCGTGAAGCTGCGTCGAGAGCAAGACGCCTTAGATGGAGCGATCTGAACTTTTATTATCTGCTGGATTTATCCGGATAAATGGATCGTGGTTGTTTACTTGTCACAACGGCTTATGAGAAGAAGAGATCATTTACCGGAACGAAGAAAGGAGAAAAACCAGAAATATAAAACAATTACAATAACCGCTTCTGATGATGGGTGTAAAGCGCTGTTTGATCCAATCAGGAAATCATTAGTTGAAATGTGGAGGAAAAGCTATGGACAGGCAAGGTTCATCTCAGATTACTCGCCGTGACTTCTTAAAGATGACGACATTGGCTGGCATAGGTGTGGCTGCCACTGCATGTGGAATATCTCCCAAAAGCACGGGCGGTAACATCAAAGGCATTACCATCAACTACCTCGGCTGGGAGGGATATGATTACGAGAAGGCGCTGGTTCCCTTGACCGAACCCAATAAAATCGTTGTCAGTTCGACCTATGGAGGCAGCAACGACGAGATATTTAGCAAATTGAAAGCTGGCGGTTCGGGGCAATATGATGTTGTCAGTATCTATCATGGCACGGTTGACTCAATGATAGAGAACAATTTAATCCAACCTGTTGACACGGATCGCCTGACAAATTGGGGCGACATCATGGATGCCTTCAAGAACCAGCCCTGGGGAACATCCGGGGGAAAGCGCTATAACGTCCCGTTCACGCATGGCAATACCCCCAATGCCTACAATCCTAAATTCGTCCCAAATGGGATTGAATCCTGGAATGACCTGAAAAAGCCCGAGTTCAAAGATAAGATTGTCATCCTCGATGAGGCATTACAGGAGCTTGATATTGCGCTCATCGCCAGCGGCACAGATGTCAGCCGGCTGGTTACCAAGGATGAGTTGAACAAAGCCATGGAATGGTATCTGCCGCTCAAAGCCAATGCTCGCGCCCTCGTACCGAGCTATGGCGAGATGGCTGATGTCATGGCGCGTGAGGAAGCCTGGCTCTCTTCGGGTACATGGGTCGCCATAATCGGCTGGGCAAAGGAGAAGGGCACAGTTCTGGAGTGGAAGGTCCCGAGCGAGGGCACGTACGGCTGGTGTGACAACTATGTGATCCCAGTCGGCGCTAATTTAGACGCCGCTTATGCATTTATCAACCAGATGACCTCTCCCGAAGGGCAGAAAGAACTCGCCATTTACTTGAACCAGTGGATGACCAATAAAAAAGTCATTCCATTACTGCCCCCGGAAATGCAGGCTGACTATAAAGATATGGACGCCATGCTGGCTAAGACACCCTTCCCGCCCTCCCCACCCCAGAGCAGCGACGATCCCAATATCGCCACCTATCAGGATTACGTCGCTACGTGGGAAAAGATCAAGGTTTCATAATGCAAGCACGGAGGCAGATCGAATAATTACATTACACCAGGTGTGTGCGGTGGTAACGCCGCACACACCACTGGAATAGCCGCAGAACAACAAACAAAAAGAATCTGGAATGGTCAAACTTCGCTTATCCTCCCGCACAGGACCGGCAACAAGCATTGGCATACCAATAATCTATATGGTGTTCCTGTTTTTGGCGCCGATCTTCGTCTTCTTTATATACAGTTTTTGGAGGCTTGAAGGATTTGAGATAATCCGCGAATGGACGCTCGAAAATTATGTCCATGTGATCGAGAATAAAGTCTACGTCCAGCTTATTGTGAGATCGATCGGCATTGGAATGATCACCGGCATCGTGACAGTCCTGTTGGGCTATCCCGTCGCTTATGCTATGGTCTTCCGTATGAAGGCAGAGCGTGAAATGATTTTACTGCTGATGATCCTCTCCCTGTTCAGCAGCTATCTGGTACGCGTTTATGCCTGGAAGACCATTCTGGGAAACAATGGGGTCATCAACCATATTTTGATGACACTCAGGTTGGTGCAGGAGCCTGTTAGCTGGCTGATGTATTCGAAATTAGCGGTCATCATTACTCTAGCCAGCGTTTTCCTGCCAATAACCGTGCTCCCGCTTTATTCCTCGCTAATGAATATTAGTTACTCCTTGATCGAGGCCTCGCGCGATCTGGGCGCCGGACCTGCTCAGACGTTTAGAAAGGTCACGCTTCCATTGAGCATGCACGGGGTGATCGCTGGTTTCATCTTCACTTTTGTGCTGACTGCCGGCGATTATGTAACCCCGGCTTTGCTGGGCGGCAGTAATGGGATGATGATTGGAAATGCAATCGCTAGCCAGTTCGGCGTAGCATCGAATTGGCCCCTGGGTTCAGCTATAACCTTCTTTGTAGTAGCGACGTTGGTCCTCTTATTTGTTCTGGGTGGGGTTTTATTTAAGAAGATGGGTCTGAGAGGGTAGGTTTATGCGCATCCCGTGGCTTAAGTTGTATGTCTATCTTATCCTCTTTCTTCTATTCGTGCCGCTCATCTTGATTATCATTTTCTCGTTCAACGACAACATGCTGGGGACTTTCCCCTTTGTCGGATTCAGTTTACGCTGGTATCAAGAAGCGTTCTCGCGCCCGATCTACTTGATGGGGTTTCGTTACAGCGCGATCGTAGCAGTCGTCTCCTCGATTGGCGCTGGCATCCTGGGAACCCTGGCTGCGTATGGTCTCAATCGCTACAAAACCCGTTTCAGCGGTCTGATCCTGGGGTTCCTCACCGTCCCAATCCTCATCCCCGGGCTCGTGCTGGGCATTTCGATGCTCTCCTACTTCTACTTTTTAGGAATCAATCGCTCTCTGGTAACGGTCATCCTGGCTCATATCGTCTTTACAACACCCTATGTGATCTTAATCCTGAACGCGCGCTTTCACAATTTCGATTGGGCAATTGAAGATGCTGCCCGCGATTTAGGAGCTAACACGTGGCAGCGGATCCG
>MWTA01000067.1 GCA_002050125.1 Anaerolineae bacterium UTCFX2 | reverse complement strand
AATATTTACACGATCTCGCCTTGACAAATGCCGAGCATGAGCCTGGTTTTATTAAGCTTATTAATATGGATATCCTTGACGAACATATTTTTTCTGAAATTGAGAATCGACCCTTTGATCTAATAATCGTTAATGATGTTTTTGAGCATATTTACACCTCAACTGCTCTATTTCGCCGTATCAGGGAATTGAGTCATCACGGGACAATCTTATACTTTGCCATACCAAACGGCGAAGCCTGGCAGAGCATAGAAAACGAAGGTCACTTATTTAAGTTTGGTATTTCTTTACTTGAACCTGGCGCCTGGCCGAGAGATGTAAACCCCTTTAATATTTACTATCGTCCAATAGAATATTATCAACTCCACTTTCAATACGCAGGGTTTCGTCATTTATACATAAAAGTCGAAGAGAATGCGTTATCATCCTGTAAGGACCGAATTGTGGAAAAGTTTTCTGAGCTCGAGCAAAAAATAACAAATGGTTCATTCGTTACAAATTACCAAAACAATCATGGTCGGCATAAGTTTGAATTACTTAATCAACGGCTCCAAGAGATACTTAAACAAAACGATCTACTGAAGCTTCACCTATCCTTCGATCAATCATTTTGGGTCGGCTACGCTACATCAGAAATAAATCCCAATCTTGAAGATAAAAACGATTTGATCCGTATCGATCTTGACACATTTCATATGTTGGAACGCAAAAGGCTTAAGCGAAGTTGGCTAAAGTTGTGGTAGTCATCCAGCGGGATAACCTGACATCACCCCCGCACCAGCCAGCCCTTCACCCGGTCCTTGAGCCTCGCCACCCAGCCGCTCCCGCCTAAGAGCGGGTACAGCGCCTGGCGCAGGGTGAAATACAGGTAGGTGCGCGCCGGCGCCGGCGGCATCGGCGGGTTCTCCACCACCGCGCGGTATTTCGCGTATGTCTCGTGGTATTTCGCGTAATAGGTCTGACCCACCTCGTCCAGCCGGTGCACTTCCCCCAGCGCGCGCAGGTACTCCACGCTCTGGCGCGTGAGCAGGCTGCTCAGTTCGGCGCGCCCGGGCTGGCGCGGCTGCGCGCGGCGCAGCCGCCGGGCTTCATTCAACATCCCCTCGATGCAGTCGCCCATCTGTTCGAGTGTGAAATGGCGTTCCACGCGCTGCCGGCTCGCCAGCCCCATCCGGCGCACTTTCTGCGGATCGCCCAGCCATTCCGTCAGCGCCGCGGCGTAGCGCTCGATCTCGTCCTCTTCCACGCCGCGCGGCAGCAGCGCCCCGCATTCCGGCGTCACCAGCTCCTTCTGTCCGCCCACGTCCGCCCCGAGCACTGCCAGTCCGCACGCCATCCCCTCGTAAAAGACGCCGGAGATGCCCTCGTTTTCGGACGGCAAAAATACAATGTCGCCCGCCGTCATCAGCTCGCGCACCCGTTCATTGGGCAGCGCACCCAAAAGCCTCACCCGCTCACCCAGCCTGTGCTGCTCGATGAAGTCCTCCAGCCAGCCTTTGAGTGAGCCGTCTCCAATCGCCAGCGCCAGAAACTCCAGACCTTGCTCCGCCAGACGCTCCATCGTGGCTGCGAACACCCTCGGCTGCTTCTGCTGCTCGATCCGCCCGATGTACAGGATCAGCGCCCGCTCCTCCGGGATGCCCAGCTCCTGGCGCACCTTGCCGCGCAGCTCCGGGTCCGGATGCCAGCGTTGAGTATCCACGTTGGTCGTGCACACTTCCACCCGCTCTGCCTGAGCGCCCTCGCCCACCATCCAGTCTTTAAGCTGCTGGCTGTTCACCAGGCTCAGGTCCAGCGCCTGGTGGAATGTCACCGAAAGGCGCGGGAAACCGCCCTCCAACCATTCCGGCGTCACGAAATGGTTGAAATCCAGCAGCGCCAGGTCCGGGAATTGCTGCCTCAGGTAGGGCAGCAGTCGGTATCCTTCCAGGCTGCCCGAGAGCAGCACGGCATCGAACCCGCGTGACTCGATCAGATAGCTCAAAAAGCGCGGGTAGTCGCTCCATTCGATGAAATTCGCCAGCGGGAAGACATCCGGGGTCAGCCGCTCGAACTCGTGCTGCCAGGGATTGTTCGAAGCCGCCGTGGTAACGACGCTTACCTGCCAGCCGCGCCCGATCATCTGGCGCATCACTTCCAGGTTGAACTTCTCCGCCCCGCCCACCACCAGCCAGGGCGCCAGCACCAGCAGGCGCGGTTTTTCCTTGACCAGCCGGTTCTCGCACGGAGGCTGCTCTTTCATCTTTACCCATTGCAGCTCAACATAAGGCTCAAAGTGCGGAAATTCGCCTTTCCACAGGCGCGGGTAGTGCTGGCGCAGCCCAGCGCGGATCGCGTTCAGCCGCTCTTCGCCCATATTTCCCCAACGCTCAAGGGGCGCCGGGCGGGTGCGATACCAGTGCAGGTATTCACGCACCGATTCGCCCCAATATCCCTCGCCTGCACAACGGATCCAGAAATCCCAGTCCTCCAGCCCATCGCGCAGGCTCTCGTCATACCCGCCTACCGCTTCGAGCACCGCTTTGCGGATCATCACCACATGATTGATGCGGTTCTTCTCCAGGTTGGCTGCCATATCCTGAAAGCCGGACTGCCACAGATATTCCAGCGCCCCAAAGCCAGTCGAATAGCCGCCCGCAAAGGCATACTGGGGATAGCTTTCCAAAAACCACAGCCATTTTTCTGCCGCGGTCGGTTCCAGCAGATCGTCGCTATCCAGATATAAGATGTAGTCCGTGCGCGCGGCTCGGTAGCCGCGGTTGCGCGCGGCTGGCAGTCCGCGGTTTTCCGGATGATTGATCACGCGCAGGCGCGAGTCAGCATTACGAAACTCGTCCAGGAGGCGCAGCGATTCTGGGTCACGGCTGCCATCGTTGACGATGATCCATTCCCACTGCTGCAAAGATTGCTGCATCACCGACTGAGCCGTCTCCCGAAAAACCGCGCCGGTGTTGTAAAACGGCGTCACGATCGATACAGCTGGCGCGGCTGATGGATCAACCGGACGGTATCCAAATTGCGGTCGGGCGGGGCTAACGGGCGTGTTCTGGTAATCGGGGTTCTGTGGATCGATCATCGCTACATTATAAACACAGGCGCGCTGATTCGGGTCATTCGGGGGTGTTTTGCATCATGGCGGACTTGCCAAGTAACCTGCGAGGTCGAAATCGCCCCGCGCGCTTGTGCGCCCGCCCAATCGGCGGGCAGTAAAACCGTCAACACAGAAAAGCGGCTGCAGACAGCATTCTCGCCGCAGCCCTAACCCGCCTGATCCGGATGCGCCTCCGCAGATGCCTGGGCTGGTTGAACGAATCTTGGAGCAAAAAGTAGGGGCCAGAAGAGCAGCGCCGCTAGATAAACCGCATATTGAAGACGAAAATTCAGCATGGTGAATAAAAGTGTAAATCCAATTGCCTGAAGAACCAACGGGGCGGAGGCGATAAACAGTTTCCAGTCCCTGTACTTCAACACCTGCACCGCGATTGTAAAGAGGAATAGATATAGATATAGAGCAGGTCGCCAAACCAGCCAACTGATCTGGTTATCTAAGGAACTCCAATAAACAAACTCCGACACCCGCTCGCGCACAGCCGGCAGCTTCGAAGCAGGCACGATGCCATACGGATTGGGGTCCACCAGGTAGCGCGTATGCGAGGTGTTGTCGATAAAACCGTATGGGTCCCAAACGATCCATGAAAAAGCCCGGCGGCAGGTGTAGTAGTAATACATCAAATTTGGCGACCGGCTGATCAGGTTTATCCCTTTTTGGAAAATGTTCTCCTCTTGCCCGGAGCCGTCCATTTGCTGCACAGCCTGGTATGGAGCGGTAAGATCACAGCTCCAGTTGCCCGAGAACGGACGGATCGACTGGATTACCGTCTCGGCATAGGATCCCGGATCCGCTTCGGCAGCCAGTGAATACAGCGAAAAAAGGCTGGGGATGAACTTTTCATACACACCCTGAGTGGTCACATTGACCAACCGATAAATCGGTCCGCGTATGATAAAAACCGATCCGGCGAACACAGCCGCAGCAATCGCAATCCGACTCCAGAAACGCCAATACAATAACAACAGCAAGAGCAAGACGCCCACAACGATGGGCCAGCCATTGTGACGGAAACTGCTCATCAGCACCCCGGTCAGCCCTAACAGGATTGCATTCCAAGGATTTTCCAGCCATCTCCCGCGGGATATCCCAACCCGATAGACCAGAAATGTGAACCCCAGCAGGGCAGCGCTGTAAAACACGTCCTTCCACAATGTATTGACCATCGTCCCATTCACCGGGGAAAGCGCGAAAACCAGGCTGGCGATCCACAGAAACGGTTTTGGAACCCCTTGAGTTTCAAAGAAACCCAGGATGTAGCCGCTCACCAGCGCCAGCGCCAGGATCTGGGTCAGGGCGACCAGCGCGGGCGAGGGGTAAATGCGCACCAGCAGCCAAATAATAAATGTATGCGATGCCGGATGGTGATCATTGAAGTGACCGCTCAAAGCCTGTCCCCATTGATTGAGCGAGTCGGCGCTCATCATCCCGGGCCAGTAAGCCAGCAGGTAGACCAGCCAGGCGAGCAGCATCGGCAGCGCGTACAGCGCCCAGCGGAAACGCCGCATTTTCGCCGGCTGCTGCTCAGCGGACTGCCGCGCGGCGAGTAATACGCTCAGGGTGAAAAGCAGCAAGCCAACGGTGAACCCGGCGCTGGAAAGAAAGATGATCTTTTGCAGCACTGGCGGCGGGAACGGGACAGCCAGCGGTTTCACAAAAAGAATCGGGATGTTGTTCGCCAGCCATAATCCTGCTGCCAGGCAGCCTGCCAGCCAGAGCCGCCTCCAGCTTGTGGGATAATCGGCTAACCGCGGAGAGAGCAGACGGTCGCAGGCGGCAAACGCCGCCAGGCTGAAGATGCCCCATAAGTACAGGAAGATGAACACCGCGCTCAGTTTTCCCAGAGGCGATTGCGCATTGAGCAGATAAAGATAAAAGACGGCGACGACCGCGCCGGCTACGCCAATCGGGATCCGTTTTTTGATACGCGCCAAAGCGAATAGCATGAGGTGAAGTATACTTTCCGAGGGATGGTGAGCTTCTTATTTTACTCCGATGGGATTATATCATTGGGCGAAGTCAGATAAAGGGCGTGGGCAAAGAACCGTTCATCCCGGATCGGTAAAAAAACTCTTTTTGATGGCTTCCACCACCTCCTCAAGGTCATCATGAAGCTTGTTTGCAGAGGCATGATCTTTCAGGTAACACTAGAAAAGTTCAATGATAAGTGCTTTATAATCATTTTCATGCTATTGTTTCTATTCTGAGAAAAATGTCTCTTTCATTCAGATGTTAGTTTATGAAAAAGGAATGGACCTGGTTTTGTTACCTAAATCCACATCTGATCATTCGACCCGATCACAACTCCCTTATTTGATTGGCTTGATCCTTATTTCTATTTTAGTTGGCTTACCGCTTTTACAGGGAAAATTTATTGGCGGCCACGATTCGATTCTTTATCCTCCCAGGTTTATTGAATTCGTTCAGGGGCTTCGGTCACTTCAGTGGTTTCCCCGTTGGGCGCCGGATCTCAGCTCCGGTTATGGGCAGCCATTTTTCATCTACAATCCCCCTTTATTGTATTACGTTGTAGGACTTATCAACATTTCAGGAGTCGGACTTTTCAACTCCATTAATACGGCTTTATTAATGGTGATATTTTCATCAGCCTTGGGTATGTATCTCTTGGCTTCTGAATTTATAGGTCCCAAAGCCGGTTTGGCCGCGGCTACCGCATATATTTTTGCCCCTTATTTTTTGGTTAATCTATATGCGCGCGCAGCCTGGTCAGACTTCATAGCTTTTTCGTGCATCCCATTTCTTTTCTGGAGCATTTATCGTTTTGCAAACGAGGGACAATACAGATTTTTCATGATCTCCACAATATCTATGACCCTGTTGATGCTAAGCAGCAATCATATTTCACTCATAACAGTTCCTTTTGTTTTGATTCTGATCTCCTGGAATGCATATATTCAGCGCAATTGGAAGGTTCTTTGGCGTGGATTTATTCCTCTTGCTTTTGGCCTGGGACTTTCCGCATTCTTCTGGTTGCCAGCAATTATTGATATGAGGTATGTACACTTAGAGCGAGAGATCGGAAGTAATTTTGACTATCATGACCATTTTATTTTTCCCCGCCAACTGTTTTCTTCTTATTGGGGTTATGGAGGCTCCGTTGCCGGCCCTGATGATAAAATGAGTTTTTCAATTGGACCAGTTCACGTAATATTGGTTATTATTCTTATTCCATTCTTGTGGAAAATTTGGAAATCCTCGAAATCTATTGGTTGGTGGTTTATATTTATGTTATTAGTGATTACTGTATCAATATTTTTTGCTACTTCAATTTCAGAACCGATTTGGGAACGGTTACCGCTCATTAAATCCCTTCAATTTCCCTGGAGATTCTTAACACTGGTTGTATTTTCGTCATCATTTATTGCGAGTTTTCCATTTATATTAATTTCACATGGAAACAGATTGTTGTCTAATCTGGTATTGTTCACTATTATTGCAACAATTATTATGCTCGGACTTCCAAATGCCAGACCGCCAATGTATCACGATCTGACAGAATCTGATTGGCGATCAGGAACCATCATTAATCACAACCTGAAGGTCAATCACATCGACATGTTTGAACCCATCTGGGTGAGGAAAAAGCCGAATGTTCCGGCTATCTCATTGTTTACAATGCTCAAAGGTCAGGGAGTAATCACTGCCACTCGATTGTCTCCAACTCACCTGCAGGCTAATATCGAACTACAATTACCATCGAGTCTTCGAGCAAACGTAAATTATTATCCTGGATGGGAGTTATATGTAAATGGTGATAAGCATAAATTCAGTTTTGACAATGCATATGGAAATATTGAATTCAATCTCGAACCAGGCAGACATCACATCGACCTGGTGTTCACAAATACCCCGCTGCGGTTGTGGAGCGAATGGTTCTCCCTTTTCTTTCTTATTCTTATAATAATTATGAGCGTTTCGGTTGGAATGTTTAAGGGACAGCCATTTTCAAGTGCAATGTATAGAAATTAACAAGTTATCAAGACTGCAAGTTACCTTACGAGCCTGGTTACGTATAATGTATATATCAACCAAAGTTCACAGTTGAAAATTGTTGCGAAGGCATCCAATGAACAGACACATAAAAATAACCCATATTGGTTTTACCTGGCTCATTTTAATGATTATTATGCAATTACCCCACCAGGCATTTGCTATTTCTCACAGCCCATCCATCTTGCAACAAGATGATACAGAAGAAAAAAAGGTATTCCTACCTATAGTCTCCAACCCCGGACCGCGCCAACTTCTGTTGGGTGTATATACCGATGGATATCTTGGTTTTCAATCCTCGATAGACGAGGAGGTGACTGCGATTGGTGAATGGTCAGGAAAGAAAATTTCCATTGTTGGCACCTTCATCGCATTCGAAGACGTTAGCCCGGAATCTAATATTCCTGGTCCCTTAGGGCGTATTTGGGACTCCGGCTACACTCCTTTTGTCAACATTGATGCCAGGGTGGGGCTCAGAGATATTAATGCGGGCAAAATTGACAGTGAAATACGGCGAATGGCTCGTGCTTTCAAGCAATGGCGAGACCAGGGACTGGCAAAGAACCAGAATCGCAAAGCATTTGTTGCGCCGTTTCCGGAGATGAACGGCGATTGGGTGCCGTATCACGGAAGCCCAGCCGATTTCAAAACCGCTTATGCAAGAATCCGAAATTTATTTGATGAAGAGGGAGCGACCTCTGCGGTGCGCTGGTCCTTTGCCCCAAACGGGTGGAGCGACCCAAAGAGTTATCAATTTGAAGATTATTACCCTGGCGATGCGGTGATTGAAGTAAATGCATTCAGCGGTTACAACGCAGGATACTGTCCTTCTGCCGCGTGGAAACAGTGGTCAAGTCCTCAAGACGTGTACGGTATTTACATCGACCGTATGCGTGCTATGGCGCCCTCAAAGCCGATATTCATTGGGCAAACTGCGACCTCAGGCTATACACGATTTGGATATAGTGTCCCTTCAAAAAACGCCTGGTTGACAGACGCATACAGTTATCTCGCAAATACATATGGAATAGCAGGTGTAATATACTTCAATAAAACCATCAACCAGGATTGTGATTGGTCTTTTTATCAGCCAGACGGCAAGAAATTCGACGGATACATTCAGGGGGTTAACCGGGATGAGGTCATTTACATCCCTCCTGAGGTTCTGGCAAATACGACTCTACATCCTTGAAAAATGTGTTCTTGGTTGACTCACCGGTCTAATATCCGAAAATAGCTTCCTTCTTTTTTCACAGTTAGCCCCTGTCTCTTCGCTGCGTCTGCAAAGCCCTTATTCTTGGTGATACACAGCCAAGGGTCAGCCTTTGCGTTTAGATATGCTCGTGGATCAGTGTGCGCGGCTAATATCTCCTCATCTGAAACCAGGATGATCTGATCCGGATGCCCGGAGATCAGCGGGATTACGCCAGTTTCGGCGAAGGAGTCTTGGTTCAAAATGACCCGGGCGCTGGTTGGGTTCTCTTCCAACCAGTAGCGGATCTGCAAAGCCACACTTCGCACATTTTCGTCGAAGTTATTTTTGAAAGAAACGATCTGTTGGAGATTCAAAGCCACGATGATCAAGAGCGCGATAACTGCAATTATCTTTCCCGCATTGAGCCAAAGGTTCCACAAAGCATAACCCACAATCGCAATCAACAGTATCAACGCCCAGCCGGCAAAAACCAGATAGCGCGGTTCCTGGTACGGAGCGCTGAAAGCCAACCCGGTGGACAACCAAATCCAGCCCAGCACAAACCCCATTGGGATCGAATAGACCAGAGATTGAGGCTTCTTGAATAAAAGAACCACGAGCGCAATCAGACCTGGAACGGATATCGGATAAAAATTTTTAAGGATCTCCCGAGGTACGACAAAGATGCGCTCGGCGATCCCCATTTGCCCAATATAGGCAGATTGAGCCTGCCTGGCGGTTTGCAGCGGATAAAAAGGATCATTGAAAAGCAAATAGCTGTTGTACAACCAGATGACTGGAACGATCACGCAAAGAAACACTGCAAAAAGATACACTATGGATTTTTTTATATCTTTTTTCAGGACGGCTTGAAAGAGGAAAGGCGTCAGATACAGACAAAAAAACACCGCTAGAAACCAGCCAATATAGTGGGTCGCAGTTGCCAGTAGAACGATCAACGCGGCTTTGATTGCATTCCCAGGATGTTTCTCTTTTTCGCCTGTGTGCATGATGTAGAAGAAGTAGCTTGCCAGAAGCATCAAAAAGATCAGCATAGGCTCACTCAAAGCGGAGTAAGAGACGAACACGTCCCCGGCAAACATGCCTGCTAGCAGACAAGCTGCAAATGCAGCCAGGGGCTTCCGAGTGATCTCAAGCGTCAAAAAGAACAGGACCGTGATCGACCCTAAAAAAAAGAACTGGTTGACGATCACCGGCGCCAGGATCTCGGATGTTGGCACCCAGGGATGGATCAACGCAAATGCACTTCCCACCAGCCAGAACTGCAAGGGCAGCCAGTAACCATCCGAAAGCGAGAAGAACGGGTTCTTTGACCATTCGTATGAGATCAATGCACGCGAGAACGAATCCCAGGGGATGCCGTAAAAATAGCCATGCGTTCTCAGCCATTGGTAGATCACCAGCCGCAGGATGCCAACGCACAGCAGCGCCGCGCCGAGCATAAGCAGCGTCGCGCGCAACTGTTCATCCTGACGGATTCTTTCTATGAAACGCATTTGTCCTGCCTCCGACCCTTCATGCAGATGAAGAAACAACCACATTATTATCGGTTGCGCGTTCCAACAACGCTCAACCGATTATCCATTATAATCTGTTGGGCTTTCCCCGACCCAGCAATGCGGTCGCAAATCTAACTCAGGACGCTCGTTTGCAAAACGCTCGCTTGCAAAGTATTCGTTTTCGATTTCTGCCAAAAAATAGCCAGCGCGAAAAAATCGCCCGGCGTTTGTACTATCTGGCAAGAGACCTGCTCACCCTCGGTCCGCTGCACCGCGGGGTATCTCGCGCCATCGAACGGACCGACATTTTTGTTGACCGGTACGCTCCCGAAGATTTCGGATACGCTACGCTGTTCACTGACCAGGACGCTCTTTTTCCCGCATACCCGTTTCGCCTCCCGATCAGTGGTCCACGCACCGCAGTGCAGGTGACGCTGATCTCCACCCTCAGAAACGAGGCGGATAATGTTGAGCAATGGATGGAGCACATTTTCCACCAGACCCGGCTCCCGGATGAGATCATCCTGGTGGACGGCGGCTCCAGCGACGGAACGCTCGAACTCCTGCAAGCCTGCGCCGAGCGCTCGCCGGTTTCTATTCATATCCTTTGCAAACCGGGGATCAACATCGCCCGCGGGCGCAACCTGGCAATCGCCCAGGCGCAGTATCCAGTCATTGCCGCCACGGATTTCGGCTGCCGACCTGAGGCGACCTGGCTCGAAAACATCCTGGCGCCCTTCGAACGGGACACTCAGATCCAGATGGCGGCGGGCTGGTACGTCGCCCGGGACGCGCATGGCAATCAAGTGAAGCGCCGCGCCTGGCCCACCCTGGATCAGGTTGACCCAGCCACCTTCATCCCTTCTGCGCGCTCGATCGCCTTCACCAAGGCGCTCTGGAGGCAGGCTGGCGGCTTTCCTGAATGGCTGACCCTCACCGGCGAGGACACCTACTTTGCTTTGGAACTCAGAAAATTCAGCCGCCGCCGGGCGTTTGTGCCGGATGCGGTTGTCGTTTGGTTTGCGCCCGCCGGTCTGCGCGATTACTGGAAAAAAGTGCAACTCTGGTCTGTCGGCGATGGCGAATCGGGTCTCCACGCCGCAAACTACTTCGCAGTCGCCAGGCAGATCCTGTGGGGCGTTTTTTTGCTCGTCCTGGCAGCCGGCTGGCTCATTCTAAGCGTCATAATCAACTCAGCTCTTTTCTATCTCCTCACCGCATTTTTATTCTATTGCGCGGTCCTGCTCATCTGGCGCCAGCACGGCTCATTGAAAAGCTTTATCGCTGAGACCGGGCTAAAAATCGCCATGGTGAGCGGTTACCTTCGAGGCATGCGGCGCAGAGATGAAATCGATCTGAGGCGGTTCGCCGGGGTGCAGGGCGTGATGTTCATCCTGGCTGGCGTTCCCATCCACGACACCGGCGGCGGATCGCGCGGCGCGCAGCTTGCCCTCGAACTGCTGCGCCAGAATTACCTCGTGGTTTATCTTAATAAATTCGACTCGTATGAAAGCGTCAACTTGGGTTTGCACATCGCTCATCCCAACCTGCTGCTATACCCTTTCGATGACTTTTCCTGGGAACGCTTTTACCCGCGCTTCGCTGAGATTCTCGCCAGCAAACCCTGCGGCGCTTTGTTGGAATTTCCTCTTGCGGATTTCCTGCCGCTGGTTGACCACCTGCATCAAATCGGCGCGGTCGTCGCCTACGACCTTCTGGACGACTGGGACACGCAGCTTGGCTCCACCTGGTACACGGCAGAGATCGAAAAACAGGTCATCTCCACCGCGGACGTGCTGATCGCCACCGCCCCGGCGTTGGTGGACCGCCTGAGGCACCAATCTGCCCGCGAAGTCGCCTATCTCCCTAATGCGGTCAACCTGCGCCTGTTCGATCCCCAGCGGGCTTATCTGCGACCCGCCGACCTGCCGGAGGCGGATCAGATTATCACGTACATCGGCGCGCTGTGGGGCGAATGGTTCGACTGGGCTCTGCTTCTCGAGGTTGCCCGGCATAACCCAGAATCAGCCGTGGTCGTCATCGGGGATTACCGCGGTCAATGCCCCGCAACCGAGCCCAACCTGCACTTCCTGGGGCTTAAGCCTCAGAGCGCCCTGCCGGCTTATCTCGCACACAGCACGGTTGCGATTATCCCCTGGAAAGTGAACCAAATCACCCGCGCCACCAGCCCGTTGAAGCTGTACGAATACCTGGCGATGAACCTCCCCGTGGTCGTGCCCGATTTACCCCCGCTGTACGGCATCCCCGCGGTTTATCTTTCGCCAGACCCCGCAGAATTTCTTGCCAATATCCGCATTGCGATGCAGACCGAGGTCGAGTCCGATCCGCTTCAGCGCTACATTCGAAAGCACTCCTGGGAACAACGGGTGAAACAATTGGTCGATCTGTTGGGGTTTCCCGCACGGGAACAATAATAAAACCCGCGCGCGTCGGATAGCTAGAGCTTCAATTCCATCCACACCAGCGTCTGCTGTTCGCGGAACCCGGCTTCCTGGATTGCCCCAGCGTAATCTCCAGCGGGATATTCGAGCGCCAGCGCGCGGCGGGTGGGGGAGCGCCGCCGGATATGTTGCAACAGCTTCAGCACCGCCTCGTCGGCGCCTTTGTCCGGCGCTGCCAGCCAGATCGCGTTGGCATACGCGTAGGTTGCCTGCCAGGCGCCGCACGCCGCCAGCCGCCCATGCTGCCGCGCCGCCCATTGATACACATACGCATTGTGTAGAAACCGTGAGATCACACCCAGCACTCCCGGGCGCAGATTGCTCAACCGAAACCATGAATGCCATGCCAGTTCGGCGGGATAGCTGCGCTGCAGCCACCCCCGGACCGCCTGCCAGTCGCGGTTCTTGAGGGGAGCGATTTGGATTTGAGATGCCTCTCCCGGCAGAGTATTGTCGGGGTTTGCCACCCAGGTGGTGCGCACCGCCCTTTCTTGAAATCCGAAGGCCAGGTAAATCCCTCGCGCAATCTGATTTTCCAACCGCACGTGCAGCCAAACCGCCGGAGCGCGTCTGCTCCGCCCAAATTCAATCGCCCTTTCGGTCAAAGTCTGCCCGATCCCCCGCAGGCGGTAGTCCGGATGGACGGCTACATTTGCGATCAGGTAACAGCGCTGACCCTGCACCAGATAAGGTATCAGGCTTACATTCCCAATGATTCGCCCATTTTCCTGCCATACGAACCCGTTCAGCGGCGCGTTCGCCCACCCTTTCGCCAGCCCAGCCAGCGAAGTGCTGCGCGCGGTCGAGCGCATGCGCGTCAGATATTCACGCCCGTCCGGGTCCAGCGTTTCGGCAAAGCACAATTCGACCAGGTCCGCCACCGCGCCCTGGTCGCGCCGGAAATCGAACGGGCGCAATTTCCCCTGCCTCGCCGCAGACGCTGTCGCTTCGGAGATTGCGGTCATGATTGCACGGAATTTTACCTTATAATCCCTTGCACCGGCGGCGTTCAGGCTTTACAATACTCGAAACAATTGTTCTGATAATTCGGGTGACCCGTGGCGATTGACTTCATCGAAGTGCGGAAACAGATCCAGGAGTTCGGCGAGATCGCGGTGAAGCGCGAACAGGAAGCGCGCCCAATGTGGGAAAAGGCGTTATCCCTGTTACAGCAGCACGCCTCCAACACGGAATTCTTGCATGAGCGGGTGCGCCGCATTGTGCGCCTGCACGACCCCAACCTGCGCTGCGCCGTCTCGGCTGTCGGGCTGCAGCGCCCGCCCGAACCGCTGGAGGCGTGCATTGCCCTCCCGCCCCTGCCAGCCCGGGCTACCCTGCTGGCTGCCGACGGCTCGCAAAGCAACCCCAGCCGGCACGATCAGGTCGGTTTCTGTCTGATCAACGTCGGCGCGATCCAGGCGGGGCTGGGCGAACCTGCCGCGCCGCAGCTCACCATCCGCAGCCAGCTCATCTACGATGAAGCGCTCTATACCGCATCGGGCGTGCTGACCGAAGCCCAGATCGCCCTGATGCGCGACCTGAACGAGCGCAAGCTGCTAGCTGAGCTTGCCAGCCAGGCGCCGCCTCCGGTCATCACCTTCACCGACGGGCGGATGGAGCTTTGGGGCGCTCCGGAGACCCAGGCAACCGCCGCTTTCAACCAGACACTGGAAGAATACAAACGTGCGCTGCGCGAGCTGCACAGCCTCGGGGCGATCACCGCCGGCTATGTCGACAAGCCCTCGGCGAACCTGTTGGTGCGCCTGCTCGAGGTTGCCTCACTGGAAGAAAACGAGTTGGAGGCGGTAAAAAAGCTGCGCCCGCTCCAGCGCGTCAGCGACCGCCAGCTTTTTCAGCGCCTGCTCGCCCCGGGGGATCGTTCGGCGGTGTTCGCCATCCAGTCCAGGTCCATCGATCAGTACCAGGACGAACTGGCGCTTCATTTCTTCTATCTGAACGTCGGTCGGGCTGGCAAACCCTGGCTGGCGCGGGTGGAGATCCCCGGCTGGGTCGCCGACGACACGGAACAGTTGAATGCGCTGCACGCGGCGCTCTTTCAGCAATGTCAGATCATGGGCAGCCGACCCTTTCCGTATCTGATCCACCGCGCCCACGAAGCCGCAGTCGTCTCGCTGGAGGAAAAAAGCCAGGTTGCGCAGATGATCATCAACGAGATGCACCAGCGCGGGCTGGCGGTGGACGATGTCTCCGCGAAACAGTTTGCCAAAGACCAGCCGCTGCGCACACGCTGCAGGAGGTGAAATCGTATGAGCAACCCCATCGAAATCGGACGCCTGTTGCGCGCCGGCACGACCGGTTTTGTGCTCGGCTGCCGGGTGAACCAGCTCGAGAGCCCCGCGTTCGGGACGCTTGTCAAGGCGCCAGTGTCCCCCGATTACCAGATTTACGGGCTGATTTACGACATTCACATCGACGACGACGGGCTGGTGCGCCAGTTGGTCACCGCCGAGCGCGTGGATGAGAACATCATCAACGACAACCGCCTGAACCGGAACGTCCCGCTCGAGATCAGCGTGATCGCGGTCGGCTACCGCCAGGGCGGGCGCGTCCGGCACCTGATCCCGCCCCGTCCGCCGCTCAGCCTGGACGTGATCCATCTTTGTACGCCCCAGGAAATCTGCGAGTTCAGCTCTGCCGGGCGCTTCGGCTACTTCCGCCACATTCTGCGCGCCGCCGACCTGCCGGTCGGGGAGTTGCTCGCCGCCCATTTAGAACAGACCCAGGCAGTCCAGCAGGCGGATGGGGATCCAAACTGGCTCAGCCAAGCCACCCAAGAATTGATCACCCTGCTGCGCGATGACTATCCAACGCTGATGAGCGTCCTGGGCGCGCTGAGCGATATCCACACAAGGCAGGCTTGACCATGACCGAACACGTAGACGCAATCGGTTACATTGTCGGCGGCGGGCTAAAAGAGAGCCTCAAAGTCCGCCTCACTGTGCCGACCCAACAGGTTCAAGAGGGCGGCTTTGTGGTCATAGAGAGCGGCGACTGGCTCTTCTACGGGCTGGTGACCGACCTGCAGCTCGGCGCGACCGACCCGCGCTTTGCCGACGAGCAAAGCGAGCAGCGCTTCCCGCCGGAGCTGGCGCGCCTGCTCCACGGGCAGACCCTCTTCACCAACCTGGAAATCCTGCCGGCGCTCATGCTCGAACGCGGACCCGACCTCGACTCGCCCGAGTACGACCGCTATCAGCAGGAATATGAAGCCGGACTGCGCCAGAAACCCGTCCCCCTGCCGGTCAAGACCATCCCGCCGCATCACACTCCAGTGCGGCTGGCTCACCGGGGCGACATCGCCGAGATCTTTGGCAAACCCGAAAAAGCGGGCAACTTCGTGATCGGTTATACGCGCGAGCAGGGTCACCCTGTCTGCCTGGACCTGGAGCGCTTCGTCCAGCGCTCCTCGGGCATTTTCGGCGCTACCGGTACTGGAAAATCCTTCCTGACCCGCATCATCCTGGCTGGCTTGATCCAGCACGATCGCACCTCGCTGCTGGTCTTCGACATGCACAACGAATACGGCTACGACGACATCGCCTCCGATACCCAGGCGCGCGTGGTCGGGCTTAAAACGCGCTTCCCGGCGCGCACGCGCGTGGTCGGTCTGGGGCAGGGCGCCATGATCCGCAATCAGCCGCCCGATTTCAACCTGGAGATCGCAATGCGCGATCTTCAGCCCGAAGACATCGAACTTCTCACGCGCGAACTCAACCTGAAAGAGACCACCCCCACCACGCTGGACGCCCTAATCACCACCTTCCATCAGGATTGGTTCGCCAGCTTCAAAGCCATGCGCCGCAATGCGGTTGTGGTCGACGAGGAAACCGGCAAGAAAATACCCGCGCCCGACAGCGTCGCCGCCTGGGCGCTCGAAGCCGGCGTGAACGTGATGGCTGCCGAAGGCTTGCACGATAAGCTGCGCCGCCTGTTCAATTGCCCGTACATCGTCGAACATCCAGCCGCCGACTCGGTCGGAGAGATCATCAAAGCCCTGGAAAGCGGTCAGCACATCCTGCTCTCGTTCGGGCAGTTCGAAAACGATCTGGATTATTTGCTGGTCACCAATCTGATCACCCGCCGCATCCGCCAGGCTTGGGAGCAGCGCACCAACAGCTACCGCACGCGCGGCGAGCAAGAGCCGCGCCCGCTGGTGGTCGTCCTGGAAGAAGCCCATAAGCTGCTCAATCGTGAGATGGCTTCGCAAACCACCTTCAGCGCCATCGCCCGCGAGCTGCGCAAATATTACGTCACCCTGCTGGTGATCGACCAGCGCCCTTCTCAGATTTACGATGAGGTGATGTCGCAGCTTGGGACGCGCGTCTCGGGCTGGCTGGGCGATGAGGATGACATCCGCGCGGTGCTTTCGGGGCTGGCGGGGCGCGAAGCCCTGCGCGGCATGCTCGCCCGCCTGCAGCCAAAGGAAGAGGTGTTGCTGCTGGGCTGGGGCGTGCCTATGCCGCTGCCCGTCAAATCCCGCCGTTACGATGATAAGTTCTGGGAAGAGCTTCTTGGCAGACCGGTCGCCGGGTCGCGTGGCGCAGAGCAAATTCTAAAAGAAATCGGGTTTGATTAGCCTTCAGCGCCGCAAGTTTTTATGAACGTTTAATCCAGTCCTGGTACAATACCAGGACTGGCTCAGGATCGGTTCGCCAGCATTCGAAATTGCCGATAGGAGGATCTTCTCTATGAATGAAATGCTTGTTTCCATGATCAACGATCAAATTGAACACGAATTTTTCTCGGCGTATCTTTATCTTTCGATGGCGGCTTATTTTGAGGCGCGCAGCTTATCTGGTTTCGCGCACTGGATGCGCCTCCAGGCGGATGAAGAACGCGAACACGCCATGAAGTTCTTCGACTTCCTGGTCGACCGCGGCGCTCACGTCGATCTGCACGCCATCAGTCAGCCGCCGTCAGAATGGGACACGGTTCTGGACGTTTTCGAACACGCCTACCAGCACGAGCAGAAAGTTTCCAGCCTGATCCACACGCTTTATGAAAAAGCCGTCCAAGAAAAGGATTACCCCACCCAGGTGATGCTGCACTGGTTCATCGAGGAACAGGTCGAAGAGGAAAAGAGCGTCAGCGAGATCGTGGACATGCTGCGCATGGCTGAAGATCACCGGGGCGCGCTGCTGCAGGTCAATCACCGCGTCGGCAAGCGCGCAAGCGACTAAAGTCTGCGGCGTTTTCCTGCCGGCAACACCCCGTTTGGCGAGCGCGGCGCGCTTGATAAATTCCCAGCAATCGCGAGGGCTGATCCAACGATGATCATCCGCACAGGCACGCACGCCGACCTGGACGAGTGGCTGCGCCTGCGTCAGGCGCTCTGGTCCGATTGTCCGGAAGAAAGACACCGCCTGGAAATGCTGGAAATTTTGACCAACCCGCAAACCCTGGCGATTTTCGTCGCCGAGAATAACTCGAGCGGTTTGGACGGATTTTTGGAAGCCTCCCTGCGCAAATACGCTGACGGCTGCGATACCAGCCCGGTTGGGTATATCGAGGGCTGGTACGTCGAGCGCCGCCGGCGCCGGCAGGGGTTGGGCGGGGAATTGGTGCGCTGCGCCGAAGCCTGGGCGCGCCAGCAAGGCTGCCGTGAGATGGCTTCCGATTGTCTGATCCGCAACCGCACCAGCCTGGCTGCGCACCTGGCGCTAGGATACGCAGAAGCCGAACGGTTAATTCATTTCCGAAAGGAGTTGAACGACCTGGGATGACATCCGAAGCGCCTGCCCCGCTCTACTGCTCCGATCTATCGCTCCAGGCTGGCGAGCCGTTGATCGGCAGCGCAACCCCCACTGCGCGCTATGTCTTGCTCGAATACACCGGCGCCTGGGGCGCAAAGGCTCTCAACGAGAGCGACCTCCCCGAGGCGGTCAAGCGCCAGATTGATTCGTTCGTCAAGGGCGATCCGCTTGCCAAAGCGCTGCTCATCCGCCAGCCTGGAGGCGTCAAAGCTCTCAAACCACGCCTGATTCTGGCTTCCGTTGACGAGCATTCACCGGGTCTGTATGGAACGGTCCTGGAGAATTACACCGACCTGCTGGACCTGGATCTCTCCGCGTTCTTTGCCGGTTCTCGGGAGGGAATTGCCCGCCTGTCGGATGACCCTGTGTTTCTAGTCTGCACCAACGGGCGGCGTGACCCCTGCTGCGCGCGGCGCGGCGCGTCAGTTTCCAACGCACTCGCAAATGCAGCAGCGTACCAGTCTTTTCCGCGGGTCTGGGAGAGCACCCACATTGGCGGGCACCGCTTTGCGGCAAACCTGATCGTCCTCCCGCACGGCTTGCTCTATGGGCGGGTCGACCCGCAGAGCGCGTTGGCGATCCTCTCCACGGCGCAGGACGGACAGGCGTACCTGCCCAACCTGCGCGGGCGCACGGTATATCCGCCCCCCGCCCAGGCAGCCGACCTCTACCTGCGCAGCCAGACCGGCGAGCGCGCCCTGACAGCCTTCGCGCTGCGCCAGACTGAGACCCTGGATGCTTCCACCTGGCGGGTCGTCTTTGAACGGCGTTCGGATGGCAAGGTCTATCGTCTGAACGTCCGCCGGACCGCTACCGGGCAGTCCGTCCCCGACTCCTGCCAGTTGGATAAATTCACCCCCGTGACGCGTTATTCGGTTGAGTTGGAAGGAGCAGACACAGATACCAATGACTGAACACACCTCGCTCAAAGATCAAGTTGCGCTAATCACCGGCGGCGGCACCGGCATCGGGCGCGGGATTGCTCTGGCGCTGGCGCAGCAGGGAGCGCGCCTTGTCCTGTGCGGGCGGCGCAGCGACCGCATCGAAGCGGCGCTGGCGCTGGCGCGGTTGGCAGGCGCGGAGGGATTGGCGGTAATAGCGGATATCTCACGGGCGGCGGAGGTCGATCGTTTGGTACAGACAACGCTGGATACCTATGGACGGATCGACATTCTGGTGAACAACGCCGCCATCTCCACCGATGGCGACCTGCACGAAGTGGAACCAGCCGCCTGGGACGCGGTGATGGGCGTCAACCTGCGCGGACCCTACCTGCTGACGCGGGCAGTCCTGCCGGGGATGCGCGCTCAACGCAACGGGCAGATCCTCAACATCAGCTCGGAATCGGGGCTGAGATACTATCCAGGCGACTCGGTCTATGGTCTCTCCAAGCACGCGCTGAACGATTTCAGCGAATACGTGCAAACCGAAAACCAGGAGTCCAACATCCGGGTGTACACGATCTGCCCCGGAATGGTGGTCACCGAGATGACCGAAGATGCGGCTGGTTTAGATCACAACAAATGCCTGTATCCTGAAGACATCGCCGAACTGGCGGTCTGGCTGCTGACCCGGCGGCAGAATATCAAGATCGACACACCAATCCTCATCCAGACCATGCTGAACCCCTGGGAGTGACCTTATTACCCCGCGCGAGGACCATCCTTGAAACTGGCAACGCTTTGTTACGTTCGTAAAAACGGAAAGACGCTGATGCTCCATCGCGTCAAAAAGCAGAACGACATCCACCAAGGGAAATGGAACGGGCTGGGTGGCAAGCTGGAGCCGGGCGAAACCCCCGAGGAATGCGTGCGGCGGGAGGTGCTCGAAGAAGCCGGGTTGATAGTCCACAAGGTAACTTTTAAAGGGGTACTGACCTTCCCATTGTTTGCGCACGATGAAGACTGGTATGCCTTTGTGTTCACCACAGACGATTTTGAGGGCGAGCTGATCGATTCGACCGAGGGAAATCTGCGCTGGATCGAGAACGAGCGCCTGATGGAATTGGAATTGTGGGAGGGGGACCGGCAGTTTCTGCCCTTGCTGGATCGCCCGGGGTTCTTTTCGGGGAAATTTTCGTATAAAAACGGCGCTCTGGTAGACTACTCGTTGAGCGTTTATGAATGAACGCGCTGTGGCTGCGGCTGGCGCAGCTTCACTATCATCTGGTCTCCGACTGATCTCTGGGCGTAAAGACCGACCCGCAACTGGACGAGGATCAATTCCCATATCTCTGGTAGATCCCCAGCACCTTATCCGCATAGGTGTACCCGGCATCCATCGGACCGTATGAGCGCAGCGCCTCGCGGAAATTACCATGCTTGTTCAGCAAACCTGCTAGCATTTTTGTTCCATAGGAGAGGTTGAAAGCCGGGTCCTGCAGTTCGCTGGTGCTTGGGCGATTCGAAAAGCAAGGACCATTGACGCACATGAATGAAGCCGCCAGTCCGTCGCGCGGCATCACCTGCATCAACCCGACTGCGCCGCTGCGCGAGTAAGCCTCGGGGTTGCCCCCGCTCTCTTGCAGGATCAACGCTGCCACCAGGTCCGGAGGCAAGCCGCGTTTTTCCGCCTGCTCGGTGATCAACTCGCACCACTGCCGCACCGCCTGTGGAAAGTTCGGGTTGACTCCGCATTCTCCGCTCAGATTTTGGATTCGGTCACTTTCAGCGGATAACTCCACGCTCATCGGAGCCGCGCTGGTTTCCAACGGCGCTGCCGGGCTTTTATCAACTTCTTTAAACCCGGTAAATACAGCGCTGGTGGTGAACAAGTAAAGCAGCCAGCCCAGCAGCAGGCAAACCGAGAAAGTGACGCCAGACATAAACCCCTGCCAGGGGACGCGCCTGGGGGCATTTTCCGCGTCATAAAAACCGTCTTCGTCTACATCCGAGAGAGCAAACTCCGGATCATATCCGTCAGCCTCATCGTATGATTCTACGAATGCGGTCTCGTCGGGAAAACCATCCCTCTCGGCGTCAAAATCCTCGTATTCATCCCAGACCTGGTCGCTTTCCAGATCTGAATAATCTGCATCTTCATCCAGATAGAGGTTAGATCGATCGATTTCGCTCATGTCTCGCAAATCAAGGACAGTGTATAATAGAAAATATGTTCTAATTACCTCTTGACAAAATCGCTGGGATGTTCTATCATATTACTAGAACATACGTTCTATATTATATCCAAACCTGCTCGAGTTGTCAACTGCCAAGCAGGTCATTCTTTCGGGAAACATGCAGGAGGTCGAGATGAGTACCATTACTTCTACAAAAGGACCGTTTGTTCCTCAGTTCCATTTGCGGCGCGGTTTGATATTTGGCGTGATCATCATCACCGCCCTTTTCGCCTTTGAGATCTTCAATTACAGCACCACCGAATATGCTCTCTCCGATCTGCTTGGCGATCTCAAATTTGCGAGCGTCCGCTGGGCGACCATTTTAAGCATTGCATTCTGTGGGATCGATTTTTCGGGGATCGCTCGCCTGTTCACCCCCCAGGACAACTCAGGAAACAACGCCTCTCCCCACGCCGAGACCTGGTATCTCTTTGGCGCGTGGCTGCTCGCCGCCACGATGAACGCTATGCTCACCTGGTGGGGCGTATCGCTGGCGGTCCTGGGTCACGAGACGTTAGGGAACGCAGTCGTCGAGCGCACCACCCTCTTGCGCGTCGTCCCCATCTTTGTCGCCCTGTTGGTCTGGCTGATTCGCGTGCTCATCATTGGCACTTTCTCAGTCGCGGGCAACCTTTTATTCGGGCAAGAAGAGCTGCGACTCCCCAACGCTGCCCGCGCTCAGCCGCGCCCCATCGCAGCCCAGCCAGCTTATGCCAGCCGACCGCAGCCAGTTCGCGGCGGCGCCCCAATGACCGCCGCCTCGCGCCCGGCAAGTATGAAATCAAATTCGGCGCAGCTCGGTTCATCCTATCAAACCAACCGCCAGGAGCCCACCTATCACCCGCTCTCCGCCAGCCCCGCCTCGAGCAAGCCGCGCCACTCACCGCCAAGCGCCTACGCTGAATCCAACCGATCCGGCGCCACGTACCGGTCATAAACGCAGATTATCAGCCGAAAAACCTTGCAGACGAGCGGGACCAATCCCGCTCGTTTTTCGTTCCCCCGTCAATTACGTTGGGAGGTTCTCGCTCGACTGGCAGCCTCCCTTTGCCAGCGGCAGCCAAATGCAGAAAGTTGTACCGCCTCCTTCGCTGGAGGCGACTTCGATCTTGCCATCGTGGTTACGCACGATCCAGTATGCGATCGAAAGCCCCAATCCAAAGCCCTTCCCATCCCGGCTGCGGGTGCGCGACTTTTCGCCGCGATAGAAGCGTTCGAAAACGTGCGGCAGATCCTCTTTCGGGATTCCGGGACCGTTGTCAGACACCGTGACGCGCGCCCGGTCGTTTTCCTTGCCTACCCCCACCACCACCTCGCCGCCCGAGGGCGTGTAATTGATCGCATTCCCAATCAGGTTGACCAACACCTGCTTCAACCGGTCTTCATCGCCGCAAACCAGCACCTGATCGATTTCTCCAAGCGTCAGCCGCAAACGGTCTTTCGTGAGCACCCTCATCTGGCTTAACGCTTCCAGCACCAGCGAATCCAGTTCCACTACTTTTTTCACCAGGGTGATCTTTCCCGATTCCGCCTGCGCCAGCAGCAACAGGTCGCCCACCAGCCGGGTCAACCGGTCCACTTCGCTTTGGATGCTGTCCATCGATTCCTCATCGGTTTGCTGCATCCTGCGCATCAAATCGATGTTTCCACGGATCACCGTCAAGGGCGTCCTCAGTTCGTGACCGACATCCGCCAGAAAGCGGCGCTGTGAGTTGAACAGGTTTTCCAGACGGCTGAGCGTCTGATTGAAGGCGGTGATGAGCTGCCCAACCTCGTCGCCCGGCGGACCATCGTAGGGGATGCGCCGCGACAGATCGTCTGCGCGCGTGATCTGCAGCGCGGTCTCGGTCACCGCTTCCAACGGAGTGAGCACCTGGTTGGTGCTGATCCATCCCGCCAATCCGGCTGCCAACATCGAGAGCCCCGCCCCGGCAAATAATACCACCAGCAAAACCCGCTGGGTGATCGCCACTATATCCAGGCTGGTCGCAACCTGCAGCGTCCCAATCTGTCTTTCGCTCCCTGCAGTGACCATTGGAACGGTTAAAACGCGCAGCCGGTTGTTCCCAACCTGCACATCCCGAAACACCGGTTTGCCATACGTCAACCCGTTCTTATCCAACGGCGTGAAGTAGCGCTGGATGTTTTGTGAGCGCGCCTCCAGCTCCGCGTTCGTGTTCCATACCTGGATGTAGACATCAGCAAAAAGGTCGAGCTCGGGCATTTTAATCTCCCCGAGTGCGCCGGCGCGCATAGATTTAAGAACGCTGTTGGCTGAATAAATTAATTTGGCGTCAATCTGGTTAGTCAGCGATGTGCTTACGGAGATGTACACCGCCATTCCAAAAAGAAAGAGAATCCCCCCTACAATCGATGTGTATAAAAGCGCAAGCCTTGTCCGAAGCGACATTCGTTCTGGTTACGAAGCCTCACGCAGGACATACCCCATTCCCCGCACGGTGTGGATCAATCTGACTTCGTTTTCCGCCTCCAGCTTCTGGCGCAGATAACGAATATAAACTTCGATGATATTGCTTTCGCCGCCGAAATCGTAGCCCCAAACCCGGTCAAAGATCATGTCGCGCGTCAGCACCTGCCTGGGGTGGCGCAGAAACAGCTCCAACAATTCATATTCTTTGGCAGTCAGCGAAATGACCCGATCGCCGCGCGAAGCCTGGCGCGTGCCTGTATCCAGCGAAAGGTCGGCAAACCG
>MWTA01000109.1 GCA_002050125.1 Anaerolineae bacterium UTCFX2 | reverse complement strand
GGCACGATACAACTTTCCGGAGCCCCGTTATTAGTTCTTCGCCTACACGTTCAATCGATTGCGCTCCATCAATTTCAATCAATTTCCCAGCTTTCTGGTAATAATCAATCAGAGGCATCGTCTGCTGGAAGTAGACTTTGATGCGATTCTTTACCGTCTCGGGTTTGTCGTCTTCGCGCTGACAAAGCTCCGAGCCGTCCAGATCGCAAACCCCGGGCTTTTGGGGCGGATGATACTTCTCGTGATAGACATGACCTTCAGCCCGACAGGTCCAACGCCCGGATAACCGCTCGATCAGAATCTCATCCGCAACTTTGATGTACGGCACAGCATCAACTTTTGCCTGCATTTCTTGCAGCATTGCCGTAAGCGCCTGCGCCTGAGCAAGGGTGCGCGGGAAGCCATCCAAAAGCGCGCCTTTTGCGCAATCGTCCTGTTCTAGGCGGTCGTGCACCATTGAGATCGTCACGTCATCCGGCACCAGTTCACCGCGATCTATAAATCCTTTTGCCAGCATCCCCAGCTTGGTTTCCCTTTTGAGGTTGTCCCTAAAAAGATCGCCGGAGGAGATGTGCGGTAAGCCAAACGTTTTCGATATGATTTGCGCCTGGGTACCCTTACCAGCGCCCGGTGGTCCGAGCAGGACAATGTAGATCGGCATCTCGCCCATTCCTTTATCGAATCAACATCACATCATCGTAACCATGCAGTTTGAGCTCAGCTTGAATATTAAAGAACGTATCCCGAACCACACCGACCACGATCAGCAAACCGGCAGACGAAACCAGCAACAGGCTTTCACTTTGCTTTCCCAACGATGGAATAAGCAAGCTGAGCAGATAAGGCAAGATGGCGATGGTGCCCAGGAAAAGCGCCCCGGGCAGCGTGATGCGGCTCAACACCCGGTTCAGATAGCGTTGAGTCGGCGCGCCGCGGCTGACGCCAGGAATCTGCGCGCCTACCCGCTTCAGATTTTCGCCATAGTTTTGCTGCTGGAATAGCACGTTAGTATAGAAGAAGGTAAAAGCCACAACGAGTAGAAAATAAGTGATCCAGTAGAAATCGCTTGTGCCGCCGAACATGCTCTGAACGGTGGTCGCAACGTTTCTCACCCACTCCGTCTGCGATTGCGCAAAGAAGCTCGCAATAATCGCTGGAAAAGTCAAGAGCGACTGAGCGAAGATCAAGGGAATCATCCCTGCCATATTGACCATGAGCGGGAGCGTGCCCTTTACCGGCATTGACATCCGGTTGCCAACCCGGCGGCCCGGATACATCACCGGTACATTCCGGCGACCTTGCTGAACGAACACGATGGCAAAGATGGTTAAGGTGGTGATTATGATGGTGAACACCAGGAAAAACCAACGATGCTGCTCATCCGCCATCAGTCTTCCGAAGTTGGCTGGAATGCGCGAAACAATTCCGGCAAAAATGATCAACGAAAGGCCTTGATTGCGAATCCCAAACTCTGAAATGAGTTCACCCAGCCAGATGGCAAACAATGTGCCAGCCGTCATACTCAATATGACCGAAAGCGAGTAAATGTAAGAACCCGGAGAGAAACCAAAGCCCGGAAGAATTGGCGCTCCACCAGTGAATTGCGAGAAAAGATTGATCTGCCCAACTGCCTGAAGCGCAGCCATCGGCACAGCCAAAAGGAGCGTCCATTTCTCCATCCATTTGCGACCTTCGCGCGGGTCTTCTTCCATCTTCTTCTGCAGCGCCGGGATGATCGGAACAAGCAACTGGAGAATAATTTGGGCTGTAATAAAAGGATAAACGCCCATCGCCAGCACGGAGAAATTCGACACGGTCCCGCCCGAGAGCAGGTCAAGCAAGCTGAACAGCGTTCCGCCGCTGCTTGAAAAGATCTGTTGGATCGCAGCCCGGTCGACCCCTGGAACAGGAACGTGCGCGGCAAAGCGGTAGATCATCAAGATTCCAAGCGTGACCAGCAGCTTGCGCCGGATATCAGGAGCCGACCAAAGATAGCGCAGTGGAGTTCGTTTCATCAGGGTTATTCTCTCAGCCGGGATTTATTCAATCAACTCGACATTTCCGCCGGCAGCCTCGATTTTCGTTCGAGCGCCGGCAGTCACACGATGGACGCGAATCTTTAGCGCGACGCCAATCTCGCCACGACCAAGCACAACCACCGGATTGCGTGGATCGCGCAACAGACGCTTTTCAGTCAGAGATTCGGGATTAACTTCGCTCTCTGCCGGAAAATCTGCCAGTTGATCCAGATTGACTTCGTTGTACTCCACGCGATTGAACGGCGTGAATCCCTTGCCGCGAACGAATGGCAAGCGTCTGAAGAATGGAAGGTTGCCGCCCTGGTGGTACAAGCGTGTACTGCCGCCGGAGCGAGCGCCTTGCCCTTTTGTACCCCGACCGGAAGTCTTTCCTTGCCCAGCCGAGATGCCACGTCCTACTCGCTGGCGCTTTTTCTTGGAGCCTTCTTGCGGTTTCAGATCGTGCAGTTTCATGTTATTTCCTAGCTTCCGTCACATCAACGACCTCAACCAGGTGGTTGACTTTAGCCAGCATGCCTCGCAGGGTCGGAGAATCCACATGTTCGACAGTCTGGTGCATTCGGTGCAAGCCCAGCGCCCGTACCGTCGCTTTATGGCGCACAGAATATCCAATTGGGCTCTTCACCAGGGTGATCTGAACCCTTTTTGGCTGTTCTTGGTTGCTTTTAGAAGAACTGGTCCTAGGCATTTTTCTTGCGCTCCCAGAAGGGTAAGAGCTCTTTGACCGGCTTTCCGCGGCGCACCGCTTCCTCTTCAGGAGACTTCAATTGCTCCAGCGCAGCCATAGTCGCTTCAACAACATTGAGGATGTTGTTGCTTCCGAGGGATTTCGTCAGAATATCCGAGATCCCAGCCGCTTCCAAAACGGCGCGCACGCCGCCGCCGGCGATCACGCCCGTCCCCGCCGAAGCAGGTTTGAGCAAAACGCGTGCGCCGCTCACCCGCCCAATTACTTCATGAGGGATCGTGGTCTTAAACACTGCCACTTTGCGCATGCTCTTGCGCGCCCGCTCTGAAGCTTTGCGCATGGCGTCTGGCACCGCGTTGGCTTTTCCAATCCCAACGCCAACGCGGCCGCGATTATCACCAACCACAATCGTAACGCGGAATGAGAACCGGCGTCCGCCTTTCACAACTTTGGCTACCCGCGCAATGTCTACGACCCGCTCGTCTAATTCCTGTTGGGAAAAATCACTGAATTCAAAGTCTGACATAACTATCTCCTTGTAGAAGTTGGCGAATAATTACTCTTCATGCCGCACATCTTCCACTAGAACTCGAGCCCGCCTTCTCGGGCTGCATCAGCCAAAGCCCTGACCCGTCCGATATAACTAAACCCGCCCCGGTCGAACACCACCTGGCTGATGCCTTTGGCTTTGGCGCGTTCGGCAACGGTTTTTCCCACCAGGCGCGCTTGTTCGGTTTTATTCTTACCGTCCGTCTTGGCGCGCAACTCGCGATCGATCGATGAGGCGGAAACCAATGTATTACCTGCCTGGTCATCGATCACCTGGGCGTAGATTTCTCCCATGCTGCGAAATACACACAGCCGCGGACGCTCGGGCGTGCCATGCACTTTCTTGCGCACGCGCCCATGCCGGCGAATCCGGGCTTCAGTACGAGATTTATTTGCTGCCATCATTACACCTTACCAGCTTTACCTGCCTTGCGGCGGATCTTTTCTTCCAAATACTTAATACCTTTGCCCTGATAGGGTTCCGGCGGACGTACTTTACGAATATCCGCACAGATCTGTCCGACGAGCTCTTTATCATAACCCAAGACTTTGATCTGACGGGTTTTCGCTTCCGTTTCGAATGAGATGCCTGCAGGAGGTTCCATCACAACCGGGTGTGAATAACCCACATATAGCACGAGGTTCTTACCGTCTATTTCAGCGTGGTAACCCACGCCATTAACCTCCAGGATTCGCTCGAACCCCGAGCTGACGCCAACCACCATGTTGTTGATCAAAGCGCGCGTCATGCCGTGCAGTGAACGATCTTCCCGTCCATCTGTGGCGCGCTTGACTTCAAGAACGCCATCGTCCAGCGAAATTTTCATGGAAGGGGGGAATGTCCGCTGCATCTCGCCTTTCGGACCTTTCACCCGAACCGAGGCGCCTTGGATCTCCACTTCGACGTTTTTCGGCACGACAATGGGCATACGACCAATTCTAGACACCGGTACCTCCTTACCAGACCTTACACAGGACTTCACCGCCAACACCGAGCTGGCGGGCGCGCTGACCGGTCATTACACCCTTGGATGTGGATATAATCGAAATGCCCATGCCAGACAGCACATACGGAATTTCCTGCTTTCCGGAGTATATTCGCCGCCCAGGACGGCTGACGCGCTCAAGTCCGGTGATGACCGGTTGACGTTCTCTTCGCTCGCCAACATATTTGAGCTGGATACGCAAAATCTTTGATCCGCTGACTTTGCCATCCACAAGATCAAAGTCGCTGATGTATCCTTCCTCTTGCATGATGCGGGCAATTTCTGCCTTGATCTTGGAGCTAGGCATTGCTACATTTGGATGACCAGAGATGATCGCATTTCGGATGCGGGTCAACATATCGCTGATCGGATCTGTCACATTCATCTATACACCCTCCACCCAATTACCAGGAAGACTTCGTAATACCTGGGATTCTGCCTTGTAATGCCAGTTCACGCAGACAAATCCGGCACAACCCGAACCTGCGGTAATATCCACGCGGCCGCCCGCACACCTTGCAGCGATTGCGAACACGGGTTGGGTATTTTCGCCTTGTCTCCCGGATAATGATGCTTTTCTTTGCCATTGGTTAACCTTCTTTCTTGAACGGCATGCCGAGCAGCTGCAACAATTGCCGACCATGATCGTCATTCCTGGCGGTGGTGGTGATGGTCACCTCCAGCCCGCGCAATTTGTCGATCTTGTCATATTCGATCTCAGGAAAAACGAGCTGCTCGCGCAATCCCAGGGTGTAGTTACCCCGCCCATCAAACGAATTGGGCGATACGCCGCGAAAGTCGCGCACTCTTGGGAGCGCAATATTCATCAAGCGATCGAGGAACGACCACATCCGTTCGCCGCGCAGCGTGACCTTTGCGCCAATCGCGCGCCCCTCGCGCAGTTTGAAGTTCGCAATGCTTTGGCGCGCCTTGGTCACAACCGGTTTTTGTCCGGTGATCAGGTTCAAGTCGCCCACCGCGGCGTCCAATGCTTTCGCATTTTCTAACGCCTCGCCCAAACCGATATTAATCACAACCTTCTGTACGCGCGGAACCTGCAGTTTGTTCGTAATACTCAGCGACTTCATCAGCGCGGGTACAACTTCTTCTTGATAGCGGTCTTTTAATACATGGCTCATAATCGTGCTCCAAATCTGCCCATTAATCGAATTGCGCCTTGCATTTTTTGCAGACTCTCTGTAAGCCATCTTCGCTGCGATGCAAGCCTACCCGGGTGGGTTCGCCACATGTGGGACAAATCAACATTACATTCGAGATAGAGATCGGTCCCTCAAACTCGATGATCCCTGGATGGATCGAGCGCCCCTGGGCTTGGGTCTCCCGCTGGTGTTTTTTGCGCATATTAATGCCCTGCACCACCACACGGCTATCCTCCGGCAAGACTTTGATCACTTCGCCCCGCTTGCCTTTATCCTGCAGTTTTCCGCTGATGATCTCTACGGTATCACCTTTACGTATTTTTACTTTCACGGCTCTTGCTCCTACGTTTTCTACGCTCCAACACCAGCCTTAGAGGACCTCGGGAGCCAGCGAAACAATTTTCATAAACCCCTTCTCGCGCAGTTCACGCGCGACTGGGCCGAAAATCCGCGTCCCTTTGGGGTTTTTCCCGTCGGTATCTAAAATCACAGCCGCGTTGTCATCAAATCTGATGGTGGATCCGTCCTCACGGCGCCATTCTTTGGCGCAGCGAACGATCACAGCCTTGACGATATCGCTCTTTTTCACCGATCCGGTCGGTGTGGCAGATTTAACTGCCGCGACAACCACATCGCCGATCCGACCGTAACGACGCGTCGATCCGCCCATGACGTGGATCACCAGGAGTTCACGCGCTCCGGTGTTGTCGGCGACTTTGATGCGTGATTCGTGTTGGATCATTGCTGTTCCTCCACGATTTCGAGCGTCTCAATGATTGGCTCGGCGGCGGCAATGTCGCGCCGCAAGATCGCCTCGACTGCCCAATGTTTGTGACGTGAATACGGTCGACTTTCGACAATCTGCACGCGATCGCCTATCTGGCATCCCAATTCATCGTGCGCCATCACGCGCCGGCGTGAATGAATAACCTTCTTATATAGTGGATGGCGAAAAGTCCGGCTGATTTCGACCACAACCGTCTTCTGCATCTTGTCGCTTGTGACCACGCCAACCATCCGACGGCGTGCGTTCATTTTTCACCTCCAGCCACATTTAATTCGCGCTCATGGATGATGGTCATCAGCCGGGCAATGTGTCGGCGGGTTTGCTGAAATCGGGTGTGATCCGTCAGTTCGCCAGTCGCCTGTTGAAACCGCAGATTCATCAACTCCTCACGCGCATCATTCAAGTTTCGCATCAATTCATCGGTGGATAATTCGTGCAACTTCTTCGTCTTGGCGCTCATCATTCGCCTCCAACCACATCATGGCGACCGACAATCTTGGTCCGGATCGAAAATTTATATTGAGCCAAACGCAGAGCTTCCCTGGCAACCTCATCGGGAATGCCTCCACCGATCTCGAACATAATTCTTCCAGGTTTCACCACCGCCACCCAGAATTCAACGTTACCCTTGCCTTTTCCCATGCGGGTCTCGGCGGGTTTATGAGTGACCGGCTTGTCTGGGAAGATGCGGATCCAGAGTTTGCCGCGCCTTCGCATGGCGCGGACGATGGCGCGTCGCGCCGCCTCAATCTGGCGCGCAGAAACCCATCCGGGTTCGAGGGCTTTGAGACCCAGATCTCCAAAGACGACATCCGCGCCCCGGTAGGCTTTCCCTTTCATTCGACCGCGCATCTGCTTGCGCCACTTTACACGCTTTGGCATTAACATAATAATTACCTCACTTCTTCAGGTCGCCGCTGCCCGCTCGCTGGTGTAAGATCGTTCTTCTGCCAGCGCCGAGCGGTTGTCTGCCTGTGTTATTCACTCACATAGACGCCCTCAGTCGATTCGAGCTTTTCTTCGACTTCAGGAAGCTTTTCACCGTTATAAATCCAGACTTTGACGCCAATTCGACCGTAAGTGGTCAGCGCTTCAGCCTTGGAAAAGTCGATATCGGCGCGCAGCGTCTGGCGCGGCACGCGTCCTTCACGCATATTGACGGTGCGCGCCATTTCAGCCCCGCTCAGGCGACCAGAGACCTCTATACGGATGCCTTCTCCGCCCTGACGGGAGGCTTGCTGCAACGCGCGTTTCATGGCGCGCTGGTAGCTGATCCGGCGCTCCAGTTGTTCAGCGATGTTCTGCGCTACTAAGAAAGCGTCCAGGTCCGGCGATTTGATCTCTTTAATCTCCAGATCGATTTTCTTCCCAACTGCAGCTTCCAGGCTTTGGCGAATTTTCTTTACGTTCTCGCCTTTGCGACCGATCAAAATGCCCGGTTTTGCGGTGTGAACAATCACTTTCACTTTGCCCGGGAATCTCTCGATCTCCACCCGCGAAACGCCGGCGCGTGGAGATTGTTCGCGCACCAGATCGCGCAGATGGAAATCCTGGTGAAGGTTATTCACATAATCATTTCCTTCAGCAAACCAGCGACCTTCCCAGGTTTTGTTGATCTTCAATCGAAAACCGATCGGATGGACTTTACGACCCATAGTAGCTCCTTAATCTTCTCGCTCGCGCAGGACCACGGTGATGTGCGAAGAGCGCCTCAACCAGGGTTTGAACCGCCCGCGGGCGCCAAACCGACGCCATTTTCGAGTGGGCGCTTCATCTGCAACAATTTTATGGATATACAACTCGTCCCGACTCACGCCGAAGTTCTCCTCGCCGTTTGCCATGGCAGAGGCGACGACTTTCGACAGGGGTTCAGCGCCGTAATTGGGCACAAATTTCAACAAGGTCAAGGCTTCAACCACATCCTTGCCGCGCACCAGATCCGCAACCAGGCGGACCTTTTGCGCAGAAATCGGGATGAAACGAACCTGGGCAAAAATATCGGTAGCCATCGCGCTCATCCTCTCTTGGACTTCTTTTCAGCGACATGACCGCGGAAGAGCCGGGTCGGCGCAAATTCACCCAATTTATGACCCACCATATTCTCAGTGATATAAATCGGCACATGCCGCCGCCCGTCGTGAACAGCTATCGTATGACCGACCATCTGCGGGAAAATTGTGCTGGACCTGCTCCACGTGCGTATGACCTTCTTTTCGCTGCGCTCGTTCATACGTTCTATCTTTTCGAGCAGCTTCGCATCAATGTAAGGGCCTTTTTTCAACGAACGTCCCATAGTCTTATCTCCAACAATCCTTCTTAAGCATCTCGCTCTTGCCCAATGCTTTTCTAGCGTTTCTTTCCGCGTCGGCGAACAATATATTTATCCGTCTTCTTGTTACGGCGGGTCTTCGCTCCCAATGTGGGTTTACCCCATGGGGTCTTCGGGCTTGGCATCCCAATGGGCTGTCGCCCTTCACCGCCGCCGTGGGGATGGTCGCGCGGCGACATCGCTGTCCCACGCACGGTTGGGCGGATGCCCAGATGGCGCTTGCGACCGGCTTTGCCCAATTTAATATTACTGTGATCCAAATTTCCAACTTGCCCGATGGTCGCATAACAGACCTGGCGGATCAATCGTACTTCACCGGAGGGCATGCGAATCTGAGCGTAATCGCCCTCTTTTGCAAGCAGTTGCGCCGCGGCGCCAGCCGCGCGCACAAGCTGCCCGCCGCGCCCCTCTTTCATCTCCAGGTTGTGAACCAACGTTCCAACCGGGATGTTAGAAATTGGCAAGCTATTTCCCGGGCGGACTTCAGCCGCCGGACCGCTGACAACCATATCGCCAACCCGCAGGTCGACCGGAGCGATAATATAGCGTTTCTCGCCATCCACATAGAAAAGCAATGCGAGACGCGCAGTTCGGTTTGGATCGTATTCAATTGCCGCGACGCGGGCGGGTATGCCGTGTTTATCGCGTTTGTAATCCACCAAGCGCATATTCCGGCGATGACCACCGCCGCGATGGCGCACGGTCACCCGTCCGTACATGTTGCGTCCGCCGCTCTTGCGCAGGGGTCGAATCAAAGACCGTTCGGGCGTCGATTTGGTGATCTCTTCAAAGGTGTAGCCCGTCATTCCCCGCTGACCAGGGGTAACGGGTTTGAACTTCTTCACGCCCATTATCGCACTCCTTCAAACACGGGTATCGAATCGCCGGGCGCCAGTGTGATGATCGCTTTTTTATAGCCAGACCGCCGGGTAGTGATTCTCCGGCTGCGCAAATTGCGCTTCTTCTTGGCTGGCATGTTGATTACGTTCACCCGCACCACTTTCACTTTGAAAATCGTTTCAACAGCGTCCTGCACGAGACCTTTGGTCGCATTCGGCGCGACTTCGAACACATATTGGCGCAGTTCGCCGTTCATGTAATTCGTCTTTTCGGTAATCAAAGGGCGTCGAAGCACATCGTATAAATTGTTCATCTTATCCTCCGCCTAGTTTGCCAGCATGGTTTCAAGCTGGGCAATCACGGGCAACGGGATGATCAGGCGCTCGTAGCCAAGCACATCCCGGATGTTGAGGTAATTCACCAGCACCGTCTTGGCATCCGGCAGGTTGTTGGTTGAAAGGATCACGCGCTGATAGTCTTCGCTTTTTTCCGGTATCACGATTAACGCGCTCGAATCGCCGACCAACCGATCCAGCGCCTGAGCCATTAAGCGCGTCTTTATTTCTGCAAGCTCCAGCGCCTCCAGCACAAGCACCTCGTTTTCGGCTGCTTTCGCCGATAGTGCGGAGCGGATGGCAGCCTGGCGCATTTTCTTCGGCATGGCTTGAGAATAGTCACGCGGCTTGGGCGTGTGAACTTTGCCGCCTCCAACCCATTGCGCAGAGCGGATTGATCCCTGGCGCGCCCTTCCGGTGCCCTTCTGACGCCAGGGTTTGCGCCCGCCGCCAGCGACTTCGCTGCGCCCTTTGGTTTTGTGCGTCCCAAGACGCGCGTTCGCCAACTGACGCACAAATGCCTGGTGCATCAAATCCACGTTGATTGGCGCCTCAAAGATCGCGGACGGCAATTCAACCGTGCTGACTTTTTTGCCTTCCATGTTTACGACATCTACTTTCATGTCCATTGCTCCCATCGGATCAAGCAACCCGCTCGGCTACTGCTTGCGGGTTTCCTTGATCATCAGAATGCCGCCTCTTGAACCGGGCACCGAACCGCGCACACCGAGCAGATTTCTCTCCGGATCGACCAGTACGACCTTAAGATTTTGGGTGGTTACCCGCTCACTGCCCATATGCCCCGGACCTTTAGCGCCCTTGTAAACCCGTCCTGGAGTGGTGCCGGAACCGCGCGAGCCTGGGGCGCGCAGGCGGTCGGACTGTCCATGCGTCTTGGGTCCGCCGCGAAAATGGTAGCGCTTAACGGCTCCAGCAAATCCTTTGCCCTTGCTGGTTCCGATCACATCCACATATTCGCCAATCGAAAATACATCCACCTTCAGCGCATCGCCTTCGCTCAGTTCAGGCGATTTCGCCCGGAACTCGCGCAGAAAGCGCAACGGAGGCAGGTTGTTGCGCTTCAGATGCCCCAGTTGACCGCCGGTGAGACGCTTTGGCTTTGCCTCTTCAAACCCCAACTGCACCGCTGAATAGCCGTCCTGATCTGCCCGGCGCACCTGGGTGACATAACAAGGCCCAGCTTCGATGAGGGTGACCGGTATCACAGAACCGGCTTCGTCGAAAATCTGGGTCATGCCGACTTTCTTGCCAATGAGCCCTTTCAACATCTCGGTTGTCTCCTTGCTTTTCAAATTCCGGGACTGTCAGCCTGGGCTGGGCTGCATCATCCCTGAACACGGAGCAGT
>MWTA01000097.1 GCA_002050125.1 Anaerolineae bacterium UTCFX2 | reverse complement strand
CCGCCGGTCAGGATGTAGCGTTTACGGCTCTCGACCGAACTTAGCGTGGGCGTGAAGTGGGTGCCCAGCAGCTCGCCGCGCATCAGGCGCAGCAGGACTTCGTGGGTTTTGCCCCGCGCGATCACGACTTCGGCCCCAGAACGGCGGGCCAGGTCGGCAGACTGGAGCTTGGTGACCATGCCGCCCGTGCCGAGGCTGCCGCTGCCGCCGGCTGCTTCCCAGAGCTCGGGGCCGATTTCGGGCGTGTCCACCAGGCTGACCAGGCGCGCGTCGGGGTTTTTTCTTGGGTCGGCGGTAAAAAAGCCCTCCCGGTCGGTCAGCAGCACCAGCAGGTCCGCATCGATCAGGTTGGCGACCAGCGCGGACAGATTGTCGTTATCGCCCACGCGGATCTCTTCGGTCGCGACCGTGTCGTTTTCGTTGATGATCGGTATCAGTCCTTGCTGCAGCAGCGCCTGTAAGGTGTTGCGCGCGTTGAGATAGCGCGAGCGCAGGCGCAGGTCGTCTCGGGTGAGCAGCACCTGGGCAATGGTCAAGTTGTAGATCGCAAACAACCGCCCCCACAAATCGATGAGGCGCGGCTGCCCCACCGCCGCCAGCATTTGTTTGGCGGGCACGTCCCTGGGGAGGTTCGGAAAGTCCAGGACCTCCCTCCCGAGGGCGATTGCCCCGGATGAGACCAGGATCAATTCGGCGCCCGCCGTTCGCAGCAGGCTGAACTGGCGCACCAGATCGACCATGCGCGCCTGCGAAAGGTTCGCCGTGCCGTCCGTCAGCGTGCTGGTGCCGAGTTTGACTACAATCCGGCGCCCGATCAGTGAAGGGAGTTTTGATGATGGCATTGTTTGCTCGATAGAATATAGATCAGAGGTGTAGATAAGGTCGGCATAGTATATCAAATCTTAACCGCTCAGGGGGTGCCGGCGCGCCAAACCTTTCAAAAAGCCGCCTTTGCCACAGAGCAGGCTCGGACTGGAAGAAAACCCGCGGACGCGATTGGCGGCGCAGCGCAACGAAGCACGATCCGGACAGGTTCAGGGGGCAGGCGCCGGTTGGATCGGCAGCGCCCACAGCCGCAGCGTGGCGTCTTCAGAGCCGGACACGATCAACGCCGCATTGGGCGCGAAGTCCACGCTGGTTACGCCGCCTGTGTGACCGACGAACACGCGCTCCGTTAAGCTGGCAAACCGGCTGCCTTCGAATTTCCACAGGCGCAAGGTGCCATCTTGTGAAGCCGAGACCAGCCAGCGCCCGTCCGGGGAAAAAGCCAGCCCGTTCACCGCACCGGTGTGGCCGCGCAGCGTCTGGATCAATGCGCCGTCGTCCAGCCGCCAAATCCCGATCAACCCGTTGTCCGCGCCCGACGCCAGCAGCGTTCCATCGGGCGAGATGCGAACGCTGCGGATCGGCTGCGAACCCATCTTCAGCGTGTGCAGCCAGCTTCCGCTCAGCGTGCGCACCCGCACCACGCCATCAGCCTCCCCCCAGGCAATCGCGCTGGAATCGGGCGTGAACACCACGCTCCTTACGTCGGACATGCCTTCGTCGATGATTTCTTCGTTCACCGGGTTGGGCTGCCGCCATAACCGAACCGTGGCGTCTTCGGCGCAGGAAACGTACCATCTCCCATCGCGGGAGATGGCGAGCCCGGTGATCCACCCGTTATGACCTTCAAAGGTTTTACGCAGCTGTCCGGTCACAACGTCCCAACTCCTCAGCGCCCCGTCGGTGGATCCGGTCAACAGCGTTGCGCCGTTGGGAGAATATTTGACCCAGAGGATCGGAAATGGATGACCCTGCATCGTGCGGATAAGCCGCTCCTGGGCGACATCCCAGAGCCGCAGCGTGTTATCGACCGAACCGGAAGCGATCACTTTGCCGTCGGGCGAAAATGAAACGTCCCAGACTTTGGCGGTGTGTCCTTTGAGCGTTGCCAGCGCCTCCTGGACCGCGACGACGGGTGTGGGCGTGGCAAAACACTCGGGGCGGGGCGTCGGCAGAGCCAGGTTTTGGGAGACCTGGTTGTTGTTCTCATCCCACTCATTGATTAAAGCGGTCGCATCCACGAATGCGTGTAGATTTGGCTTGGAGTAGGGAAACAGCACGTCGATCGTTCCGCCGGGCTCCAGCCGCGCGTTGATCAGTTGTTGATCGAGATTGAGCTGTACGACGAAAGGTCCCGAAGCCAGCGTCCCCTGGTTTTCGACCTGCAATTTGACTTGATATGGTTGGTCTGCCGCCGGGCACCGGATTTCCCGGTCGGTCACCAGTTCGATCGAGGTGATCGTCAGATCGGCGAGCGCGACTTGAGTTTCGGTTGGCGCGGGCGTGGCTGGGACGGACGGCGACGGCAGCCCCGGCTCGTCCGGCGGAGTGCACGCCGCGAGCAGAACCCCCCCAATACAAAGCAGCCACAGGTAGGGCAGGAGGTTTGCTCGAATCACGCGCTTGACTGCGTTCACGCTGCCCTTCGTCCGTGCTGCGCCTGCGGGATTACAGATTTACCGCGGTCTCATCTTTGTGCATGGCGTCGAACGCTGCGATCGAGACCTCCAACATCTCCAGAGAGGGTTCACGGGTTGTCAGGTGTTGCAGCGCCATATTGGGGCGGATGATCTTGCGCACAAAGGGCGACTCGAGGTGATGGGCGGTCCAGCGGATGTACTCGTAAGATATGCCCGCTAGGACGGGCAAAAGCAGGACGCGGCTCAGCAGCCTCAGCCCTAGCGGCAGCGGACCGAGCAGGCTGAACAATACCACCGACAGGAGCACCAGCGTGAGCAGGAAAGACGTTCCACAGCGCGGGTGTTCTAGCGAGTAACCCTTCACGATCTCGGGTTTCAATTCTGCCCCCGCCTCGAAAGCGTTGATGGTCTTGTGTTCTGCGCCGTGATAAGCAAAAACCCGCTGAATTTCGGGCACTCTGCCAACCGCCCAAATGTAACCGACCAGGAGCCCCAGCCGGATCAGCCCTTCGATCAGGTTACCCCACCAGGAGTTTAAGCCCAGAAATCTTTCGCTGAGCTGCCCAACCGCGGCGGGCGCCAGGAAGAAAAGCCCAATTCCCAGCGCGAATGATAGACCCAGGGTGAAGTAAAGCGCCGGACCTTCCAGTTTCTCATCTTCGCCGGTCTGCACATTTGCTGAAATCGTCAGGGCGCGCATTCCCAAACCGAGGGCGTCCCACAAGCCGATGACGCCGCGCACAAACGGCACCTTGAGGATCTTGCTTCTGTAGATCGCGGTGAGCGGCTCCGTGTGCAGGATGATTTGATTATCGGGGGCGCGCATTGCAATTGCCACGCTTTGCGCGCCGCGCATCATCACACCTTCGATCACCGCTTGTCCGCCGTAGGTCGGCATTCTCTCTTCCATCGTTTTCTACCTCATAAATTAGATATTCTGCGGTCCGACCGACCCGAACGATCGGTCAGCAGCGTTCCTACAAATAAGTAAAGAAGCGCACCAACGCCTGCACCCCGCGCTCGAAAGTCGGCAAATGAAGCCTTTCGTTGGGCGCGTGCGCGCCGTCTTCCGGAAGGCTGAAACCCGCCAAAACCGATTCGAGACCCAGGTGCTTTTGCATCGATGCCACCACCGGGATGGAGCCGCCTTCGCGTTTGACCAGCGGACGGGAGCCCCAGGTATCTTCCAACGCCTGCTGCATGGCTTTGATCGCAAAATGATCCAGGTCTGTGATCGAGGGGTAGCCGGCGGAGTGCAGCGTCATCTCCCAGCGCACGGTGGAGGGCGCATGTTCGTGCAGATACTGCGAAAGCTGCCGCTGAACCTCGTACGGATCCTGGTCGGGCACCAGGCGGGCTGAGATCTTCGCCATCGCCCTGGCGGGCAGCACCGTTTTCGAGCCTTCGCCCGTGAACCCCGAGAGCAGCCCGTTGACCTCCAGCGTGGGTCGGGCGGTCGCGCGCTCGATCAGCGTGTAGCCTTCTTCGCCGAAGAACTCCGAACAGCCGGTTTGGCTGCGGTAATACACCTCGTTGATCGGCAAACGCCGCAGTTCTGCGCGCTCGCTGTCTTCCAGCGGACGAACCTGGTCGTAAAATCCCGGCAGCGTCACCCGCCCTGCCGCGTCGTGCATCCCGGCGATCAGCTCGCACAAAACCTGGGCGGGGTTGTGGACGATCCCGCCAAAAATACCCGAATGCAAGTCGTGGTCGGGTCCGGTAACGCGAATCTCGAAATAGGCAATGCCGCGCAAGCCATAGGTGATCGTCGGGTGATCCTGGCTGACCATGCCCGAATCCGGGTTGAGCACGAAATCGCTGGACAGCAGCTCTGCGTGCGAGATGATAAACGCGTCCAGGTTAGGCGAACCGACTTCCTCTTCGCCCTCGAGCAGGAATTTCAAGTTGACCGGCAGGTCGCCGGTTTGCGCCAGCGCGTTCAAGGCAGCCAACACCGCGACGATCTGACCCTTCATATCCGAAGCGCCGCGGCCAAAAAGCAGCTCGCCGCGCACTTCCGGCTCGAACGGCAGGCTTTCCCACAGCTCGAGCGGCTCCGCCGGCTGGACGTCGTAATGACCATAGATGAGCGCGGTCGGTTTGTTGGGACCGGCGGTCAGTAACTCTGCATACACGATTGGCGCGCCCGCAGTCTGGAACATCTGAACTTTATGAAAGCCCAACTGCTGCAACTGCTCGATGAGCCAGTGTGCGGCGCGCTCCATTTCGGGTTTGCAGCTCTTATCGTTGGAAATCGAAGGGATGCGCACCAAAGATTTGAGTTCTTCGAGCGCCTGGTCTTGATGATCGTGGGCATACTGCAACGCCGCCGCCAGACGGGCTGCGTCCGGGTTGATATTGGACATCCAAAACTCCTGCTAATGAATAGATGATCTGCCTGGGCTATTATACCGCCCTCTTTGGGCGGGTTTGCGATGGTGAGAATATTTTCACAAAATATCATCTCTGAAAGGTTGGCAGCCTGAAAACCGACCCCGCGCTCAGAACCATGTTAAAATAAGCCTGCTGGATCGGTGGTCAGCGCAGGGCTTTTCTGCGCCGGCGGCGGGCGATAAACCCATTCGGGGCTGTTGTCTGTCGAAAAGTGCCTCCGTCCTAAACCAGATGAAAGGTAGCGCCGATCCATGACCATCTGGAAAAACTATTTTCTGGCTGAGACTGTCCAGGAAGCGCTGGAATTATTAGCCCAATCCGAAGGGGACGCTTGCCCGATTGCGGGCGGCACCGATCTATTGCTGGATTTACAGCAAGGGCGGCACCCCCCGCTCGACACTCTGGTCGATTTATCGCAGATCCCCGAAATGCGCCAGCTTGAAATCCGCGGCGGGAAGCTGTTCATTGGCGCGGCGCTGCCGCTCAACCGCCTGGTCGAATCCCCGCTGGCGCAGCAGCACGCCCCGACGTTGATGGACGCGGCGCGCTTGATTGGCGGTCCGCAGGTGCGCAATACCGCCACGCTGGGGGGTAATGTCTGCCATGCGCTGCCCGCCGCGGACGGTACGATTGCCCTGCTGTCGTTGAACGCAACCGCGCTGGTGGCGCGCCTGGAGCAGCGCTGTGAAATCCCCCTTGGCGAGCTTTTCCGCGGACCTGGCAAATCCGCGCTCGATCCGCGCCGCGAAATCCTGGTGGGTTTCAACCTGCCGCTGCGGGAGGCAGGTCAGGCGTCCGCCTTTCGGCGGGTGATGCGCCCGCAAGGCGTGGCAATCGCCATCCTCAACCTGGCGGTCTGGCTGCAGCGGGCAGCAACCCGCATCGCAGATATTCGCATCGCCATCGGTCCGGCTGGTCCCACGCCTTTGCGCGCCGTGCAGACCGAAGCGGCGCTGCGCTCCCAGCCCTATCAGCCAACCCTGCCGCCCCAGGCATTGGAAGCCTTGCTCAGCGAAAGCCGCTTCAGAACCAGCCCGCATCGCGCCACCGAAGCTTACCGGCGGGCGATGGCGGGCGTCCTGTTGCAGGAAACGCTCGAGGTCGCCTGGCAAAGAACGTTGGACGTAGAAAACCAAGATGATTGAGATCACCGTTAACGGTAAACCCTGTTCCTTTGAGCCGCAGCCCGCCGAGATGCTCTCCGATTTGCTGCGCGAACGTTTGCATCTGACCGGCACGAAAATTGGGTGCAACGAAGCCGAGTGCGGCGCCTGTACGGTGCTGGTGGACGGCGAGCCGATCTTGTCCTGCACCTACCCCGCCGTAAAAGCCGCCGGGAAAAACATCCTGACCATCGAGGGGCTGGCTGCGCAGGCTGCCGCTCAATCGCCAGCGCCTGCTACTCCTGAGACGACCGACTTGCTGTCCAGACTGCACCCGCTCCAGCAGGCGTTTGTGCTGTACGGCGCAGTTCAGTGCGGTTTCTGCATCCCCGGGCAGTTGATGACTGCGTTTGCGCTGTTGCAGCGGAACCCCGAGCCGACCGAAGACCAGATCCGCAGCGCCCTCAAGGATACCCTGTGCCGCTGCGCCGGCTATCCGGCGATTATGCGCGCCATCCAAGCCGCCTCCAAAGCGATCCAGCGCAGCCAGACGGTTGAGCTGCCCCACATCCCGACGACCGACACCGACCACCACGTCATCGGGCATCTGCAGCGGCGCCCCGACGCGCTGGAAAAGGTGACCGGCACAGCGCGCTTTACGGACGACCTGCA
>MWTA01000105.1 GCA_002050125.1 Anaerolineae bacterium UTCFX2 | reverse complement strand
AAAGCGCTGCGGATCATGCGCGCCCATGGCATGGATCAAAAACAGATAATGGGTGTGTTCCGGGGGGCAACCATCACCTCGATTGGCCCGATTTTGTCCGAAATCTTCGTGATGATCGCACTGGTAACCGCGTTGAGCGCTGGCTTCGCCTGGCAGCGCGAGGGGGCAGCGGTAGGATCGGTCTTCACAGAACTGATCCAGGCATCGAACGCTGCCGTTGGCGCCGGTCAGGAATTCGGCGGGGAAAACTTTAACGCGATCGGCTTTGCAAACGTCGTGTTTGTCATGAACGTCTCCTGCATCGGCTGGCTGCTTGTCACAGCGCTGTTTACCCCATCGCTCGGCAAAGCCCGTGAAAAAATCGGCGGCGGCGACGCCACCTGGCTGTCCATTTTGACGGTTTGCGCCACGCTGGGCATCTTTGGCTACTATGCAGCCACGAATTTAGCCAAGATGAGGGTACCCAAGACCGTACCAGTGGGAATAGCCACCATCGCCGGCGGAATCCTCGCAGTCTTCTTTTTCAAACTTGCCGATTGGATTAATGTTCCGCGCCTGAAAGAGTGGGCGCTGGGGCTGGCGATGTTCGGCGGCATGATCATTGGCAAACTAATCGCTGGGTAGAGGCAGAGGAGAAAACCATGGCAACCATGACTGCTTCAAAACCTGCCCCTGGGAAAAACCTAGTGGATATGCAGGATATTGACGACGAGACCTACTTGAACGATTTCACCAAACCGATTCATCGTGTGGGTCGGGCAACCAACTTGTTAGCCGCCTTGCTGATGTTTCTTCCATCGGTTTGGCTGCTGATCCAGTACGGGCTTTTCCCGCCGCTGCAGGCGATCCTGCTCGGCATGGGACTTGCGCTGACCTATGCCGTGCCATTCTGGATCATCGAACCGATCTCGTATTACCCAACCCTGGGTGACGCGGGAACCTATATGTCCTTCCTGGCGGGCAATATCTCGAACATGCGTCTGCCCTGCGCCGCAGTCGCCCAGGAAGTTGCCGGGGTCGAAGAAGGCAGCCGCAAAGGCGAATTGGTGGCGACTATCGGTATCTCGGTATCGATCTGGTTGAGCATCCTCGCCGTATTAATCGGCGCCATCGCGACTGGCTTAATCGTCGAAACATTCCCACCCGCGGTGCAAGACGCTTTCAAAACCTACCTGCTTCCTGCGGTCTTTGGCGCCGTGTTCGGTCAGTTTATGCTGCGCGGTTTTAAGTACGCCCCGGTGGCTTTGATCCTGCCCTTGATCGGCGTCCTGCTCAAATGGCCATCCTATGTCACGATCCCGCTGGCGGTGTTCGGAACGATTATATTCGGGCGGCTGCTCTATCGCAAAGGAACGACGACCGCCACAGAAGGAGATTTCAAACCATGAGTGAATTAAAACCAGAGGCTTTGTTTACCAAGGAAATGGAAGACGAGGTCGTCAAGCTCACCCAGGACTTAGTGCGCATGAAAAGTGTGAACCCGCCCGGCGACGAACGGCGCGTCGCCGAGTTCACCGCGCGCTACCTAGAGGACGCCGGTTTCACGGTGGAGTTCATCGACCACGACGCAGACCGCGCCAGTATGCTGGCGCGGCTCAAAGGCAGCGGCGAGGCGCCCGGCGTGCTTTACAGCGCTCATCTGGACACCGTCCCGGTGGGGGCTGAAAAATGGCTGCACGAACCTTTCGACGGCGAGATCGCCGACGACAAGATCTGGGGTCGGGGATCGACCGACATGAAATCGGGAATGGCGGCGATCATGGTCTCCGCAAAACTCCTGGCTAAAGCGAAAGCGCCTTTGAAGGGCGACATCGTGATCGCGTTGACGGCTGGCGAAGAAACGGACAGTCTGGGCGCCGTGGAGGTAGCTAAACGCAAAGACCTGGGTCCGCTCCAGGCGCTGATCGTCGCCGAACCTTCAGCGAACGATATCTTTGTGGCTGAGAAAGGCGCCTTGTGGCTTGAAATCGCCACCCATGGAAAGACCGCCCACGGCTCGATGCCCGATCTGGGTCGCAACGCGATCTTGATGATGGTTGCATTCCTGAACGAGTTCGAAAAACTCGAATTTCCATACACCGAACATCCGATGTTGGGCAAATACAGCCGCAGCGTCGACACCATCACCGGCGGTGTGAAAACCAACGTTGTCCCGGATTACTGCGCCATAACGATCGATATGCGCACCGTCCCAGGACAGGACCACGCGCAGATGGTCAAACAAATCGAGGCGCTGTTTGCCCAGCTTCAAGCGAAGATGCCCGACTTCAAAGCCACCGTGACCGTGATCAACGACCGCCCGCCGGTCACCACACCTGTGGACGACCCGGCTGTAACGAAGTTCAACGCCGCCCTCGCCGAGGCAGTTGGCAAGGCTACTGAACCAAAAGGCGTGCGGTACTACACCGATGCCGCCGCTTTAGCCCCCGCGCTGAACCTGCCGATGATCATTTGCGGACCGGGCCGCGCGGAGCTATGCCACGTACCCAATGAATATGTTGACATCGACTTGCTGGTACAGGCGGTAAAGATCTATACGCTGGCGACCCTCAAGTACCTGGGGTAATTCGGCAGCCAACAAAACCATCCCAAGCTGTTCTGGGATACAGGTGGGAGGCGTTGAGATGCTTTGCATTTCAACGCCTCCCACGCTGGCTGGGCGTTTAGGGGTTACTACGCCGCTGCCTATCCTCTGGAGTTCTATCAGGATAACGCGCGCTTTTTCCCCATCCAGTTGGTTTGTTCAACTTTTAAGAAGTCATTCTTTCAAGATGTTATTCGTCCACTTATCCGGTGACACCTGTCACTTTCGCCAGTCCTATATCGACCTATAATACTAACTAACCGCCTGACGCTTTTATTCCAACGAAAGGATGGTGAAGAAGAACTCGTGAATTTTGACGTCCCCCATCTAGTTCAATATATCGCCAGGGTAAAGCATTTCAAGCGCATGTCCCTGCTTGATCTGACCTCGATCGTTTCAGCGGGTCAGGTTGTGCATTACAAGAAGGGGGAAACCATTTTACGAGAAGATGAGGAATGCAGCGGTCTGTTTGTGCTGTTTTCAGGTGAAATATATTTATGCCGTACCAGCCCGCAAGGTCAGATGACCATCCTGTCGGCAATCCGCCCGATTATTATGTTCAATGAAGTGGCTGTGATCGATTGCGGACCAAACCCCTATACCGCTATCGCCGCCAGCGATTGCACCGCGTGGCGCGTGAGCAACGAACGCTTTCAGAGATTGATGGACACCTATCCCCAGCTTGGCATGAGTCTGCTCAAAGTCTTGGCAAGGCGCACCCGCACCCTGATCGCGCATTGCGAAGACCTCACTTTTCGCTCGGTTATGGGTCGAACCGCCAAGCTGCTGCTCACCTTGAGTGAAGACGGGACAAAAGCGATCGACCGGCGCGAGCAAAACAACCTCGTGCTGGCGGCGAAGGTCGCGACTGCGCCCGAAGCGGTCTGCCGCTCGCTGCGCCTGCTGCGCCAGGAGAAAGTCATCATCTGCTCGCGCTCTTGGATCAAAGTGAATTCAATCGACCGGCTTACCCGGTATTCTCAGACAGGCCCCGAATGGCCAAAAGAGTCTTGTGATTGCGATTCGCGCGATCTAGATGAGCCCAGGGTGTCAGTAAACCCGCAAGACATCAGCATGAATTGACCGCAGTCCCTCCTGATGGATTTCCGGGGCTCATAAAACGCGCAATTTGATCGCCTTTGCCGGGCAGCGCTCGTAACATTCAAGACATTTGGTGCATTCCGGCAAGCCGGTCTTTTCATCAGCCAGCTTGCCGATGTTGATTCCTTCGGGGCACACCTGTTCACACGCTTTGCAATTGACGCCGCGGGTGATCAGGCATTTGGTCTGCAAAACTCGCAGCCGAAAAGTGCGGTTGAAGCGGCTGAACAAACTGTACATTGCGCCCAGGGGGCAGATCGTACTGCACCATTTACGCAGCACAAAAAACTCGATCACCAGCATCGCTGGGAAGATCAGGAGTTCGATCCCCGGCGTGGACGAATTAATCAATCGAACTACCGCAAAAATCGTGCCGAAGGTCAGCCCAATCGGACAGATCAGGCAAAATACTGGAAAACCAAAAATATAGGACGAAACCAGCGTCCCGACCAAGACCGCCAGACTGATGTATTTCTCCTCACTTGAGGCTGCGCCAAGGCTTCCGTTGTTCCTGTGGTTGTTTGAGCCAGCATGATTGACGACATTGCCCTCGTTCAACCCCAACCTGGCGCGGATGCCGCGCAGCGGTTGAAACTTGATCTTATTTCGCAAGGTAGTGTAAATCGAACCTGGGCAAATCCAGCCGCAGAAAGCGCGCCCAACCAAAATAATCAGCACGATCGCCACCGCGACGCCGGGCAGCAATTTCGGCAGCCAGCTCTTGCTGGCTAAAGCCATCCCCAAGTAGCCCAGGGGACAGGTGAAACCGAGAAATCCTTCCCCGAACACACAGGCGGTGCCAAAACCAGATTTATAAACCGCCTGCGAAGCGACCACCCCAACGATGATCGCGGCGGTGAGCACACGCAGCGCCCAGATAGGAACAATGGGCTTCTTGCGCTTTTCCAGGGTTGGCTTTTCGGCGTTATTCGATTGTGGCTGTAATGGTTGTGTAATCGTCATGATGCGCTTGTCCGATCAAATTTGTTCAAGTTCCGGCGAATTTTCGGGGAACACGACGATCCCCTTGGTAAAGCCCTTTTTTGCGGTGAGGGCGCAAATCTTCTCGCAAATTCCGCAACCGACGCACAATTCTGGCTTGACATACGGTCGGTTTTGGCGGTCTAACGCAATCGCGCGAAATGGGCATTGACCAACACAGCGGTTACACGATCTGTCCAGCCAGACAACGCAGCGGGTCTCGAGCACTTTGGCAATCCCAATGCGCACCTCGCTCTGACTGATCGGCGCCAGCGCTCCCGTCGGGCAGATCTGGGTACATTCCATACACAAGTTGCAGTAGTTATCGCCAAAATCGAGGCGCGGGGTGCCAACGCTGCCCGGGTCTTCCTCGAAATGGACCGGGAAAATCACCTTCTGCGGACAAATATCCTCGCATTTTCCGCAGGCGATGCAGAGCGAGCGAAAATGCTCCTCGGACAGCGCCCCGGGTGGTCGGAGCATTTGATCGCCTTTTCCAATGAATTTGAAGATACCACCCAGTCCGAGCATGGCTGCCGCGCCGCCCGCCACTCCCAGGAAAGCCTTGCGGCTCAACGGCTTTTCAGACGAATTCTCACCCGCCTTATTTGTAGCGTCATTGTTCATGATGAGAAAGCCCGTTCCTTCCTGTTTTTCATCTATTTTGCGATCCTCCTGCAGCCCGGTGGAGCAGCAGGAGGATCGCGCCTTCATTCCTTACGCTAAATCAAGCTGTTCTAGCGGCTGGCTTTGCCGGCTGTCGTCCCTTCCTGCAGCCGCTCTTCACGAACAACATCCCGCAGCACGCTGTACAACGAGCCCAAACCCCCCAGCACCAACACCGCACCCGCCAGCGCAAGCGGCCACTGAAGCGCCAGCGCCCAGTTTTCGCCGTTGTACGTGTGCGACGGCGCCACCCAGATACCCACAGTCAGACACAGGATCCCGCCGACAATTGCCGCCAAGCCAGAGGCTGTGGCGCCGTCAACCCGCCCGGAGGGATTGGTGAAGTCAACCCGCTCGCGGATCCCGGGCAGTTTGGTCAAAAGCAACGCGATTAAGGTGACCAGGTTGATCGCAAAAACGACGTTCGCCGGCGTACCTTTGCCCCGCAAGTTCATCGAAGCCAGGAAGTGAACCAAGTTGACCAGCGTGCCGACGCCCACGACGGCGACGGCGATCTCATAAACCCGCTTCCCGCCCTTCACGAGCGAGATCGTCGACCAAACGCCGACGATCCCGACCAGGGTCGTCACGACCACGAACAACTGATAAAGCCACTGATAGTCGTACAGCGCCCACATCGGGGGATACTTCTTCGTAAAGAAAGCCGCGCAGATCGTTCCAATGCCCCCCAGCAGGTTCATCGCCGCGGTGAGACCCACCAGAACGATGATCACCGTGCGGATGACTTTATCTGATTTTTTCTCCATGATCTTCCCTTTCTCTCCAAACAGATTGATATTGTTAAGCTTTTATGGGGCAGTCACTGGCGCTTTTAAGTCCCAGGGATTTCCGGTGAAATGGCAACGCTCGCAGGCAGACTCTTTAACGAAGTTGTGGGACGTGAAAGGGATTTGCTTCCCATCCGCGCCGGCTTCAGCCCGGAAGGTGGTCCAGACCCCGTTTGCATCGGGCCCAACCTCTAATTGGCTGCCGTCGTGGCAGGCGACGCAGCTCACATTCTGGTGGTCGGCGTCGTGCCCGGCAATCGGGGTAGCGGGCTGTGAAAAATCGGCGTGGCACGCCTCATTCGTGCACGAAGCCTGGGCGTTGTGCGCGTCGTGACAATCGGTGCAATCCCTCGCCTGGCAGTCTCCCTCAACCACGACGCCCTCATGCCCTTCCACATCGACTTTCGTATGGCACTTTAAGCACAGTTCGGTGTTCGAAGCCACTTCAGCGTATTGCTCGATCTGAGGGACCTCAAGCCAGGAAATTTCTTCAGACACCTTTTTCTTTTTGATTTCGTGGCAAACGTTGCATTGGATGTTCTGCCATTGTTCCTGGGCGACCATCGGCGGCGGCGGTTTTATCTCGAACTTGCAAGAAAAGCAGCTAGGGGGGATGTCTTCCATCGTCGGGATATAGTTCACCGGTGAGTGGCAGCGGGCGCAGACGGTGTTCTCGTTCGACTCCGTAAGCACGAAAGTATCCGAGTGGGGACCGGCTTTCCAATCTGCTTCGATCGCCGCCGGGTCTGCCGGCGCCTTTTCCGCTGGCGGTTCGGTTGCTGCCGCTTCGGTTGTTTGCGCCTCAGTTGACGGCGCTTCAGCGGTCTGCCCTTCAGGGCTGGCGCCCGGCGCCTCGACCGTCGCCGGGGCTGGCGCGCTCTGGCAGGCTGCCAGTAACAGTCCAACAAATAAAATACCAATCACAAATTTCCAACGCATCAGATAAAACTCCTTCTCATTCCGGCTGGCTTATTTCACAGGTTGTCCGTTCTCATCCAGCACTGAAAGACCATAAGAATTCTTCGCCGAATGGCAGCGGTCGCACTTCACCACCATTTGAATGCTGTGAGATTTAACCGGCATCTTGAACCCGCCGCTCAGGGTGGTTACGGTCACCCACAACCCGTCCTGGTATTCGTCGGGGGCTGTTTCCATCTCGCTCGAATCGTGGCACGCCATGCAGCTCACGTTCGCATGCTTGTCATCCAGGGCTTTGGCGTGTTCGGGAGAGTTCAACAAGTCGTCGTGACATTCCACACAGGTTTTTGGCTTGGAAGAATGCGGGTCGTGACAATCGGTGCAATAAGACGGGCGATGTCCCTGAGGCAGAGCGCCAGCCCAGTTCAAGTGAGCGCTGCCGCCCAGGACAATCGCATGGTCAACGCTCATACCGCCGGCGTAACTGCCGCCGCCGCTGGGCGTTGCATGGCACTTTATACACAGTTCATTAGAGGTCAGCACCGGCTCGTGTTCGAGGGTGATGGGGTTCAGCCAGGCAATTTCGGGCTGGACCACCCCATTTTCCGTAGGATGACACGTCTCGCAGCCAATGCTCTTCCAATCTTCCTCTTCGACAAAATCCATGGTTGCCGCAGTGCGCATGTTCGGTTCCATGGGGAATTTGCAAGTCATGCAGTTCGGCGGGGCGTCGGGCCTCGACTCGGGATCCCAGTTCAACGGCGAGTGGCAGCGCGAGCAATACGTATTCGGACCCTTGCCCAAATCGTAGGTGTTGCTGTGCTTGCTGGTCTCCCAGGCGGCGATGAACGGCGCCGGATCCACCGTGGGAACTGCGGTGGGTTCCGGTGTAGCGGTCGCCGGCGGTTCCGTTGGGGTTGGGGTGGGGGCGGGAGCACAGGCGGCAGCGATCATCGTAAAAACTACGCCGATCGCAATTATTTTCCAGATTGTTTTCATAACATTCTCCTTAGAATTAAACTTTTAAATTTCTAGTTCCACAAATAACCGTTTACTTGCGAAGGCGCAATAGGCGTTTCGCTTCGATCTCCTTTCTGAAATCTTGAATCTATAACCATAGCTTTTGTGTTTAGTTATTTTTATCACGAAGCAGCCCCAATGACATTGATTTTT
>MWTA01000071.1 GCA_002050125.1 Anaerolineae bacterium UTCFX2 | reverse complement strand
GGTCAGATTCTTAAAGTTTTCGAGAATGTGAAACCGGCTGATCACAGCCAGGAGGTGCTCGATGCGCTCAAATAAAGCAGAGATGCTTCCGATTAAATACGTTTTTAGCTTGTTGCTGATTGTGATGGCTTTGTTCGCGCTCGCTGCCTGCGGCGCCAAACAGACGCCTCCGCCCTCTGCTCCCCCTTCCGAAGGAAGAGAGATACCCACTCCGCCGCCCGAATACGCGAACAAGAAAAATCCCCTGACGGGCAACGCGGGCGCGATTGAAACTGGCAAAGGCATTTACAACTCGAATTGTGCTTCCTGTCACGGTGAGACCGGGCTGGGGGATGGTCCAGCGGCGAAATCCCTCAATCCGCCACCGCGCCCTCTGGCTCAAGAAGCATACCTGACTGACGCATATATGTTCTGGCGGATTTCCGAAGGCGGAGGCATGCCGCCGTTCCAGTCCGCCATGCCAGCCTGGAAATCGTTCTTGAGCGAAGAAAAGATCTGGCAAGTGATCGCCTACCTGCGTTCTCTGATGGGGTAATCTCAACGGGCTTGCCGGTTTGCGTTTGCAATCCAGGACGATAAACGCGCCTCTTCCTCTTCGCGCAGTCCTGCTCTCCGCGCCGGTTGACGCGTAAGGGCAAATTAAACCTGCGTGAGCGTCGAAACGAACCCCAAGCATTTAAGGTAAAATGGCGGATGTGGAGCGTGTCCTGATAAATATTAAAGGACGACTGTCCTCGCGCTGGCTGCCCTGGGCGATCATAGGCTCAGGGTTGTTGGCTGTCGTTTTATTTGGAGTATCGTCGTCAATCCGCCTGGAAAACCCGCCCAACCTGAGCGCGTTTGCCCTCGGGTTGCTGCTCCTTTGCGGCTTGCTGCTGGCATTGTGGATCGTCCAGGGGCTGCTGAGCCTGGTGGCTGCCCAGCGGCAGTTGAGCGCCGCGTTGAACGAATCCGAAAAACGCCTGGAAGACGCCTACCAACGGCTCGAGACGATCTTCCGGGTGAGCCAAAAATTCCTGGAAGCCAACGACGAAAATGATGTAATCGAACTGGTGCTGAACTTGCTTGTCGAACTCACCGGCGCCCAGGGCGCGGCGTTCGTCCCGCTGGATGAACACGGACAGCCGCAAGCCACAATAAGCCGCGGCGCGCTGCCGCCAACCGAGATGGATGGCTGGCTGGAGCACCTGGCGTCGCCGGGGGTGCGCGCGCGCTGCTCGAACTGCGTCGACAAGGACGTGATCGGAAAGCCAGTCAGTTGTCCGCTGCTGCGAACTCCCCTGCAGGAGACCGCGAGTCAGTTTTGCCTGCCGGCGCGGCGCGGCGAGCGCGACTATGGCATGATGATCCTGTTCCTGCACGAGCCTGACAACCTGGATGAAAAGACGCGCATCTATATTCGAACACTCATAGATGAAATGGCGCTCGGTATGGAAGGGGTTTATCTGCGGCGGCGCGAGCTCAACGCGCTGCGCCAGGCGCAGACCCTGCGTAAGCGAACCGACCTGAAGTCTTTGCTCACCAGCCTGCTCGAAAACGTTTATGAGACGCTGGAAGCCGATTTTGCGATGATGATCGTTCCGCAAGCCAGCCCGTATCAGACGAAGATTTACCAGACGATTGGCGATTTCCCGCATAAATCGCGCGCGTTCATCGACGGAATCGTGCAGGGGGTGATGAGTTCGGGCGAGCCGATCTTGTTGGGGAATGTCTCCACCGACCCGGATGATGAATCATCGTCCCTGGATTTGCGTTCGCTCGTAGCGGCGCCGCTGCTTTCATCGGAGCGCGCGTTACTGGGGGCGCTGCTAGTGGGCAACCGGCGGGCGCGGAGCATCCCTCATCGGCAGTTGGCGCTGTTGCAGACCATCGCCGGTCAGGTGGCGCTGGTGGTTCAGAATGCGAGCCTGATGGCGGAGTTGGAATATCAGTCCATGATCCAGGAGCGGGCGCGCTTGGCGCGGGAAATCCATGACGGTCTGGCGCAAACGATTGGCTTTTTAAAGCTGCAAGCCTCCCAACTGCGCAGCCAGGTGCAGCGCGGCGATCTGGAACGCGTCCAGCAAAACACGGATACGATCTACCGCACGCTTTCCGAAGCTTATCAGGACGCGCGCCAGGCGATCGACGGGCTGCGCATCTCGCCCGGCGAATGCGGGCTAACGGGCTGGCTGGAGCAAACGACGGCTGAATTCAGCGAGTTGAGCGGTTTGCCGGTCGATTTGAAGATCGAGGCAGGTCAGATCGGGATTTCGTCTGAGGTGCAGGCGCAGCTCGTGCGCATTTTGCAAGAAGCGTTGAGCAACATTCGCAAGCACGCCGACGCCCGGCGGGTATGGGTGAAAATTCGGGAAACAGCCCAGGATTTCATCCTGGAGATCCGCGATGACGGTCAGGGTTTTCTGCCGGAGGATATTGCTTCGGCTTCGCGCCACGGATTGCGCGGGATGCAAGAGCGCGCGGAGCTGGTCGGCGCCGACTTCCAGGTGGTCAGCCGCCCGCACGAAGGCACGACCGTGAGCCTGCGCCTGCCGCTGGGCGACCTCGAGGAACGCCCTGAATGACTAAAATACGAGTGGCGGTCGTTGACGATCACGCGCTGTTTCGAGCCGGGTTGATCAGCCTGTTGAACGAGATCGCCGATTTTCAGATTGTCGGCGAAGCGGGTGACGGGCAGGGGGCGTTGGAAGTCGTGCGGCGCAGCCACCCCGATATTCTGCTGCTGGACGTGAACATGCCGGGGATGAGCGGCGTGGAAGCAGTGCGCGCGCTGAAAGGCGACCCCGCAACCGAACGCTGCCGAGTGATCATGCTCACCATATCCAAGAACGAAGAAGACCTGATGGGGGCGATCGCCGCCGGGGCAGATGGTTATCTGCTCAAGAACGCCGAACCGGATGAGCTGCACAAGGCGATCCTGCAGGTGCATCAGGGGATGTCGGTGTTGTCGCCGCAAGTCACGCGTCAGGTGCTCAAAGC
>MWTA01000075.1 GCA_002050125.1 Anaerolineae bacterium UTCFX2 | reverse complement strand
TTATGCAAGAGGTCTAATGAAAAACCTCCTGGTTATTATACTTGTTTTGACGCCGCTGCTGAGCGCCTGTGGCGCCTCTCAGCCAGCCGCGCCGCAAACGCCGGGCATCGCGCTCACGGACTGCCTGTTGACCGCGCCCGGCAGCATCGCCCAGCTCACCGCCCAGTGCGGGACGCTCAGCGTGCCGGAGAACCGCGTCGAACCGATGGGACGGACTATTGAGCTGTTCATTGCTGTCGTTCCAGCGATCTCGCGCAGCCCGGCGCCCGACCCGTTGTTCTTCTTGACCGGCGGACCCGGTCAGGCGGCGACCGAATCGGGTGTGCTGCTGTCAACCGCGTTCGAACAGGTGCACCAGAAGCGCGACATCGTGCTGGTCGATCAGCGCGGCACCGGAAAATCGAACCCGCTCAAGTGCCCCGCGCTCGATGAGGCGCCGCCTTCTGAGGCTGAAACGCAGCGTTTTGTGCAGAACTGCCTGGATGCGCTCGACGCCGACCCGACCCAATACACCACCACGATCGCGATGCAGGACCTGGACGCGGTGCGGCAAGCGCTCGGTTACGAGCAGATCAACCTCTACGGCGTGTCTTATGGCACCCGCGCGGCGCAAACCTACATGAAGATGTTCCCCGAGCGGGTGCGCAGCGCGGTGTTGGACGGGGTGGTGCCGCAGAGCGAGCCGCTGGGGATGTATGTGGCGCAAGACGCCCAACGCGCCCTTGATTTGATCTTTGCGCACTGTCTGGCAGATTCGAGCTGCAACCGGGCGTTTCCGGGCGTCGGTCAGGACTTCAACGCGCTGGTCGAACGGCTTAGGACCAAGGCGCAGGAAGTCCATCTGGTGGATCCGCTGAGCGGTGCGCCAACCAGCTTCTCGTTTGGTCAGCCCGAACTGGCGAGCGCGGTGCGCCTGCTGAGCTACACCCCCGAAACGGCGGCTTTGCTCCCGCTGCTGGTCAACGACGCCGACCGCGAGGGCGATTTGAACCGGCTGGCGGCGCAATACCTGATCGTCGCCGGGCAGCTAAACGAATCCATCAGCCAGGGGATGAACTACTCGGTTTTGTGCGCCGAGGACCAGCCGTTCATCGACCGGGAACAGGTGCAGCGGCTGAACCGCGGCACCTATCTCGGCGACTTGCAGATGGATGAGCTGGCTGAAATTTGCGCGGTCTGGCCCGCAGGACAGGTCCCGGCGGATTTCCACGCCCCGCTCGAAAGCCAGACGCCGGTCTTACTCCTCTCGGGCGAGGTCGATCCGGTCACGCCGCCGGCAAAAGCGGAAGAGGTGGCGCGGTTCTTGCCCAACAGCCGTTCGATTGTCGTGCAGGGGCAGGGGCACAACGTGGTCTTCCGCGGCTGTCTGCCCTGGTTGATGACCGACTTCATCGAGAGCGCCTCGGTAGAAAAACTGGATCTGACCTGCCTGGAGGAGATCACCCCGGCGCCTTTCTTCCTCAATTTTTCTGGTCCGGTAATGAGCGAAAAGCCATGATACAAGCGACAAACCTGCGCAAGACCTTTGGAAAGATCACCGCGGTGGATGACGTCTCGTTCGAAGCGCCGGACGGCAAGATCACCGGCTTGCTGGGACCGAATGGGGCGGGCAAGACCACCACGCTGCGGATGATCTACACGCTGTACCAGCCCGACTGCGGGACGGCGGTGGTCGATGGGATGAATTGCGCCGAACGCCCGGTGGAGGTGCGTCAGGCGATCGGCGCCTTGCCCGACAGCCACGGGCTGTACGCCCGGTTGACCAGCCGCGAAAACGTCCGCTATTACGGTCAACTGCACGGGATGCGCGGCAAAGCCCTGGAAGACAGCATCGATGAATTGCTCGACCTGCTCGACATGCGCGACATTGAGCACCGCCGGACGCAGGGCTTCTCGTCCGGACAGCGGGTCAAGGTCGCCATCGCGCGGGCGCTGGTGCATCGCCCGCCAAACGTGCTGCTCGACGAGCCGACCGTGGGGCTGGACGTGATGAGCACGCGGGCGATGCGCGACTTCATCCGCCAACTGCGCGACCAGGGGCGCTGTGTGGTTTTTTCGAGCCACATCATGCAGGAAGTTTCGGCGCTGTGCGACAACATCATCATCATCGACCGCGGACGGGTGGTGGCAAGCGGGTCGCCGGACGACCTGCTGCGCCAAACCGGTCAAGCCGACCTGGAGGATGCCTTTGTGGCGGCGATTGGGTCTGAAGAAGGGCTGGTGCGGGCATGAACAACTTTCAGCGCATCTGGACTGTTTTCTCCAAGGAAGTGTCGGATAACATGCGCGACCGGCGTTCGATCCTGAGCGCTCTGTCCAGTTCGTTGATTGGTCCGTTTATCATGCTGCTATTGATTATCATCCTGGGGCGCACGTTGTTCGCCGACTTCCAGGAGCGCACGTTCGACCTGCCGGTGGTGGGCGAGCAGTACGCCCCGCAATTGATCGCGTTCCTGCGCCAGAACGGGGCGGTCATTCAGCCTGGACCGGCAGACCCCGAGAAAGCCGTCCGCAATGGCGACTTGCGGGTCGTGCTGGTGATTCCAGGAGCGGATTATGCCGAGAACCTCAGCGCGGGGCGTCCGGCGCCTGTCCAGTTGGTGATGGATATTTCCCGCCAATCGTCGTCGGCGGTTATCGAGCGCACGCGCAAACTGCTCGAGGCGTATTCCAGCATGGTCGCGGTACAGCGGTTGATGGCGCGCGGGATCGACCCGGTCGTGGTCCAGCCGCTGCAGGTCGAATTGCGCGACGTCTCCACGCCCGAGACGCAGGCGCTGCTTTTCCTGAACATGATGCCCTATTTCGTGGTGCTGGTGGTTTTTGTGGGCGGGATGTACGTGGTGATCGACGCGACCGCCGGCGAGCGCGAGCGCGGTTCGCTGGAGCCCTTGCTCATCAATCCGGTGCGGCGCTGGGAACTGGTGCTGGGGAAGCTGTTTGCGGGGTTTCCATTTGCGGTCCTCGCACTGTCTGTCACGCTGGGCGCTTTCTGGGTGGCGTTTAACCTGTTCCCGATCGAGGACTACATTGGAGTGCAGTTCAAGCTCAGTTTTAGCGCGCTGGCGGCGATCTTCCTGGTCTCGCTGCCGATGATCCTCCTGGCATCCAGCCTGCAGATGATCGTTGCCACCGCGACGCGCAGCTTCAAGGAAGCTCAGACCTACACCTCGCTGCTGGCGCTGGCGCCGGCGCTGCCGGGGCTGGCTTTGGCGTTTATGTCTGTGAAACCCAGCCTGTTCAACATGCTAGTCCCGACTTTCGGGCAGCAGCTCACGATCAACCAGTTCATGCGCGGCGAGCCGGTGCAGGTCGGTTTGGTGCTGCTGAACGCGGCGGTTACGCTGATTGTTGCGGGCGCGCTGGTGGTGATTTCGGTGCGCCTATACGAGCGCGAGCAGATCATCCTGGGTCCGCGCTAAGATGTTTCCCGCTTGAATCAGCGCAGCGAAAGATGCTCCCCGGCGTGGCGCTGCCTCCAGAGCTGGCTGGTTAGCTGGATCTGACCGGTGTGCAAGCCGGCGTGGTCGAGCGCGTGCAGCAACGCCCAGGCGGGGCGCACGGTCTTGCCGTCGCGGGGGTCGGTGCGCTCGGCTTCCAGATCCGCCAGGCTCAGTTGTTCGAACGCGGCGCGCAGCACGGCTTCAGCCTGGCGCAGGCGCGAAACCAGCTCGTCGGCGGATAAGCCGGTCGTCTTGAACTCGGCGTCGCGGTCGCGCCCGCTGGGCTGGTTCATCACCACATCGCTGGCAAGGAACTTCTCCGCTCCGGTGAGGTGGACCGTCAACACGGTGATCGAGTTCATGTCGGGACCCGGGGTCCAATCCAGCGCTTCGGGCGGCAGCCCCTCCAGCGCCTGTTCGATGTCGCGGTGCAGGTTGCGGAACAAGTTGTATAGCTCTTCATAAAAGGGTGTCATTTCAACTCCTTGGAAGATCAAAAAGAGATCCGATCTTGCGCGGCGATGGCGCGGGATGGATTATACCTGAATAAAATGTCATCCACCCCACCCCGGCCCTCCCCAAATTCGCCAGAATTTGGGGAGGGTGACTGGCTTTCCTAAAACCACAGAATTTGAGAAGGGGTAGAGTGGGGCAGTCCATTTTTTTCACCACTCCCTTGTGATTTCACCTCCTTTTTCCTATCTCAGGGGGTAGAATAGGGTAAACCAAACGATTGGAGCTGGCAATGCTTTCTCAAAAAGATTTCGTCCGTTTGCTAAATATCGAGATCAATCTGATTAAGATGCAAACCGAGGGGTTGGAGCTTGAAGACGCGTTGATCCAGCCTCAACCCAGCGGCAACTGTATGAATTGGGTGCTGGGGCATTTGCTAGAAAACCAGATCGAGCAGCTCGAATTGCTCGGCGCTGAATCGCCGGTGGAACGCAGCCTGCTGACGGTGTATCAGCGCGACTCGGAGCCGCTGGTTGGCGAGTGCCCCGAGGCTTGGCAGCTTCCAGAACTGGTCGCGGGGCTGGAAGAAATGCACAGCGCGCTGGTCGCCCGCCTGGGGCAAATGAGCGCAGCAGATTTCGAACGCGAAGTGATCTATCGAGACAAGAGCATGACGGTTGGCTGGCGTTTCCTGTTCAATCTGTTTCACTATACCTATCACCTGGGTCAGCTCGAACAACTGCGCCAGTTAGCCGGGCGCACGGAGAAGCTGATCTAAAGGATCGCCGGACTTTGAAGCTGATCGCAAGGCAGATCACAAGGATAACGAGATAAAAAAACTGGGCTCCCATAGGAAGCCCAGTTTTTTTTCACGCCGCTCAGCTATTCAGCGCCAGCAGCAATTCAGGGTTCAGCGCCGGCAGCCGCTCGGTGTGGGCGGTGTAATCCGGCATCTGCCGCTCGTAAGGTTCTTGCATGAGCGGCGAGGAGATCAGATAATCGGCGGTCGCCCGGTCGCAGGCAACCGGGATGTTCCAGACCACCGCGATGCGCAGCAGCGCCTTGACATCCGTGTCGTGGGGCTGGGGCGAGAGCGGATCCCAGAAAAAGATCAGCAGGTCGATCTCGCCCTGGGCGATGCGCGCCCCAATCTGCTGGTCGCCGCCGAGCGGTCCGCTCTGCAGGGTGGTGACGGAAACTTCGAGCGCTTCCGCCAGCATGCGCCCGGTCGTGCCAGTGGCATAGAGCTGGTGCTGCGTCAGCAGCCCCTTGTTGAACTCCGCCCATTCGAGCAGATCGAGTTTTTTGTGGTCGTGCGCCACCAGGGCAATGCGTTTTTGCCGCGGTTGTTGATCCTCTGGGGCGTGGTATTCCGGGTCGGCGAGCCCCAGGCTCTCCTCCGGCGCATAAGCGATTTTGTATTCGTGCGTGTCCATACGTACCTCCTGATCCGCCGCCATCAGCATCCCCACGAGATGAGACCCAGACTGGGACAGCCTGGACGAAAACCCGGTTATTCACCTGGAATAATTGGGGGAAAGGGGGAGCCGGGCGTTGATCGCCCGTGTGGCGGAAAGATCGGGCGCAATTATAACGCCAAATCTGTAGAATAATTTGGTTTTGGCGCGATTTATTGTTAGAATTTGCTAAGCTCGGATCGAGGATGATGCCCATGGAAAAGATCAATCATTACCTCTCATACCAATTTGCAGGCGGATTGACCAGAGCCCTGGCGTTACTGCTGGCATTGTGCTTGATCCCGTTTATCTTATTCTCGATCAAGCTGCTCTCAAACGAAGTCGCAAACTGGTTGTTTGCGCTGATCTTGCCTGTGCTCGTCTGGTTATTATTTTCATATCGAAAAGCACTGATCGAGATCCCCGAGCGGATTTATTTGATTGGTTTAGTGTTGATATTTGTGGTATCGCGCGCTGCCTGGATCTTTATTATGCCCACGCTGCCAATCTCGGATTATGCTTTTTATTACAATATTGCTGCTAGAGTCGCTATCTTACGACCGTTTACAGATATCCCCTGGCGGGCTATAAATCTGAACGCGTACGGCTATCCGGTTTTTTTGGGGCTCTGGTTCAAAGTAACCTCTCAATCCCTGCTATCAGCCAAGCTGTTTAGCCTGTTTCTTGGCGCCGGTTCTTTGATGATGTTCTTTCGGATCAGCGGTTATTTTGGACCGGACATTGGGCGGATTGCGCCGCTGTTGTTTACTTTGTGGCCCGCTCAACTGCTTTATTCCAGCGTTTTAGGCTCCGAACATTTGGGCATTTTTACGTTATTGTTTGCAGTCTGGCATCTTTTCAAGGCGCTGGATCCAGAGGACCGTAATAAATGGTCGGGCATCATCGCCGGTTTGTTCTTTGGGCTTACTTATCTAACCCGGACGGCATTGTCCGTGGTGCTTCTTTGGGGGCTGATTTGCGTGCTGCTTTCAGCAGTCGACTTAAAGAAGAAAATCTTTCAGATTGCTACCATCCTGGCGGCTTTTGTTGCGATAATTGGTTTGTTCTATGTTGCGATCCGACTGGTTTTTGGAGTTTTGCCGATTTCGAACAGTCTGATTACGCTTCTGATGGGGACTAACTACGAATCAATCGGATTTTATAATTCGGCGGATGCTGAGGAATATTTTAAATTCGATACGGTTGAAGAAGCTAACGCATATGCCTGGCAGGTTGCAAAGGTCCGAATCGTTGATAATCCGGTTAAGTTCATCGGTCTGATGATGAGAAAGACCCCTTGGATGTGGAGCAATGACGGCTTTGGTTATGGTTTTAGCACGAAGAAACTATCCAGCACGCCCCACTTCGCATCTACTGAATTCGGAAAAGCCGCGCTAGAAATGACTCCGCTCTATTTCCGAACCCTGGCGCTGGCGCTCAGCCTGCTGGGCTGCGCCAGAATCGCAGTAAAGAGATATGTCAATCAGCACAATCTGTTCGTAATTGGCGCAATATTGTCAGGCGTCGCGCTGCATGCGGTGTTGGAGACCCAGCCGCGTTACCAAATGCCCTATACTCCTTTCTTGCTTATCCTGGCAGCGATAGGTTTCGCTGCATTGATTGACTTTACCGAAAAAAGCGCTCACCCTGACGTTGAGCGGGACGAGTTGGCTGGATGAGCCAATTCTATGCCGCGTGTCCGCCGGGGCTTGAGGAATTGGTTGCGCAAGAGCTGCGCAGCCTGGGGTGCGCCGGGCTGAGCCCGCGCACGGGCGACCGCGACTCCGACTCGGAAGGCGGCGGCGTATCGGTTGAGGGGGATCTGGAGACGTTGTACCGGCTCAACCTGCATTTGCGCACTGCCAGCCGGGTGCTGGCGCGGCTGGGGGAGTTCTACGCGGCATCGTTTGCAGAGTTGCACCAGCAATCCAGCCGGCTGGAATGGGAGCGCTATCTGAACCCAGGCGGGGCGGTACGGTTGAACGTCACCTGTCACAAATCGCGCTTGTATCACAGCGAGGCGGTGGCGGAGCGCGTACTCAAGGGGATCGCGCAGCGCCTCGGAAAAACGAGCCCGGCGCTGCGAGCGAACGAGCAGCCCGAGGCGCGCGCGCAGCTTGTGATCGTGCGGCTGGTGAAAGATCGCTGCACCATCAGCGTGGACGCGTCGGGCGAACTGCTGCACCGGCGCGGTTACCGGCTGGCGGGCGCTAAAGCCCCCTTGCGCGAGAACCTGGCGGCGGCGCTGCTGCTGGCTTGCGGATGGGAAACCGGCGCGCCGCTGCTCGATCCGTTTTGCGGCTCCGGCACGATTGCGATCGAAGCGGCGCTGCTGGCAGGCGGGATTCCGCCCGGTCGAAACCGCCGGTTTGCGTTTATGGACTGGCGCGATTATGACGCTGCCCTCTGGGAGCGCGTTCGGCAAAGCAGCCTGGATGAGCACACGCCGGTCACCGCGCGGATTCAAGCGTCCGACCGGGACGCCGGGGCGGTGCAAACCGCGCGCGAAAACGCCCGGCGGGCGGGGGTTTTAGACGTAATCGAATTCAGCCAGCGGGCGCTCTCGGCGGTCGAGCCGCCGGCGGGACCCGGCTGGGTGGTCACCAACCCGCCGTTTGGCGTGCGGGTCAGCCAGCGCAAGGATTTGCGCAATTTATACGCCCAACTGGGCAACGTGCTGCGCCGGCGCTGCCCGGGCTGGCAGGCGGCGGTGCTGGGCAACGACCCGCGCCTGTTCAGTCAGATCGGTTTCCCGCTGAAGACAGCGCTGGCGACCCAGAGCGGGGGTCTCAACGTGCAGCTTCGTATAGGCAAGGCGCCGTAAGCGTGAAGCGTTGAATCTTGGGTTACAATTCGCCCCAATGTGAAGAAGCCGTTGCTCTTTGCGTTGACTCTGATGCTGGCGCTGACCGCCTGCCAGCCGAACTTGGCTGCGCCGCGCCCGCAGGCGACCCACACCGCTGACTCCGCGCCGCCGCCGGCTGCGCTGCCAACCCAACCGCCGGCGCCGTCGCCAACCGCCCTCCCGACCCGCGCTGAGCAGCCGAAACCCACCCCAACCGTTCCACTAGAATCGCCGCTGGCTTTGCCCAAACCGCCCGAGCCGCGCCCAAAATACGCCCTCGAAGCCTGGCTGGATTACGCGCAGCACCGCTTGCGGGTCGTCGAGCGGGTGGATTATCCCAACACCGCCGGCGCACGGCTGACCGCGCTGACGCTGGTGGTCGAGCCGCTGCGCAACCCGGGCGTCTTTCAGCTTGGGCGCATCTTCGACGCCGAGGGGCAGCGGGTGACCAATTATCGCTTCGAGGACTTGAAACTGGCGCTGCCGTTGACCGCGCCGCTCGACCCCGGCGAATGGGCGGTTTTCACGCTGGAATACGCGCTGCAACTGCCCAGTTTGGGCGGCTTGCCGCACAGCCGCCCGCAGCCCCTCAGCTACAACGAACTGCAAGCCAACTTTGGCGATTGGTATCCGTACATCCCGCCCTACAGCCCGGCTGAGGGGTGGCTGGCGCACCCGGCTGCGGCGGTGGGCGAGCATCTGGTGTACGACCCGGCGGATTTCGAGGTTACGCTGCACCTGGAAGGGGCGCAAACCGCTCTGGTGATCGCTGCCTCGGCGCAGCCGGACGAAACAGGAGACGGCTGGCAACGGTTCGAGCAGCGCGCCGCGCGCAGTTTTGCCTGGTCAGCCAGCCCGTATTACCAGACGCTCACGCAGACCGTGCAGCTGGCGGAGGGGCGCGAGGCAGTTGCGCTGAGCTACTCCTTCCCCTATCATCGCCAGGCGGGCGAAAGCCTGCTGCGCACGCTGGTCGAGGCGCTTACCCTGTATTCGGAGTTGTTTGGGGTCTATCCGCGCGCGGCGCTGACGGCGGTGCAAGCCGATTTTCTGGATGGGATGGAGTACGACGGGCTGTTCTTCCTGAGCACCGACTTCTACAACTGGCACAAGGACACCCCGGAGGATTTTCTCACCGCGCTGGGCGCGCACGAGACTTCTCACATGTGGTGGCTGGGTCTGGTGGGGAGCGATCAGGCGCGCGAGCCCTGGCTGGACGA
>MWTA01000107.1 GCA_002050125.1 Anaerolineae bacterium UTCFX2 | reverse complement strand
AAACTAGCCACCTGACAGTTTGGACTTAGCGGTAAGAACATAGGATAACTTGAAAATGAAGTGCATTGGTCAAACACCTCTCAATAAAACGCAAGCCGATTTGGAAGATGCAGAGATCGCGGCGCTCTGCACGATCGACCAAATGGCGCAGGCCATTGCGAATGGTTCGAGTTCCGATCGAGATCAGCCAAACATACAGCAAGGCCACCGCTAAAGTCAGTCGAGACAAGCGATCAAAGTGACGTAACAGCGTACACTCCAGGTCAAAACCATGCTTTTTCAAATCGCCAAACATCTCATCGATCCACATTCTGTAGCGATAGAAACGCAAGGCGATGTCCCGATCTGGCAGATTGGTAGCCAGGCACCAGGGGTCTTTCTCGCCGACTTTCCAATGGATCAGCAAATTGACCGGATAAATCTCCTTAGCAGTCAAGCAACCATTTCCGAGCCAGATACTTTGACCGGGTCTTTGGATGAAGCTGCCGAATGGTTGCCAACCTCTGGTTTCATCGAACCAGAGCAGAGTATCGGTTTTCTGGTGCAAGATATAGAACCAATGCCAGCGATCCAACTGTCGCAAGACAGCGATCGAGCCAAATTCGCAGTCACCGACCAGAAAAACGGCTGCTTTTTGAGGGATCAGGCTGCGAACATAGGCCAACAAAGCCAACTGCTTGCTGGCTGTGCTGTGCCCCTTGACGTGCTTGACCCAGGTCCAGGCGATGGGAATAGCTCTTTTCCGATAAGCCAGGCACACAATCAACAATTGGTGCCCGAAACCAATCTTGGTGCCATCCACTATCAAACGGATTTCTCCCAGGTTCCGATACTGCCGGTCCAACCATTCACAAGCAATCGGTGCGTACCATTCCCGCACGCGAATAGCCGGGTTATCCAACCATCTGCTCAAGCGCCGGGTTGTACTCAGCAGCTTCGCCCTTCCAGGGATCTTCCCAGCGATGCGGCTCAGACAAACCGAGCGGCTTTGATAGATACCCACCATCAGCCAGACAATGTTCCGAATTTGGGTAATCCGTTGTCCAGGGCGCAATTCCTGAATCCGCTGAAACCATGTATGATAGAGCTTGTTGATCGGCATTGGTCATCTCCGGTTGGTGTATTCTGTGGAAAGAACTACTTTAACCGGTTTGATCTCGCCGATCAACTATTCTTTTGTTAAAGTGTCAGGTGGCTAGAAACTAAAAACACTTTTGCACCGGCTTAAATTACGCATTCTTTCGACCTCCATCAGCCTCAGGGTGATCGTAAGCCTGGGCGTCTCTCTCCCCGTTCTGATTTTGTTCACACTCCTTTTATTTTTCCATTATAGGCAGGAATACCGCCTGCTCGAAGAGCAGCAGCGTTTTTCAGCCACCCAATTGGGCTCGGTGTTGTCTCACAGCCTATCGCACAGCCTGCGCACCAAAGACGCCAGCGGGTTGATTGCCACCCTGTCCAAAATAGGCGATTCCGACAATGTGACCGGGATCCTGATCATCGGCAAAAGCGGCGATATTCTGTTCGCGAATGACATGAATATGAGGAAACTCGATATTTCGACATCCAATGAGGGCTGCCGCGATTGCCACATATCCCAATCCATTGACCGGCCGCGCACGCTGGAGTTGGGCAGTGATGATCAGGTCATGCGCATTGTCACCCCGATCAACAACAGCCCCGAGTGTTTTCAGTGCCATTCACCCGATACCCCTATCATGGGCGTCCTGGTCCTGGACGTTTCGCTGGAAGAACTGCACGCCATGACACTTCACAACCTGAAACGCGATATCGGCGTATCCATGTTGGCTATTATTTTCCTAACCATCGGCACCGTACTGCTGGTTCATCTCCTCGTCGTCCGGCGCATCGAAGTGTTTCGAACGCCCATGTCCGCATACGCGGCGGGCGACTTTAGCGCCCGCATCCCTGCAAGAAGCACACTCAAAGATGAGATCAGCGAACTCGCCAGCACTTTTAACCAGATGGCTGATGAGATCAGCTTGCAGGCGCAGAGGCAGGAAGATCGATACCAACTGCAGCAGAGCGCGATCATCCAGGAACGGGAAAGAATCGGGCGAGAGCTGCACGATGGTCTGGCGCAGGTGCTGGGATACGTAGCCACGAAAACGATGGCTGTGCGCCTGATGTTGAAAAAAAGCAGCCTGGAAGACGCAGACAAGAACCTGCTTCAGCTTGAAGATTCAGCCCGCGGTCTGTTGGCGGATATGCGCGTGGATATTCTTGGGTTAAAAAATGCCAGTCAGGTTAATTCGGATTTGGTCGGCGTCCTGCGAGACTATTTGCAGCGTTACAACGTGCTCAGCGAGCGCAAGGTCGAGTTTGAGTTGCCTCCAGATGGCGAGATCACGCTCGACCCGGTGATTGTGCTGCAGTTAACGCGCATCGCTCAAGAAGCGTTGGTCAATGTGCGCAAACACGCCAACGCAACCCAAGTCCACCTCAACCTTAAAACGGATGGCGTGGCTTTGACGTTAGAAGTCAAAGACAATGGCTGCGGCTTCGATGCGGCAACTGCATTGAACAGCCAGGCGGGTCGCTTCGGCTTGAGTACGATGCAAGAACGCGCTAAAGAGATCGGCGCTGAGTTGACCATTCACTCGAAACCCGGCATGGGGACCAGCGTACTGGTGCGCCTGACGCCCGATTACAGGAGCCTTTAATGAGAGTTCTGATTGCCGACGACCACGCCCTCTTCAGAGATGGGATCATCAGTCTGCTCACGGCAGCCGATCATCAAGTTATCGGTCAGGCGGGTGATGGCGATGAAGCCGTGAAAGCCGCGATTGAACTCAAGCCCGACCTGGTGTTGATGGATATCGACATGCCCGGTTTGGACGGCTTGGAAGCTCTCAAAAAGATCAAAGAGCACAACCCCCTCGTACGCGTGGTTATGCTGACCGTTTCCGATAACGACGAATACATCGTAGCCGCGATAAAAACGGGCGCTAATGGTTATCTCTTGAAAGATCTGTCTTCCAAGGACTTTCTTGAGTGCATTCAAGAACTAGAGCAAGGCAACCTGGCAGTGACCCGCAAGACGGCAACCCAGTTGATCTCGCGCTTCCAAAACCTGCTCCAAGAGTGTGACAGCGAGAAAGAAGTGTTGACAGCCAGGGAAGTGGAAATTCTTGAACTGGTCGGCAATGGTTCTACAACCGGTGAAATCGCCAAGACGCTCTATATCAGCGAGAATACGGTCAAATACCACGTTCGCAACATCTTACAAAAGCTCCACGCCAGCAATCGCGCAGAAGCCATCTCGCGCGCAGTCCAAAAAGGGTTGATCGAAGCGGGGTAACCTCCGCAACCCAGATTTTGGGGCGGTGTTGGGGCTCAAGTTTGTTTTTTCCCTCACTCGTTTGAAAAAAACATAGCCTACCCGAATGGGTGGGAACGGTCATTTTTTACCTACCCGAACGCAGTTGATAATTTATTCGATGGGATGTGGAATCCCATCGCGAATTTCGCTATGATGGTATTGAGAGCGCCCCATCGTGGGAAGCGCTTCCGTGCTTCTGTGAAAACTTTGAAAGGAGAATGTAACGTGAAAACCTATTTGAAGATCATATGTTTAGTGACGGTGCTAGCCTTTGTGATTGGGGCGTGCAGCCCAGCAGCCGCTCCTCCCCAAGAACCGGCTCCGGTGGTGGACTTGCCAACCATAGAACAGGCTGCGGCTGAGCCGGTCGAACAGGCTGCGGCTGAGCCGGTCGAACAGGCTGCGGCTGAACCGCCAGAACAGATTGTAGCTGAGCCGCCGATAGTCGAGGTAAAATCGCCGTCTGTAGGACCGACAAAAGCCCCCCCGACTTTAAAGACAGGCGCCATAGCAAATTTTCCCCCTCTCGTCCTAACCGCCAGTAAGGTCGATCAGCTTCCCAAAATCGATGGGAAGGCGGATGACCCGGAATGGAAGTCTGCTCCGCAGCTCAAGCTGGGCGTATTGACTATGAAGGCGGTTTATACCGATGAGGACATCGCCTTCTTGATGAGTTGGACCCACAGGATGCCAAAGATTAATAGCCAGAACAACTGGATCTTTGACGCCAAAACCGGCAATTGGATTGCCTCGGATGGCGCACGCCCTCAGTGGTTTGTTATGGCGTTTAACATGACCGGGGATGTCGATACCGAGGGATGCTATGCTTTTTGCCACGAAGATCCTCCAGGTTCGGGAATCTACCATCACCAAACTGGCGGAGAATCCGAGTACGTGGACGCCTGGATCATCATGGCAAAACATGGCTATGGTAAAGAAAATCACGATTCCGGATGGCTATTAGGGGTAGACGGCGTGTCCCAAGATGGCGACGTTGTTATTGACACGCGCAGCACCATTGATTCGAACATGATTGTCGCTGGTGATGTTACATTTTTTGGCTATGCCGAAGATAGCGTGATCGATTCTCCTGCAGACCCGAAATATGGCCTACGGAACTCACCACGTGACCAATTTTGTAAGAAGTGTCATGAAGATAAGAATTTAGACCCCAAAGACCCAGTATCTGTGGATTACACTCATGGCGACTTGGGCGAACCAGGATATATTGCTAACTGGAATGAGTCCTACAGTGCGCCTGTCTATATGCAGACCGAACCCGAAAATTACGCCGATGCGATGGTTCTGACGCAAGCAGAGGTCGACAGCGGTGCAGCAGTCAGGGTTGACGGCTTGAGCAATGATCAGATTGCTGAGTACTGGGCAAATTACGAGAAAGTCAATGGGGTTGTCCCTCAACTTGTTCTTCAGAAGCCGACTGGCAGCATTGGCGATGTGTATGTAGCTGCGAATTGGAAGGATGGTAAATGGACCGTCGAACTGACCCGTAAATTGAACACGAACACTGACGACGATGTCCAGTTTACTGATCTAAACCGGGATTATCCCTTCGGGATGAGTTTGTGGGATCACACTTTGAAAGTCGATTACCTCACGCCATTTTTCCGAGAAGTGGGCACGCTCTTGAGGTTCCAGCAATAGAGAACAAACTTCGTTTGGATCGCGGCGCGCTCCTGAGGTTTGAGCAGTAAAGATAGGTAATTTAACATATAAGTGCAGGGGATTACAGAAAAGGAACGGTGGAAACGCCGTTCCTTTTCGTTTTGAGCCAATTCCCCAGCCTCCCCCTCACTTTGCGCGCAGGCGGTCGATGCCCGACTGCAGGGCGGTGCGGGCGATTTCGCTCGGACCGAGCACGCCGCGCGCCCGCGCCAGCTGCAGGTACATCATCGTGCGGCAGTTCGGCGGCGGGTTTGCGCTCCAGGCGCAGCGCGCCGCTGGGGCAGGTCGTCACGCACAGCCCGCAGCCGATGCAGCGCTCCCGGTCGACCGCCGCCCAGCCCTCGGCGAGCGAGATGGCGTCCATCTGGCAGCGCTCGAGGCACTCGCCGCAGCCGCTGCACAGCGCCGCCGCGCTGACGGCGTAGAAAGCGGAAGAGATCAGCCGCCCGGGCTGCGGGTGGCGCTTGACGTTGCGCAGCACCCCGCAGCAATCGCCGCAGCAGCAGCAGAAATATTGGGCGTCCTTCGAGTTGCCCGGCTGGAGCACCAGCCCGGCGCAGTTGGCGCTCTGCAAGATGTGCAGCGCCTCTTCGAGCGTGATGGCGCGCCCGCGCCCCTGGCGGATCGCCCCGTCGGCGGCGCCGTCCAGCGAGAGGCAGGTTTCGAGCGGCTTGCCGCAGCCCTCGCCCGCCAGTTGGCGCTCCTGGCGGCAAATGCACGGGGTGACCGCAAAGCGCGCGCC
>MWTA01000023.1 GCA_002050125.1 Anaerolineae bacterium UTCFX2 | reverse complement strand
ATGTTTTCGATCTGCATAAAGCCCATTTTATCACAAGCGCTGAGGCGCCCCTCGCTCTCAGCGGGGATGAAGATGAAGATGTGGAAGAACACTCTGTTCGAAATTGAGCCGAACTTCTAGTAAAATTACAAGGCTCCGTTTTTGCGGCATGGTAACAGGCTGGCTCCTGGAAAGCCTTTAGCATAGAAGAGCCGCTGTTTACAGAAACAGGTCAATTTGCACCAACAGCCGCGTGAAGGCTATGCAGCGAAAGATGCCGGTTTTGAAACGAAAAATCCTGCTTGTCGCAAATACAGATTGGTATCTTTACAATTTTCGACTCTCACTGGCGGAAGAACTGATCCGGGACGATTTCGAGGTCGTCTTTGTGTGCCCGGCTTTGGAGTATTCCGAGCAGATCCGTTCGGCGGGATTTCGATTGATCGCCTGGGAACTCGAGCGTCAAACAGCGCCGCTCTGGTCGGAACTGCGCTCGATAATCAACCTGTATCGCATCTACCGCGCGGAGAAGCCTTGCCTGGTGCACCACTTTACCATCAAGCCGGTGTTGTACGGGACGCTAGCATCGCGGATGGCAAGGATCCCGGCGGTGATCAATTCGATCACCGGGCGCGGTTATGCGTTTCAGGGGTCGGACGGCAAGGCGCTGCTCTTGCGTCCGTTCATCGAATGGATGTTCCGGCTGGTGTATCGAGGGTTGAATGCCGGGACGACTTTCGAGAACTCTTCCGACCAGGCTTTTTTTACTGAGAGCGGGTTGGTGCCAGTCCAGAAGAACTGGCTGGTCAACGGGGTGGGCGTGGACACGGAATGGTTTCACTACACCCCCGAGCAGCCGACAGACAACCCGCTGGTGATCTTTCCGGGGCGCTTGCTGTGGTCGAAAGGTGTGGGGGTGCTGGTGGAGGCGGCGCGCCTCCTAAAAAAACAGCTGCCGGTTCGGGTGGTGTTGATCGGTCGTCCGGACCCCGGCAATCCGGAGACGATTGCGGAAGAGGTCATCTTAGCCTGGCAAAAGGAGGGGGTGGTCGAATGGTGGGGGTGGCAGTCCAACATGCGGGCGATTTACCAAAAGAGCCACGTGGTCGTGCTGCCGTCGATGGGCGAGGGGCTCTCGAAAGCGCTGCTGGAGGCGTTATCTTGTGGGCGACCGATCGTGGCGACGGACGTGCCTGGCTGCCGGGAAGTTGTGATCCCAGGCGTAACGGGTTATCTGGTGCCGCTGAACGACCCCGAGGCGCTGGCGGGGCGCCTGGAGAAATTGTGCCGCGACCCCGAACTGCGCCGCCAGATGGGGCTGGCTGCCCGCCGCCTGGCTGAAGAAGAATTTACCGATGTCAAAATCAACCGGAATATCCGCCAAATCTATCAAGAGATGATGGCTTGTTAACCTTTAGCGGCTTGAAGGCGCAAGATATTAGGGGGCGGTCTCAGCGCCCAGTTCCAGCGGACAAATCACCTGAGCCATTTGAGGGGAAATCAGCGTTATGCTCTGAACCCGGTTTTGCGCGTCGATGATGCCGAGCGCCAGGGCATAGTTCTCATCCACCGGGCAGAGGAACGCCAGACCATCCGAAGCATTGGGGATCGGCGCGCTGCGGCTGTCCACCGGCAAGGTTAGCCCCAGATTGCGCTCGCCATTAATCGTGAAGACCAGACGAGAATAAGGCATTGGCTTGATCGGGGCGTCGGTTTTGCCCAGCGAGCCGACATTCGGGGGATAATACTGAGGGTAGAGCACGCGCCCGCCGACCGTGACGGCGCCCTGATCCAGAAACGCCTGCAGCATTTGCCGGTCTGCGGTTGACACATCCGCAGAGGTGAGCAGCGTTTCGAGCATCTGAGCTTTGCGCAGGACGGTGTAGCGCTGAGGAAAGCTCCGTTCGACCAGAGGGATGGCTATACTGACCAGCAGGAAGCTGGCTGCCAGCGCGGCTGGGATCCAAAATCCCGCCGCCTTGTGGGAAACCCCGCGGGTCTCGGCTTCTTCATCCGGGAAATGGGTGTACAACTCGACCCGGCGCAGATAGCCGATTGCAGCGCAGGAGAGATGCGCCAGACCGATGCTGTAATAGACGATATAAATCCAATCTACAGCCAGGATGTACCTGCCGCCCGAATTTCGAAAGACGGCATTTCCGAGAAAGTAGATGGTCGCCCCAAGCAGCAGCAATAATCCAGTCCAGCCGCCGCGGTTCCAGGCGGTTTGTATCCCCGCGGCGATGAGTACGACGGTGAGGATCAGGGGCAGCAGGGATTGAAAATCGAATTCCCCTTGCCACTTGGGCCAATAGGACAACCGGCGGATGTAGCTGTCGGCGGAAAACCATTCAGACCACAACCGGGAGAGGTTGCGATGTCCCAAAAAGCTGATCATCGAATCAACCCCGCGGAAAGTGCTGGGAAAGATCAGCAGAGACTGGAACTGGCTGTTCAAGTAGTGGGCGGAATTGACCTGCAGCAGCCTGAGCGGGTTCCCAAGCTCATGCAGGAGGCGCTCCCGTGCAGCCTGTTCGATCTCTTCTGGCGTCTTCGGGTGCGGTCCCGGCGTGGGTGTAGCTTGAAGCGCCACTGCAGGCGGGTCGGCTAGCTTTGAACGCTGGGGGGCGGAATCAGCCGCGAGACCGGGCATGATCCCGGTGTAAGCAAGCTGCCCCCCGCTGTGAGCCGGGTTTGGGAGGGCGCCTTCTTCGATCGCATTCGGCAATGTCAGGCGGCTTTCAGGCGCAAAACGCTGGCGGATGATGCCAAAGCGAAAATGCGGATCGTTCAGATAAATCATTCCGGTCAACCGCCAGTTGCGCCACACCCAGGGCGACAGAACAAGAAGAACCCCGAACGTGAACAGCGCGAGCTGACGCAGGAGTTTTAAGTAATTTCGTTCGCGTCGGACCACCATGAATAAAACGAGCGCCGGGGCGGCGCCCAGGATGATCGTTTCGGGGCGGATGAGAATTGCCAAGCCGAGCGCCTGTCCGCTGACCAGCGCCCACAGCAGGTTGTGCGGGTCTCTTTTGAGCCACAGGATGGCAAGGTAAAAGAACAGCGCCAGCAGCGCCGCGGTGGGCAAATCCACCAGAAGTAATTTTGCGTTGGCGGTAGTGAGCACTGCGGAAAGTGAGATGGCATTGGCTTCCCGAAAAATCACCAGAGTCGCGGCGATCACCCCTGAGACCCGGTTGTGCAGGTTTTTCGCAATCCAAAACAGGGTCACTGGAAAGAGCGCCAGAACAACAATTTGAAAGAATACTAATCGTGCATAGTCCTGACCGGCAGCCAAGTGGAGCAAGGTTAAGTACATCGCGTGCAGCGGGCGGCGGATGTTGATATCCTCGCTGAAGCGGTATCCGCTGCCTACCAGGGCGGATTGCGCAGTCCGGTCGTAAATTCGCGCGTCCGAAGCGGGATAAGGCTCGTTGTTTGGATAGACCGCGCCGGTCAGGAACCAGTTCGGTTGAACGGGGATGGACTGCCAGATCAGGACCGCGCCGAGCCAGATGACCAGCGAGATCCCGAGGTCGATCCTGCCGCGCTTAATCGGGGCAGCCCGGCTTGAAACGCTGCGCCTGACGTTGGTCAGATGGATGAGCAGCATGACGCCCATCCCAAGCAGCCAGGCAGCCAGAACCTGCTGTTCGAGGATCGGAACGCCCATCGTGTTCCAGCCCTCGATGCGCGCGGCGGACGGGATTACCGTGACTGAGAGCCAGTTCCAATAGAGAAAAAGCCCTAAAGCCAGGATCAGGATCGACCAAAAAATGCGCTTACCCGCAAGCTTGCAATTGAAACCATGCCGGACGATGAGCAGCGCCGCCAGAGTTTGCAGGCTCAATCCCGCCACCAGAAGCGCCGCCGGCAGCGCCCGCCCCAGAATGGCGCGGGTGAAAGGCTCGCTGGTTTCGGGCAGCAGGGTCGCGCTGAAAGTTCCCAGGAAAAACAGGACGCTCGTCAAGACCGCCAGAGTGGCAAAGCGGCGGGGATGCTGCACGAAACGGAGCGCCGACTGGATTTGACGATGCGCGGCGGTCCGGTTCGTCCACGACTGGGCGAACAGAATAAGGAAACCGGACAGCAGCAAGAGAACCACGCCCGCAAATAGAAGCTGAACCGGGCTCCGTAACCCCCCGGTAAGATGGCGCAACTTCCAGACGATCCCCAAAGCCAGCAGGCATTGCAGCGCCGCCAGCCCCAGAAAAGAGCGCCAGAGCTTCAGTAAGACCGGCTGTTCATCCGCCAGCGAAAATTCCAACACGAACGATTATCCCTTCAGTGGCTGTGTTGCCCATGGGACGTAATTATACCGAATCTCATGCCTTAGCTGCGGTGATGCGAACTTTAGGCGCGGGTGTGCGTGTACGCGCGTCTCTTGATATAATCTTTTTGGTTTTCAGTCGGGCGGGGTCCTTTTCCTGCGCCTGACGGCTGATAGATGTTGGCGATGAACACTCCGATAAAAGTATTGATTTGTCGTTCGAACCCCATCGCGCCCGACCCACGCGTCGAAAAAGAGGCTCAGAGCTTGCTCAAAGCGGGGTATCAAACTCACCTGCTGGGCTGGGATCGCACCGGGGCGCTGCCGGTGTACGAAGAGACCGCCTGGGGGATCATCGAGCGCCTGCCGATCAAAGCCGAATACGCGCGCGGCATTCTCAATTTCTTCCCGCTTTTGCGCTGGCAGTTTGGCTTGCTCGTGTGGCTGTTGCGGCATTCGGACGAGTTCGCGCTGCTGCACGCCTGCGATTTCGATACGATTCTGCCCGCGTTGTTCTGCGCCCGGCTCAAGAAGAAAAAGCTCATCTATGATATTTTCGATTTCTACGCGGATCATTTACGGAACACACCCGGGTTTGTTAAAGCGCTTATTCGACGGGTCGATCTGTGGGCGATCGGTCGGGCGGATGGCTTGATCCTGGTCGATGAGAGCCGCATCGAGCAGATCGCCGGCGCCAAGCCCCGACGGCTGGCAGTGATTTACAACACGCCTCAAGACTTGTGGAACGCGGCTCAGGCTCAGCCGGGCTCCGCGGCGAGCTCAATCCGGGTGGCTTATGTTGGATTGCTGCAATACGAGCGCGGGTTACTCGAGCTGATCGAAGTCATGCAGCGCCACCCTGACTGGCAGTTGGACCTGGCGGGCTTTGGCGGCGACGAGGCGGCAATCCAGCAAAGCGCGGCAGCGAACCCGAACATTCGCTGGCATGGGCGGGTCCCATATTCGCAAGCGCTCGAACTTAGCAGGCAAGCCAATGTGCTGGTGGCGTTGTATGACCCTGTGATACCCAATCACCGTTACGCCAGCCCGAACAAGATTTTCGAAGCGATGATGCTCGGCAAACCGGTGATCGTGGCGCGCGGCACCAACATGGATCGGATTGTCGAAGACGCCCAATGCGGACTGGTTGTGAATTACGGCGCAGCCGATGAGCTCGATGACGCGCTGGCGCGCCTCGAACGCGACGCTGAACTGCGGGAGAAACTGGGGCGGGCGGCGCGCCAGGCTTACGAGCAGCATTACAGTTGGGCTGTGATGGAAGCGCGGCTGACCGCGCTGTATCAGCAGGTCATCAGCGCTGATGAATAGCGCAGATGAAGAATGAGAGGCGCATGTGCAATGCCGGGAACGAACGGCGCGCAGCGCATAGGCTGAAATGCGGCGTGGTAAAATTGGCATCTGGGATTGCCAGAAAATAAAATTGAAAGCAGCTTACCGGCTTTGAAGTCCATTCAGTCAAGGTTCCCATCGCGGCAGCAATTGCTGCCGGTTTTTGCGATTTTCACATTCTTTGGGTTTAGCTGGTCGCTCTACCGGATGTTCTGGTATGTGCCAAGCTGGCTCGAATATCTCAGCGTATGGAAGGTGCTCACAATCGTCGCGTATGTGCTTGCGTTTGCGCTGGTAGAGAGCCTGACGATGTCGGGTTTCGTGCTGCTGTTTTCGCTGTTTTTCCCGGGGCAGATTTTCAAAGCCAATTACATCGCGCTGGGCAGCAGCCTGGCGGGGCTGATCAGCCTCGCGGCGATCTTAATCCAGCGCAAGATCAATCTGGTGTACCGGCTGACGTTGCGGCAGCTCGCCGTTTATCCGCTCGCCTTTCTACTCGGAATGGCGCTGTTCGTTTTGGTCTTATCGTGGTTGTTTTGGCGGTTTCCGATCCTCGTGCGCATTGTCAATTCGATTGCCGAACGCATGACGCTGTTTGCCTACCTGTACGTTTCTCTGGGGCTGGTCGGCATGCTGGTGGTGATTGGGCGCAATCTGTTCGGATCGTGACCGCGGTCTCTGAGGTATCGCTATGCCTGCATCGTTAAACCGCCGTGATTTTCTGAAACTCTCCGCCTCGGTTGCCCTGGCAGGCGCATTGGGTAGGCTGCCAGCCGGGTCATCTTCGCTGCGGGCTGCGGCGGACCCGAAGCCGAACATCATTGTGGTGCTGTTCGACGCCCTTTCCGCGTTCAATTTATCCCTGTACGGCTACCGGCGCAAAACCAGCCCCAATCTGGAGCGTTTCGCCGAGCGGGCTGTGGTTTATCACAATCACCACTCGGCTGGCAATTTTACAACGCCCAGCACCGCCTCGCTTTTCACCAGCGCCTATCCCTGGACGCACCGGGCGTACAATCTCAGCAGTCTGATCAGCCCACAGGTCGAGCCGCACAATCTTTTTTCAATGCTGGACGGTGCCTATTACCAGTTTGCTTTTGCCCAGAACACGTTTGCCGATATGCTGCTCTATCAGTTCCACAAATATTTGAACCGGCATGAATCGGTCGATCGTTTTTCGCTGGCGGGCAGAACTTTTTACGATCATTTATTTCGGCGCGACGCCATCTATGGCATGAAGAGCATGGACCAGTTTCTCTTCAAACGCGAAGAAGCGCACGGTTCGCTCTTCTTCTCGCTCCTGAATGATCTGACGACCCAGGCAAGTTATCAACGCGCTTTGGCGCGCCTGAAGGCGAGTTATCCGAGCGGGCTGCCGCGCCTGGCGAATTCGGATGTGTATTTCGACCTGCCATTGGTGATGGATGGGGTGATGGGCATGCTGGACGCGCTTCCCCAGCCTTTTTTCACCTATTTACACTTTATGCCGCCGCACATGCCCTATGTTCCGCGGCGCGAGTTCATCGGAATGTTCAACGATGGCTGGAACCCGCCTGAGCTCAAGAAGCACCGTTTGGCGCCGGGGGTGACGCAAGAGCGCCTCAACAGCCTGCGCACCAGCTATGACGAGTTCGTCGCTGACCTCGACAGCCAGTTTGGTCGGTTGATCGACCACCTGGATCGGAGCGGTTTGCTGGAAAGCAGCTATTTAATCTTCACTGCGGATCACGGCGAACTGTTCGAGCGCGGGGTCTCGGGGCATTCAACGCCGTTGATGTTCGAGCCGGTGATCCGGGTTCCTTTAGTGATTCACACGCCGGGGCAGAGTGAGCGGGTAGATATCCATTCGTTGACGAGCAACGTCGATGTGCTGCCCACGCTGCTCAAGATCGCCGGCGTGGAAACGCCGCAGTGGGCTGAAGGACAGGTCTTGCCCGGGCTGGGCGGCGAAGCGGAGCCTCAGCGGCGCATCTTCGTGGTCGAAGCCAAAGCCAATGCGGCTTTCAGCCAGTTGCGCAAGGCGACCCTGGTGTTGATGCGCGGACCTCACAAACTTGTGCGCTACCTGGGTTATAAACACTATGCGAACAACTATGAATACTATAACCTTGAGCTGGATCCTTCTGAACTGCAGAACTTATACCCCGATCATCCCATGGCTGGCGAACTGCAGCTCGAATTGGACGATATGCTGGCAAAGGTGAACCAGCCGTATTCGTAGGCTTTTGCTCTTTTCCTAAGGTGGGTCAGGCGGTCAGCGGCTAGATAGGCGATTAGTTGGATAAACCCTCGCAAGCCAAGCCGTTGCCATTTTTGTCGAGCCCAAATATGTCGCCAAAACCCATGCTGCGGCAATATTCGAAACACTGCTGAGCTTTGGTCTGGGTGGGGAAGTTATTACAGGTGAGGCGCGGCCCCTTGCAGTTGCAGACCGGAACCCGTGTTTCGGTTGGCGGCAGCGGTGTGTTGGTGATGGTCGGGGTTAATGTGATCGTGGAAGTGGGGACTGGAGTGGGGAGCCAGATCCCGCGCACCAGTTTCTGAGCCTCGACGACCGCAGAAAGAAGGGAATTTGCGCAGGCGGTATCCGGCGGCGCGCTGATGGACATGCCGTAACCTTGCAGGATCATCTCGTAGTTGACAAAGACATCGTTGATCAAGACATAGCGTGGGTAGTAACCGTCGGGGTCGCGATCGGTTATATCTTGAACTAAGGTGACGTATTTACCTTCAACCAGCATTTGATTGAACCCCAGCGCCTGGGCGCTTTGCCATTCGGCGGGCGCGAGAATGCTGGGCGCGTCCACGCCAATATAACGTACCGGATAAGTCTGGTTGGTGATGAGCACCTCAACGATATCCCCGCTGATCACCTTGGTGACCAGACCTTGAAGGCGCTGGGTATCAACCGGCAGACAGTATGCGCCGGGGATGCTCAGATCCAGCGTTGGGGTCGGGAGACCTTCGGGAGGGGTGGGGGTGTTCGTCGGCAGCGGGGTGTCGGTGGGGGGCGGTGTGTTGGTGGGGGGCCTGGCTGCCAGCGTTTGGGCAGCCAGCGTTTCGGGCGGCGTCAATTGAACAGGCGCTGGAAAACAGGCAGATAAGAACATAAGGGCGAGCGCAAGTAGAATGAGCAACTGCTTCATTACTGTTTCTCCTTGAGCTGTACGATCCAAAGAAATCCTGCCTGCCTATGAAGGATCAATTTCATTGGGCAAGGCTGCCCAGCAGCTCCTCGCAGATCTTGATGATTCAGATTGTAACATAATCCTGACATCTTGCAGCAACAATCGTCAAATTGGATTTTAGGAATAATGGTTTCATCTATTTCAATTGCAGAATTTGTGCCAGGCGGCGCTGGACGAACACAACCGGGCAGGAATTTTACATGACCGGTTCACGCCAACGGAATCGTAGGTTGACTTTCATTTCAACTCCGCTTATACTTGGTTTAGGATAATGGAGAGTTCGCCTTGCCTGGATTAGCGAAAAAAGTCTATCGTGTAAATGAGTAAAAAGGCACGCGCGCGTGCCTTTTTGTTATCCAACTTGCGAAGGGAGATCAACTGCCGATGGATTACGGGATGATTGGAAAAATCGAGAAAGCCAGACGCTATGCGGAACAACGCGATCGTATTCGTATCGATGCGCTCTCGGTCACTTTTGTGGGGGAAAACAACGACCATACAGTACAAATTAGGGACAATGTTTGGCAATGCGATTGCGATTTCTTTCAAACGCGCGGGCGCTGCAGCCATACGATGGCGCTCGAGAAGATCCTGGAAGGTCTTCAAGGTATCCCGGAATACGTGGATTGAAATAGGCTAGCCAGTTTCCCCGAGTTTCAGCTCTGGGCTGGCTGTCTATTCGTGATGATGAGATGCGCACCAGGCGCATGAATACCCCGATCACTTAAAAACAAACGACTGCGGAAAGATAAAATCCGCAGTCGTTTGCTATGATCGAGTTTCTTGATTAGGTGTTTATTTGTTCGGATTCGCTGGATGGGTTTTGCTTGGCTGCCTGGGCGGTCCCATTAGATGCAGCGCGGCTGAGAAACCCTGGTTTTGGCAAGTTGAAGCTCAAGGGGATCTTGAATCTCCTAATTGAGAGACCGCCAGAATTGGCTGTCTTATCTGGAAGCCCATAATCATAGTGGTAAATCTTGTAATACTTCTGGTTGCTGCGCGGGATACGGTTCAGCACAACTCCCACGATTTCAGCGCCAATTCGGTCAAGCTGTTTCACTGCCAAAACAGCCTGCGATTTGCGCGTTTTGCCATAGCCGATCACGATCAGGGCTGAATTCACCTTGGAAGCCAGCACGGAGGTATCGGTGACCAGGATCGGCGGTCCGTCAACGAGGACGCAGTCCCAGCGCCTGGAAAGTTCGCCCAGCAGTTGGTCCATCTTCTTGGAATTAAGAAAGTCGGTCGGGTTTGGAACTAATGGACCGGCAGCGAGCACCTGGAGGTTTTCGTACTCTGTGGGCGATATAGCCTGATCCAGGGGCAAGCTTCCGTTCAACACATCAATTAATCCGCGCTCGTTTTGCAGGTTGAGGTATTGATGCAAGCTGGGCCGCCGCAGGTCGGCGTCGACCAGAACCACGCGCTTTCCGCCTGAAGCCATGCTGACCGCCAGGTTGGCTGCGATGACGGATTTCCCTTCGGTCTGGCTCATGCTGACCACCAGGAGCATGTTGGAACTTGCCGGGACGTGCGGGTATTCCAGGTTCACCCTCAGGGCGCGGAACGACTCAGCGATCAGCGACGCGGGTTGATCGTGAACGAAAGAGCCTTTGTTGCCATCGCCCTCGATCTCCGCAATATAGCCGATCACCGGTTTCTTCATCACGCGGTTGACATCTTCGGGCGTTTTGATGGTGTCATCCAGATATTCGATCAGGTAAGCCGCAGCCCCGCTGATCAATAACGCGATGACGATTGATACCAGAATGAACATCATCCGGTTGGGACCAATCGGCTTGACCGGCAGTTCGGCTGGCTCCAAGATGCTCAGGCTGTTGCTGGCTCTGCCAGTGGAACTGTTGAGCATGGTCGCGTAGTTGGTCTGCAAGGTGGTCAGTTTCTGGCGCAAGATGGAAAGATCGGTCTGCGCTTGAGTGATCTCGCGGGCGCTGTTCAGGCTTCCTAATTCGGATTCTTTGGTGGAGATCTCATCTAAGGTCTGTTGAATCTGCTCTTCGAGCAGCAAGAGCTGCCCCGCGATGAATTCTTGCCGTTTTTGTTCTTGGAGGTCGGGATTGCTGGGGCTTTGCAGCACAAGCTGATTAGCCAGCTCATTGGCGACGATTTGAGCCCTGGCTGGGTCTGTATCTGTCACACTGATTTCGATGATCTGACTGTTGGGAACGACTGCCGCAGTGTACTCAGGCAGCCAGGTGAGGTTCAAAGCCTGCATAGTGTTGGCGCGCACGACTTCGCGCTCGGCGATATCGGCGTAGTAGGCAGCCAACTGGTTAGCCAAGCCGAGTTCACCCCCGCTGGGGTTGGGTTCGTACACGGCGCGCCCGATGACGACTGCCGATTTGGTTTGATAGATTGGGGGCTGTTGTTTGACGACGATGAAACTCGAAACGGCTGACAGCAGACAGGCGACCAGGATCAGCTTCCACCATTTCAACAATGGTTCAACGACTTGTCTGATCTCCATAAAAATCTAACCTCTCTCCAGATTTTTAGAGGCTTCCGAAGCCTGGATCGTTTGTGCGGCGTCCCAAATATCATTCACAATGTAGTCGGGTTTTGCGTTGTGTTTGTCCAGCTCCGGGAAAATGTAACTACGGCTGCTGGGATAAATCAACAGGGTGCGTGTTCCGGCTGCCTGTCCAGCCAAGACATCGGTGATCCCATCGCCGATGAAGAAGCTTTGGCTTAGATCGATATCGAGCTCTTCTGCGGCTTGAAACAGTAAACCCGGTTTTGGTTTGCGGCAATCACAAACTTCCCGATATTCTTCCACGACGCCCTCAGGATGATGCAGACAGTAATAAACGCGATCTATAAACGCGCCTTGCTGACCCAGACAGGCGAGCATCTTTTCGGTCATGGCTTGCAGCAGGGTCCGGGAAAATTTTCCTTTGGCGACCCCGGGTTGATTAGAGATCACCACCGTCAGGAATCCCAATTCTTTAAAAACTCGGATTGCAGCCGCCGCATCCGGCAGAAGATGAAATTCATCCGGGTTTGCGGGCGAATCAACCAGACCGAATTCGGGGTTGTATACCATGGTGTTGATCACGCCATCGCGGTCCAGGAAAATTGCTCGGTTCATCATTCCAGCCCCAAAAGCCAATAGCTGTCCTATACAATTATAAGACCAACATATCGACTTTTTAGCAGAATAAATAGTTCTTAATTTAGGGGCTTAGTCTGAATAACCATCCGGGTTGCGCTGGTGCCAATCCCAGGCACTCTGGATGATGTCATCCAGGCGGGGGAATTTTGGCTGCCAGCCAAGCTCGGCGCGGATGCGCTCCGAACTGGCGATCAGGATTGCCGGGTCCCCCGGGCGGCGGTCTTGTACAACTTCGGGGATCGACTTGCCGGTTATCTGCCGGGCGGTCTCGATCACCTCGCGCACGCTGAAGCCCTGCCCATTCCCCAGGTTGTAGGTGCGGCTGCCGCGCTCGAGCGCCTCCAGCGCCAGAATGTGCGCCTGAGCCAGATCCAGCACGTGAATGTAATCGCGCACGCACGTCCCATCCGGCGTTGGATAATCGCTCCCAAAGATGCGGATTTCGGGCAGCTTGCCCAATGCCACTTTCAACACCAGTGGGGTAAGATGGGTTTCGGGATCGTGATCTTCGCCATATCGCTGACTGGCGCCAGCCGCATTGAAATAGCGCAGGCAGGCGTAGCGCATCCCGCTGGTTTTATCCAGCCAGCCCAGGATGCGTTCGAGGAGGTATTTGCCCTCGCCGTATGGGCTTCCGGGGATGATTTGCTCTTCTTCATCGATCGGCAGCTTTAGCGGGCGTTCGAACAGGTTGGCGGTGGAGGACAGAATAAATTTTCTTACGCCGTGCGTCATGGCTTCCTGAAGCAGGTTGATCCCATTCGTCACGTTGTCGCCAATGTATTTAAGCGGCTGCTCGACCGACTCGCCCACCAGAGTATATGAGGCGAAATGCATGACCGCTTCGATTGAGGTCTCGGAGAAGAGCTTATGCAGCGCCGCGCGGTCCTTGAGGTCTGCCTGAACGAAGCGCGCCTGTGGGTGCACGGCGGCTTTGTGACCCTGGAAGAGGTTATCTAAGACGGTCACTTCATGGCTGCGCTCGATGAGTTGTTCAGCAACAATGGAGCCGATGTAGCCAGCTCCCCCGGTCAATAGAATTTGCATCGATTGGTTTCCCTATTTGCTGAAATTGGGTCGCGGATAGCCGCGGCGGTTGATCCCGACGGAGCAATTACCTGCGGATGTTAAAAATCACTTTGGAGCCGTCGTTCTCGAGGTTGAAGTGAACTTCTTTGAGGGGTAAGAGCGCGTCGCGCACCTGTTCGCGCTTCTCAAACGGACAATAGATGAGTAAGAAACCGCCGCCGCCCGCGCCGCTGATTTTCCCCCCAAGCGCCCCCGCTTTGAGAGCTGTCTCGTAGATGGCGTCGATGGTGGGGTTGCTGATCCGGCTGGCGAGTTGTTTCTTCAACTTCCAGCTTTCATGCAGCAACTGACCAATCACGTCCAGGTTGCCAGCCAGCAGCTCTTCTTTGGCAGCGCAAGCCATGTGTTTGATCTCGTTCAGCAGGAGGCGGCTTTGCCTGATGTGGTCCTTCTGTTCACCCAGGATCGTCTCAGCCTGGCGGGTCACGCCCGTATAGAACAACAGCAGGCTCTCGTTGAGGCGCTGCTGCAGGCGCGGCTCCAGGTTGATCCGCTCGTGCAGGACTTTCCCATCCGGATGAAACTCGATAAACCGCAACCCGCCCAAAGCACAGATGTACTGATCTTGGATGCCAATCGGTTTGTTCAAGACATCGATTTCAATTGCGCAGGCTTCTTTGGCGAGCAATTCGGCGGGAACGATTTTACCCAGGTAGGTGTACATGGCGTACAGCGAACCCACGGTGACCGCGCTGGAAGAGCCCAGCCCGGCGCCGGCGGGTAGATCGCCGATGGTTGTCAGCTCGATGCCCGTGTGCAAGCCCGTCATGCGGAAGGCTTCGCGGATGAGGTCGTGCTGCAACTCATCGATATTTTCCACAATTTCTGTGCGCGTGTAGCCCAGGCGGATGTTGTCGTCAAAACGTTTTCTGATGGTTACGAAAATATATTTATCAATGGCGGTGCTTAAGACGTTGCCGCCGCCTTCTTCCCTGATGAATGAAGGGAAGTCGGTTCCACCGCCCAGCAAACTGACGCGCAAAGGTGTTTGAGTGATGATCATTGGTGATTAAGCTCGCCTCTAGTAAGCCCCGCGGCCAAAGATAACCACCGGGATCGTCCGCCAGAGAAGCTGAAAATCTAGCCAGATGCTCCAATTGCGGATGTAATGCATGTCCAGCCGGATGCGTTCCTGATAGGTCAGGTCCGCTCTTCCGCTCACCTGCCAGAGCCCGGTAATGCCGGGGCGGACGGTAAGCAGGTTGAGCCCCCAGCGCTGGTATTCTTTCATCTCGTCTGGATGAATAATACGCGGTCCCACGAGGGACATTTCAGAGCGAACGACGTTGAACAGTTGGGGAAGTTCGTCTACGCTGTATTTGCGCAGAAAATGACCAAAACGGGTGATGCGCGGGTCATCCTTGAGTTTATATTTCTCTGCCAGTTCATCTTGCAGCTCGGGCGAATTCGCCAGGATTTCATCGCCATCGATGCTCATGGTGCGAAACTTGAAGGCGCAGAATTGGCGGTTGTTGACCCCCATGACCCGGCGCCGGTGAAACACCGGACCCGGTGAATCGAGCTTGATGACAATTGCGATCAGCAGGAAAAAGGGGGAAAGGACGATCAGCGCGGGGATGGTCAGACAGTAGTCCAGCAGGACCTTGAGCAGGTTATCGAACCCGGTCAGGCGGACCTTATTCACGCCGACCAGCGGTACGAAGGCAAATTCGCGCACCTTGAGACCGGTGGTGATGATCTCATACAAGCCGGATGACATGCGGATATTGACCTCGTCGGAAACCCCGTATTTCTGAAAGATATCCAACAACTTATCGCGCGAGGAGATCGAGCTGCTCGCCAGGATCAACTCATCCACCGCGTATTCTTTGATGATTTGATCGAGGTGCTCCATGTTGCCCAACACCTGCACGCCTTCGAGGGGTATCTCGAAGGGGAGGTATTTCTTGTCGATGAACCCCAGGATCTGTAGTCCCGAGTGCCGCCAGTCGGAGAGCTGCCTGGCGAGCATCAACCCTTCTTCGTTTGCGCCGATGATGATAGCGCGTGAGACGAAATAACCGAAGCGCCGAAGCTGGTAGATCACCCGCCGCAACAGAAACCGCCCAAGCGAAATCATGAAGAACGAAAGCAGCCAAGCCATCAAAAGCCAGCCGCGGGCGATGATGAAGATCGGCTGAAGAAAGCCGAAAACGATCACCAAAAGCATCGAGATTGTGCTGGCGCGGAACACGATCGCATATTCTTCTGGACCGCCGAGCAGGTTTTCTTTGCTGTAAAGACCGGCAACGCGGAAGACCACCAGCCATAAAACGACGATCAACGGAGTGAGGCGCTCGTAATATGTAAGATCGGGGATGATATCAATCCGAAAGATAGGCAGACTGAGCTCAAAACGGATGAAATAGGACAGGCGAAAGCTCAAACCGATCATGGCAACATCCAGCGCCATCAAGGCGATGGAATAGATCGCGAACTGGGCTTTGAGCGAAACTCGGGTTTTCAAGATATCTCCATGAGCGGTCAGGCTGTCTTTGGCTACAAAAGGTAGGGGGGTTTTAGCGGGTATCACGGTACACCTCTTCTAACTGTGCCGCAAGTTGGTTCCAATCGTGGCGCCTTTCTACATATTGACGACCGGCTGTGCCAATAGCCTGGCGCAGGTTGGGGTTGGCGAGAAGGTGGAGTGCTTTTTCAGCGAATTCGGCTGGCTCCTGAGCGACGATGATTTCGCAGTCCTCTTCGGCGGAGAACGCCTCGGCAGCCAGGCGGCTGGCGATCACCGGCGTTCCGCAAGCCATCGCCTCGATGACCTTGTATTGCGAACCTGCTCCATAAACCAGGGGCGCCAGGGCAATCGAGGCGCCGCATAGAAATGGACGGATGTCGGAGACCGTTCCGGTCACTTGAACGTTCGGATGGCTGGCGATAGCCAGAATCTCGGCGCTGGGGTCCTTTCCCACCACCCACAGCTTAGCGCCGGGACGCTGCTGCCAGATAAGCGGCATAATCTTCTGATAGAGATACAGCACCATGGTGATGTTGGCATGGTAGCTCATCTTACCGCTCACCACGAGCGCATCCTCCTGACGGGGCAGGCTGGCGTCCGGGTGAAAGTACTCCAAATCCACGCCGTTTTGGAGCACGGTCACATTGGCGGCTGGTTGGTGGGGCGTGGAGTAAGCCAGAAATGCGGCGCGGTCTTTTTGGGAAGTGACCAATATGCGCTCGAAACGCCGCATCATACGGGCTTCCAGCCTTTCGGTGCGCTTCAACTCAAATTGAGCCAGCCAGCGGTTGAAACGTTTGGAACTTTGCGCGGAGGATTGCTTGAAAAGCAGCGCAATGCTGTCGACGCTGTCCCACACCAGAGCAGGCTTGGCAGGCGATTTTGAGCGCAGATGCAGGGCATACTTTGCCCCGCGCAGATGCTCCACATGGACGGCGTCGAACGGGTCGCTCGCACGCGCGCTCTCGACGAGGGCGGTCATCCGGTTCGCCAGGCGCGGCTGCCAGCTATACCAGGCTTGGAGCGGTTCGGGGGTTGGCAGGGCGCGCAGACTGTTAGCCAGCGACTGCCAGGCTGGCATGGGGAGGGCGTGAACGGCTTCGAGCTCGCTTCTTAGCTGTTCGGCGCTCTCCAATTCGGCGGGTTCCGTCCACAGCGTGAGCAACGTCAGCCGGTTTCCGCGCCTGGCGAGCGCACGCAGCAGGTTGTATGGGCGGGTGCGGATCAACGTTGGTGTGTACGGTACAACAAATAAGAGCTTCATGTCTCTGTAAAGTTCGTCTGCCTTGAAATGAAGGTCTTAAACCGCTCATTGAATAAGAGATATCGCCCATATCTATCTTATCATTTTATTGCAGCGCTGGATTAATTTTTTACTCTTTGTCTCATAATTGGTAGAATCTGGTCGCAGAGGCGAAAGTTCAAGCGGCTGAGGCTTTAGCGGGTTGGCTGAACGTTCTAAGAAAGCCCGACGCTGGCTTCAGGCTGCCGGTTCTTTGGAGATCGACTGAGTCTTTTGTCTATCCACGCTGCCAGGTCGAATAACGCCAGCCCGGCGAAGACCAGCAGCAAAGCGTCCACCGGCAGGCGGTAGCGGACCAGCGCCCAGGTAAGGAGATGGATGAGGGTGTAGAACAGGATAAAGACATAGACAAGTAAAACCGGCGAATCCAGGGATAGAGGCGGCGCGGGGCGGCGGGGGAAAAAACTGCGAACCAGCCCATACAACATAAAGGGCATGAACAATCCAAAGCCGCCTACCCGGCTGATGTTGCTGATCAATTCCGAATCGCGCGAGGGCCAGAACATGAAGAATGCCGGTATGCGGCTGATCGAAAGCAGGATGTACCGCCGCGGATCATCTACGATGATCTGAACCCCGCGCTTCATCAGCGCCTGGTCGAGAGCAGCCTCATCCAGCCCGAGCAGATCCTTTGGGATCAGGTCCTGATAGCTGCCCATTTCGGGCGGCAAGATGGGGATAAAGTGCGTGCCGTAGATCGGATGATTTGCCCAGAACAAAACGTAACCCGAATTGGTATTGAGCAGCACAAATGTCTCGAACCGGCTGCGGTTGTAGAGCGTAAAGGGCAGGATCAGCGCGGCTACCAGCGCCCCGGACACGAGCGCCGCGGCGACCAACTCCCGATTGATCCGCCGGCGGTTAGCCAGCCACAACCAGACGAAGAGGATGGGAATGAAGAGCAAGAACAACTGCCGCAAGAGCACCGCAGCCGCGAGCGACAAACCCAGAAATACGCATTTCGCCCCAAACGAACCGGATGCGGGCTTTTGGTCCAGCCGGGCTGAAAAGTGGTCGCCCAGTTGCATCGCCGCCCACAGACTGGCTAAGACGCACAGGATGTAGAACGGCTCGGTCATCAATACAGCCGAATAGTAGATGAAATAGGTGTATATCGCAGTGAGCGCGGCGGCAAAGAGACCCACCGGCGCGCCGAACAAACGCTTGCCGATGCGATAGATCAGATAAGGGTGGAAAACCCCCACCAGTAGCGCCTGGATCAGCCGCGCAGCCAGCGGGTGTGGACCGAAAAGCGCATAGACCAGCGTGAGATAGAACGTGTATAAGAAACTCCAATGGGCGGTGGGAGCGTTCGCGGCGGTGTGAGGCCACCAGGGTTCGCCAAAGGAAAAACCGTGCCCCAACAGCACCCTCAGCGCCAGGTTGTGGTAAGAGAGCTGGTCGTTCGTGCCCGGCAGCGATTCGACCTGGTCGCCCAGGTAGATGCTTGCCGCCAACCGCAGCAGCACCGAAATCAACAGCACGACGATCAGCAAGGTTCGGGTGTGACGTTCGATATAGGTTTGTATCAAGGTTAGCTTCTATCCGGCGGTAAAATTCGCTGCCTGAGGGGGCGCCGAGGCGGGATGACGTGCTACGGGGAGGCTGGGTTATCCAGCATTACCGGAGGCAGGCGCAAGTAGTCGGTGGTGCGCTGTTTGCGTGTGAAGTCCTTATAGGCGCGCTCGACCTGCTCCGCGTCGATTTGCAGCACCCGGGCTACTTCTGGAATGGCGATGTCATGTTCCTGGGCGTACCAGAGCATGTCCATCAACTCGAACGGCAGGCGGAAGAAAAATTCCTGCTGTGTCGTTGGTGCGCTATAGGTATCCGTGGTCGGCGGGCGGGTGCGGATTTCGAGCGGCACATCCAAATACTCAGCCAATTGATAGACCTGGGTTTTGAAAAGGTGAGCAATGGGCTGGATGTCCACTCCGCCATCCCCATATTTGACAAAAAAGCCCTGGTCGTGCTCGTTTTTGTTGGCGGTGCCGATCACGGCGTAATTGCGCAGTTCGGCGTGGTAATAGAGCATCGCCATGCGGGTGCGTTGTTTGAAGTTCGAGGCGGCGACGATCTCGGAAAGCTCGCGGGTTGGGAGGCGGCGGGTTTTCTCTGCGCCGGCGGGCGTGACGATGGTCAGCGAGAAGAAATTCAACGTATCGTCTTCCAGCAGGTTCTGCGGCAGGACGATTTTCGCTTTATAGCCCAGGCTGGCGTCGTACTCGGGGAACATGCGGCGGATCGCTTCATCCCGGCGCGGGTAGCACCCAAACCCGTCCAGCACCGGGGTGATGATCTCGAGGACTGGTTCGACCCCAAAATGACCGGCGACCTGCCGGGCGAGCATTTCGCTCTGGGGGTCGGAGTCCTTCTCGGGCAGCATGACCGGGGTCACGCGTTCGGCGCCAAAGGCGCGCACGCACAGCGCCAGCACAACCGAGGAATCGACGCCGCCGCTGATGCCCAGCACGCCGCCGCGCCGGCGCATTTCCTCATGCACCTGTTCGCGCAAGCCCTGGACGATGCGCTCCGTCTCCAGTTCGGGGTTGATTCGCAAGGATTCTTTTGTAAAAGTCATCGGGTTCGTTTGCTCCAAGGGTCTGCAAGGCTGAAATCGGTTGGCGAAGGTCGAGCGATTTGGGCGTTGAACGCCTCATGCGCCGGCGCGCGAGATGGCGCGGGTGAGGTCTTCTGAACGCAGGGGCGGGGGCAGGTAGCGGTTGAAATCCGCGACAAATTGTTTCCACACGAGCTGAGCGGACAATATCCCAGCCAAAGCCATATCGTCCGTTTCGCCCAGCCGTCCGCCCGCAGCCAGTTTGCCGACCATGCTCTGAACCGCCGCCGGTTTGAATAAGCCTGCCTGCTGCAGGCAGGCGGGAGAAAGCAGCTCCGAGACATAATCCAAGGCGCCCTCCGGACCGAAAAAGCAGCGATGGATGGGGGCGCGGTAGGGGCGTTTGCGGCGGGTCCAAATCTCGGTGGGCAGCCACTTGCGCGCCAGCCGGCGCAGCAGGTATTTTTCGTGCAGCCCATTCAAACGCAAGTGCGGCGGCAGATGGGAGGCAAATCCCACTACGCGGTGATCCAGGAACGGAAAGCGACCCTCCACCGCGTGCGCCATCCCAACCCGGTCCCCCTGCGATGACAGCAGGTACTGGGGCAGGAAGATGGCGCTTTCCAGGTACTGCGCTTTCCCGAGGGCATCCCAATCCGCAAAATCTGGGGGATAGATCACTCCTGCGGATGTGCGGTCAGCCGAAGCGATGCGCTCAGCCAGAACGTCCGAGAAAAAGCGTTTTGTGCGGCTGGTGTTCTTCCAGCGGATGTAGTGCGAGTAATCCGCGGCGGAGGTATCGGCGAGGTTTGCGCCAAAGAAAGACGCCAGGTAAGCCTGGCTGTTGGGCATGTGCGCGATCTCCGGATAGAGCCGCCCAAACAGGAGCGGTCGGATGGTTGAGGCGGGCTGGCGCGCCCAAAACTGACGGATCAACGCTTCTTTGAAGATGTCATAACCAGCCAGGAACTCGTCTGCGCCTTCGCCGGTGATGACCACTTTGTAGTTCTGTTCGTGCGCCAGCCTGGAAAGCCGGAACAACGGCGCGGGGGCGGTGCGCAGGATTGGGGTTTCGGTGTGCCAGATCACCTGCGGGAACATCTCGCCGATGTCGCGCTGGTGGATATGGACGACCTGGTGCTGGGTGCCAAGGAAATCCGCCATGCGGAGCTGAAATTCGCTCTCATCGAACTCGGGATCGCTAAAGCTGATCGAGAAAGTGTCAAGCGGGGTGTCGGTGAAATTGCGGATGATGGCGGTTGTGATGGAGGAATCCAACCCGCCGCTCAGATATGCCCCAACCGGAACGTCTGCGCGCAGACGAATGCGGGTCGCATCGATCAACAAACTTTCGAGTTCGTCCTGGTAGTCCTGGATATCCCGCCCCGGCGCGCTGGATGGGGAGAAATCCAAAGACCAGTAGCTTTGAAGCTCGATCCTGCCGTCGCGGGCGAGCAGATACGAGCCGGGCGGGACTTCGAAGATGCCGGAGAAGACCGTGCGCGGGCTAAGCGTGCTCCAGTAGGTGAAGATCTGGTCCAGCGAGAGCGGATCGATCTGCGCCTGGACGCCCGGGTGCGCGAGCAGCGCTTTGATCTCGGAGCCAAAGATCAACCGCCCTTCGGAAAAGGTGTAGAACAGCGGGCGGACGCCCAACCGGTCGCGCCCCAGCAGCAGGGAGCGGTCACGTGAATCCCAGATGGCAATCACAAACTGCCCGTTGAGATGCTGCAAGCAAGCGGGACCGAAGTCTTCAAAAAGATGGACGATGACCTCGGTATCCGAATGGGTGGCGAAACGGTGACCGCGCGCCTCCAGCATCGGTCTCAATTCGACGTAGTTGAAAATCTCGCCGTTAAAAACGATCCAGATGGCGCCGTCCTCGTTGCTGATCGGCTGGTCTCCGCCGGCGATGTCGAGGATTTTCAGGCGGGCGCTGCCCAGACCGACCCATTCATCCTGGTAAATGCCAAAGCCGTCGGGTCCGCGGTGGCGCACCGCGGCAAGCATTTGCAGCAAGATCGATTTATCGACCCCCGCCGGTTCAGTCTGGTTTAATACGCCGATAATTCCGCACATGCACGGTTTTCTTTCAATGGGTTATTGTCAATGCGCTGCCAGGTCTCGGGAAAGTCTACATGGGAATTTACGAGATCAATGGCTTTTTATCGATTTTGCCCGAGGGTGTCTTGGGCAGTTCGGGACGGATTTCAATTGCCTGGGGGATCATGAAATCTTCCAGGTGGGCGCGGCAGTGCGCCAGGATTTGCTGTTCGGTGAGCGAATGGTCAGCCAGCGCGACGAACGCTTTGATCGATTCACCCAGAATCGGGTCGGGGAGCCCGATCACGGCGGCTTCGGCGATGCCTTCGAGCTTATAGAGGACGTTTTCAACTTCCTTGGGCGCCACTTTCTCGCCGCGGGTCTTGATGATATCGTCTTTTCTGCCGACAAAGTAGAAGAAGCCCTCCTCGTCCATGCGGAACAAGTCGCCGGAATAGCAGAGCCGTTCGCCTGGGAGCGAGCCCGGACGAAAACGCTGGGCTGAAGCAGCCGGGTCTTCCCAGTAGCCGCGCATCACGTGGCGGCCGCGCACCACCAGTTCGCCGACCTGCCCGGGGGGCAGCCGGCGACCCGCTTCATCCTCCACCCAGGCTTCGGTCCCCGGGATCGGGATGCCGACCGAATCCGGTTTGCTGTCCAGGTATTTGGGGGGCAGGTAAAGCGTGCGCTTGGTCTCGGTGAGCCCGTACATCGAGTACAGCGTGACGCCGGGGAATTTCTGGCGCAGTTTCTGGATGTGGCTCACCGGCAGCGCCGCCGCGGTGTTGGAAAGGTAGCGCAGCGAGGAAAGGTCGTACGCCGTCAGGTCGATCTGCAGCAGCATGGAAAACACGGTCGGCACGCCTGGGAAGCCGGTCACGCCTTCCGCTTGCATGCGCCCTAAGATGGCTGCCGGATAAGCGAAGGAACGCTCCAGCACCAGAGCGCCGCCAAACTTAAACGCCATGAGAAGCTGGTAAAGCCCGTAATCGAACGAGAGCGGCAGGACGTTGATGAGGATATCCGCTTCGATATTTTCCAGGTATTCGATGATCGAACTGGCGGCAAAGACGATGTTGCTGTGATCGCTCATCACGCCCTTGGGTTCGCCGGTGCTGCCAGAGGTGTAGATCAGGCACGCCAGGTCCAGGTCGATATTGCGCCGGTCAGGGGGTTCGTTGGAGTAAGCCTGCGCCAACCCCTCGAATTCAAGAAACCGGACGCGCCGGGCGTCTGGAACAGCCGCATCGGTCTGCGGCGCAGCGGTTGAACCTGACGTCACAATCGTGTGCAAATGCGGGATGAACCCCAGGATGTCGTTAACCAGAGCTTGATTGCGCCCGCCGGTGATCAGCGCCGCGGCGCGGCAGTTGTTCAAGATCTGCACCAGCTTATCGCGCTTGGTGGTGGAATTGATGATCACGAACGCGCCGCCCGCCTTGAGCGCCGCGAAAATTCCGACCACTGCCGCAACCGAATTTGGCAAGTAGATGGCTAACCGGTCGCCGCGTTGAAAACCGCTGGCGATCAGCGCATGCGCCAGGCTGTTAGCCAGGCGCTCGATTTCGGCATAGGTCAGCCGCTGGTTGTCGCAGATCAGCGCGACTTTATCCGGCAGGCGCCTTGCGCTGTGTTCGAGGAATTCCTGAACGAGTCGGGCTGGTTTGTGGCTCATCCCGCAGCCTGTTTGCGCTGAATATACGCCGTCACTTTTTCGATTGAATCAAAGTTATCCGGGACGATCTCGCTGTCCTGAACCTGGACCTTGAAGGTCTCCTCTACGAAGAACACCAGGTCCATCACCCCTTGCGAGTCGACGATCCCCTCATCGATGAAGGAAGCGTCGTCCGGATAGTTGAATCCGTCGCTGCTGAAAAGCAGGTTTTTGGAAATGTAATCCTTGATCTGTGCTTCAATGGTCATGTCATTCCTCAGGAAAAAGAAGATAATTACATCCCAGGCAGCGCTTTGAGCAGCTTCTGGTAGTTATCGACCAGCGCTTGCTGATCCTCGGACTGGCGGGAGGGCCGGGTCCGAATCAGGGGCGCTGCAGCCAGGCGCGCCATGCCAGCCCCGAAAAGGATGAGCTTGTAGAGCCGGGCGGAAAAGCGCCCGTAATGTTTGCGGAAGTACTGCACTTTTGCCAGGTAGAGCTGCAAGAACATTTGAGAAGCCGCCTGGCGCGTGCTCTGCGCGCCCAGGTGCACCACCCTGGCTTGCGGAACCCAGCAGATCTCCCAGCCCGCCTGTCTGAGGCGGCGGCAATAATCCACCTCTTCGGAGTACATGAAAAAAGTTTCGTCCATGGCGCCGATCTGAAGCTGGGCAGTCCGGCGAACCATCAGGCAGGCGCCCAGCAGGGTGTCCACCCGCCGGGGCGCGGCGATGTCCCAATCTTTCATCTCGTAATACCCATCCGGTCGCACGCCCTTGAGGTGAAACAGGCGCGCAAATTCCCGGCTTAGAGTGGGTTCGGGTGAGCATGACGGCTGGAGCGACCCATCCGGGTTTAGCAGCCTGGCGCCCGCCGCGCCGGCTTTGGAATTCTCCGCCAAATAGCTGAGCAGAGCCTGAAGCGCCCCCGGCTGCACGACCGTGTCCGGGTTCAACAAGAGCAGGTATTCGCCGCTGGCGCGGTTGAAAGCGATGTTGTTAGCCCCTGCAAACCCCAGATTGGCGGGGCTGTGGATCACCTGGACTTGAGGATAGCGGGATTCAGCGGCGTGGGCTGACGCATCAGTCGAGGCGTTATCAACGAGGATGACCTCATAAGGCTGGTCTGGCGGGTTCCCGAAGATCGATTCCAGGCAGTCGAGCAGGACCTGACCGCCGTTCCAGTTCACGATCAGGATGGAAAGAACGGTCATGAGGCAGAAGCCTGGCTGTCTGCGGCGGCGGGGAGCAGGTAGAGTTTTGCCATTGCCATCAAACCGCCTAAGAAAATCCAGGTGAATACACTGGCGCGAAAGCCTGGCAGCCCGACGTTGTACACAAAGGGGATGATCCAGTCGCCTAACAATCCCGAAGCCGCCGTCCCAACCAGTCCCGCAAGCGCGCCGATCACGTAGGCTCTTGGGAATCCTTCGGGCGCGTGCTTGAGGGTTTTCCAGCCAACGAGCCAGATCTCCCAGAGCAGCCAGATAAAGACCGCTAACCCGATAATCCCGGTTTGCGCGACGATGTCGATGTAGTTGTTATGTGAATTGAAGCTGACGCGATAGCCGAGGATTTTGAACAGCGGCGTGTACCAGTAATAATTCGCCATCCCCACCCCCAGCAAGGGGCTGACTTTGATGATTTCCCACATGATCTTCCAGGCTTCCAGCCGCGTGAGAACGCTGTAGGGATTGTCGCCTTCACCTAGTAAGCCGCCGATTGTTCCGGGCGACATCATCAAAAAAGCCAGCCCGGCTATCCCAAGCAGGACGCCCAACCGCGGGCGGTAGAAGAACGCCACGACTATCACAGAAATCAAGGGGGGCAGCCAGCCCGAGACCCAGTCGCGGCTCTGGCTCAGGTGTTGGTAAAAAAACAAGAGGATGAACCCAATCAGCACAACGCGCCAGAAAGGCGCCAGCCTGGGGTTGCACAAAGCCTGACCGGCAGCCAGCGCAATCAGCCAATTAAAGAACAAAGCTCCCAGGACAGCCTCGCGGACAAACACCGTAAAGATGTAAGGCTGCATAAAACCAAAACCGCGCAATAAGATGTTGGCGAACCCAACGATGAAAAATATCAACACAACCCATTTCAACTCGTTTTCCGTTTTGATTTGATGCGCATAAAGCAGAAACGCGCCGGCGGAAAGCAAGAAGATCATCAAGCCGCCGATTTGAGCCGTGATGGGGGCTGGCTTGGTTGGAAACCAGTTGAGCTGTCCAAAGGCAAATGCTGCAATGGCGACTGCGCAGAAAACGAGGGTAAGAAAAACCGGCTTAAGCGGCAGCAGTTGAATCTTTCGCGGATTGAAAATCAGATCGAGCAGCCACAAGCCAGTCATGAGGAGGATCAAAATGACGGTAATGTTGATCCCGGTTTGCGAGCCGGTCCCGATCGTGACAGGCACTGCCAGGCTGAGAACGGAAATGCTGGCGAGCCCAAGAACCGGGCACTTGTGCAGCAATACCGCAGCCCCCAAGCCGCTGATGCCTAAACCTACGAGCATGGCAATCCGCGGGCTGCGAGCCAGGAATGGCGAAAGCACGGCAACGAGCAGCGCCAGGGCGATCAAGCCCAAGGTGAGGGGCGCGGGGAGGTTCAACCTGTCGGGTCGGCGAATCATCCAGTTCGGCAACAAGGCTGCCAATCCGCCGTAATCTTCCCGCGAATCCGAACTGGAATATTCCGTTTTCGAGTCTCGATCTTGCAAACGGTCGACGCCGTTCATGTGATGGTCTTGCGCCTCATCGCTGTCTCTGGCAGGGTTTCACTCGCTTCTAGCGCCACAATCAAAGTATTCCCTGCCATTAATGATTATCCACTTTCTGGATCAAACAAACATTAATTTCTGCTTACGATTGCTTCGATCTGCGCGCAAAAATCCTTCTCGATCGCTGCCCAGTCGTATTTTTCCTGCATCAACCGCCGGGCGTTCTGGGAGAGGCGCTGGCGCAGGTCAGGCGAGCGCAATAAACGCAGCGTCTGCTCGATAAAAGCGTGCGGGTCATCCGCAATCAGCAAATGCACCTCGTTCTGGGCGGCGAGCCCTTCGGCGCCTTTGGAGGTGCAGATCACCGGCGTGCCCAGCGCCATCGCTTCTAGAATTTTCAGGCGCGTCCCGCCCCCGATGCGGAGCGGAACGACGCACGCCCAACTCTGCGCAACCGCCGGGCGGACATCATCGAGGTATCCGGTGAGTTCGACGTGATCGTTGATCGCCAGCCTCCCCAGGTCGACGCCCGCAGCGCTGCCCGTTATGCGCAGAGTGGCCTCGGGCGCCTGCCGAACCACCTCTGGAAAAATTTCCCCGAGGAAAAATTCCATCGCGTCATAGTTTGCCGAATAGGTGAGCGCGCCGTTGAAGATCAACGCGCCCGGTTCGGGGGCGTAACTCTGGAAGTCGCCGGCAGCGGTCTCGACCCCGTTTGGCACGACGAGGAGCTGTTGCGGTTCCAGCCCGAACCATTGCTGGGCGTCGCGCCGGTCGTTTTCGGTGACCGCCAGGGCGCGCTCAAAACGCGGATAGAGGCTCTTTTCATACGCCAGAAATTTGCGGTAAGCCAGCCAGCGCCTGAAACGCTCGGGCGCTGAACGCGCCAGGGGGACGAGTTCGTAGAGCATGCGCGTCATCACGTTGTCGATATCCACAACCCGCACCGCGCCCTCCGCTTCCAGCGCGTACGGCGCGGTGACGTAGGTGAGCGCGACGATGCATTCAGGGCGCCAACTCTGCGCCATCCGGCGGGCAAGGGCGCTCATCTCGGGGGAGCGGATCGCCGTGACCGTGTTGGGTTTGGGCGAAAGCCAGCCTAAAACCGATTTGAGGCGGCTGGTTTGAAATGGCTTGCGCGGCAGGGTTTCGACCACCGGGCACAGGCTGCGAATGTGATCGAGCCATTCGGGTCTTAGTTCCGCATCTTCAAAAGAGGCTAGAGCCACGTCGTGCTGATCGGCGAGCGCTTTCAGCAGATGGTATCCCCGGATCTTGCTGCCTTGATTGAGCGGGTATGGGAACCAGGTCGAAAGGAACAAGATCTTCATTCGAAGTCGTTGAAGAACTTTTCCCACTGGGTGCCGGAGAATTTTTCTTTCAATTCCGCGTAGTTGACAATCGATCGAGACAGCGGTTTGTGGGATTGTTTGTAAGTGTCCGATTCTAGAGGCGCATGTTTTACCTCCAGAAAGTCTTGTATCTGGATTACCTGGCGGTCGAAGTCGTTCACCAACTCCTCATAGAAGACGTCGTATCTGGGATGGGCGGCAAAGAACTGATCGTATTCGACCTCCCATTGACTGGTCTGTTCAAAGTCCTTCAAGCATTCGTCGAAATCGAGGGCAATGGGCGGCTCGGCTTCATGCTCTCCGCTTACATTCGCCCATTGGTCGGTGTGAACCGCCCTGGCGTGCGAGAGATGAGTGCGAAGCATGTTGCGGCGCTTGATGTGCAGGATGCGGATGTCTTTCTGGGCTTGCAGGTGGCGCCAGACGACCTCTAGTTCGTTTTCGCGGGCATGGTAATAAAACAATTTGAACCCGACGGCGGCGATCCCGCGCGGGTAGTCGCAGAAGAGCATCTGCTGCAGGAAGGCTGGCGGATCCTGCTGAAAAAGCTCAAACGCGCCCGGCGCGCTGGTGTAATCGTCAAAACCCCATTTGATTTCCTGGTTTGACACGAAAACTTCGCCAAACGTGATGATCTGCGGGTGAGAATTCAACAACCCGCGCACAAAATTGGAACCGGTCCGCGAGCGACCGAGTAAGATGAATTTGACATAGTTATGCTGGCTGCGTTTGATGCCAATCGCGCTGGCGAGCTTATGCAGTTTGATATTCAGGGAACGGTTACTCATCGTTGAATTAGAAAGATCAGGTACAAAGCCAGCCGCTTCAAGAGGGGCGTATTCCCCAGCGCCGGCTGAAAAAATCCCGCGCGCCCTGCCACATTGCATCGCGGTGAGGCTGCATGGGTCGCCATTTCGGGCGCACGCTCCAGCTTATCAGCGTGAGCGAGGTGCGTCCGAGCGCGTAAAACCAGGCGTGAAGCGGAGCCCGGTTGTTTGCCAGGAAGAGGAAACGATTGCGGGTGTTGTAGTAGGTCACGTTTGGCGAGGGAGCATAATTGCGCTGAACGCCCTTGTGCCAGATGTGCGCGGCGGGGACGTGCAGGATCTTCCAGCCGCGCTTGCGCGCCCGGGTGCACCAGTCGGTCTCTTCCCAATAATAGAAGAAGCGGGCATCGAGCGCGCCGATCTGCTCGATCACCTGGCGTTTGACCAGGATGGCGCAGCCCGATATCCATTCGACCGGACGCGGGCGGTTGTACTGACCCCGGTCCGGTTCGTTCTGTCCCAAATGGCGCGAATTCCAGACGGGCGTCAGGCTGCCCCCCGCAGATTGGATCACATCTGGCTCGTCGAAATGATAGACGGTTGGTCCAAGGATGCCGATCCGCTCATCCGTCCCGGCGGCGTCGATCAGGCGGTCAATGCAGTCGGGCGCCAAGATGGTATCCTCGTTCAAGACCAGGACCCAATCCGCAGCCCGGCGCATGGCGGCTTCGATGCCCACGTTATTATTGCCGGCGTAGCCCAGGTTTTCGCTCAGCCGAATGACCTGCACCTGCGGGAAGCGGTCTTGTATCGCCTCAACCGAGCCGTCGGTGGAGGCGTTATCGAGGACGATCGTTTTGTGGTTTGGATAAACGCTGTTTTGGAGAGAATCCAGGCAAGCTAGGGTATCCTCGCAGCGGTTGGTGTTCAAGATCACGGTGATGATGAGCGGTTCGGGCATGTAAGAGCGAATGCGGGGCAGAGAATTGAGCTGCGCGGCGGATCAGCCAAAGATCAGGGCGTAGTAGCGGCGCAGCGGCGAACGGTTCACGATTTCCATCAGCAGCAGCGGCAGCGCCACCCCAGCAGCGGTGAGCATGAGCAGAAACAGCAGTGGCAGCCCCAGCAATTGGGGGATCAGGTGATAAACCGCTTTTGCCGTGATAATCAATACGATCGTGTGGGTTAAGTATACTCCGTATGATTTGGCGCCGATAAAATTAAAGGTGCGCGGGAGGGGCAGCTCGGTACGCTCGAACGCAAAAAAGGTGAGCAAAAAGAAACCCGCATAAATCTGGTCGATGAGAGTTTCGCTTGGACCCAACCATTCCTGTCCAGAGGCTTTCAGAATCATTTCCCATTCGATCACGCCCAGCAAGAAAAACGCTCCAGTCAATCCCAACAACAACCAGCGCCTGGAATAGAGCCACTCTTTGAATTCTGAGCTATGAAAGCCGAAGACCATCCCCAGGGTTAGGAAGAAGATGTAACTGGGGAAGAGAAAATGTCGGTTATTAGCGATAATCGGCTCCAGGAACGGGATATCTAGGTTGAGCAGCGGCGGATAGCGCAAGAGCACAAAAAAGGCGTGCACGGCGCCGGTGACGAGAAGCAGCATTTTCCAGTTGTTACGGGCAAATCGAACGATGAACGGGGAGATCAGATAGAGCTGGGCTAATACCGGGATGAAGTAAAACGGGTCTGCGGCGCGGCCCGTCACGATAACGAGCAGAAATTCTGCCGGCGAAACCTCCCGCCCGAGGGCGATGTCCATTAGAAGGATGATCACCGACCAGATGAAGAACGGAATGAGCAGGTTCTTGAGGCGGACGAAAATGATGTTCCAGCGCAGTGGAGATTGTCCGCGCCCGGCGGCAAAAGCCAGGAAGAAACCCGAAACAAAAAGGAAAGCCGGGATCGCAAAGATGATCAACTGTTCAAGGAAGCGGAACAGATAATAAATTGGACTGCCGAGCTGGTCGAAGTTCGGGACGCTGACGGGCAGATAGCGGTCGGTCCACCAGAAGAGAGAAATGTAACTCCAGCTCAGCGAATGGTTGAGCACCACCGCGAGCACAGCCAGACCATTGAGATAGAGCAGCTTTTTGACCATGAGGAGGGATGGCGGAGCAGGTTATAGCCAGCTTAATCCGAGGATAAAAAATGCTTCCATCGGAATTGATGTTTTGATAAACCCGCTGAACTTCAAGCTATTCAGCCGCCTTCTGAGTTTCAAGATAGCTGGCAAGCGCGTTGAGGTTTTGAAAATTCTCGAAAATGACATCTTCGTCGGGGATCTTGATCTTGAAGTTTTCCTCGATGAATGCCACGAGCTGCAAGATTGCCAGCGAATCGAGAATCCCGGCGTTGAACAGGTCTTCAGCGTCGTCCAAATTGGCTTTAGGGTTCCGCATGACCTCTTGCTTAATGTAATCGGATAGAGCTATTTTTCGATCCACTGTGTTTTCTCCTTCAATAATCAAAAATCAAAATGAAAAATCAAAATAGCTCAGGGGGAGATGTCATTCCCGTTGAGGTTTCGAATTGCCATAGCTTGCAGTTCGCGCCGGTCGATCTTGCCGGTCGAGGTGCGCGGGAATTCATCCATGATCCAGATCTGGGTTGGAATCGCATAGAACGGCAATCTGGCTCTCAGATGCTCCACCAGCATGGGTTCGTCCAGGGCAACGCCCGGGTGAGGTACGATCGAAGCGACGATCAAGCTGCTGCCTTGCGGGTCGGGCATCGTGTATACCGCGGCCTCGAACACGCCTTGATGTGAGTCAAGCGCGGCCTCGACCTCGTCCAGTTCGACGCGATAACCGCGGGTCTTGATCTGGCGATCCTTGCGCCCCAGATAACGGTAATTTCCAGCGGCATCGAGCTGCACCAGATCGCCGGTTCGGTAGAACACGTCCTCGAAGGACCCCAGCGTTGGGCGGCGGTAGAAGCAAGCTGCGTTGCGCTCCGGCATTCCCCAATAGCCTTTCATCACCACCCCGCCGCGGATCAACAGCTCGCCGACTTCGCCCGGCGCGACCGGGCGGTCCTGGTCGTCCACAACCAGCTCTTCCAGATTAGCGCAGACTTTGCCGATCGGGATCGGCTCGTCCGTATCGGGCGGGACCTCCAGGACGTGGTAATACGTGCAAACGTTGGTCTCGGTGGGACCAAACAGGTTGCTGAACTTGCTATCCGGCAGGCGGATCATCAATTGGCGCAGGTGCTTGGTGGGAAAGACCTCGCCCGCAAACAGGACCCAGCGCAAGGCGCTCAGATCGCGCTTCTCGATCACGCCGCGTTCGACCAGTTGGATCAGAGCGAATGGGACCGAATACCAGACCGTGAGGCGTTCCTCCTCGATCAGCTTTGTGAGGTTGGCGGGGAATTTGGTGAGCGCTTCGGGGATGAGGGTCGTGGTCGCGCCGGCGATTGCTCCGGCGAAGAAGTCAAAGGTGGACAGGTCGAAGTGCAGCGGCGCATGATTGCTCAAGCGGTCGCTAGGAGAGAGCTTATAGGTTTGGGCAGCCCATTCAGCAAAGCTCAACCCGCTGCGATGGATGTGCATGATCCCCTTGGGAACGCCCGTGGAGCCGGAGGTGTACAGGATGTAGGCGAGGTCCTGTTCTGTCAGGTGCAGGTCCAGCCCGCTGGATGGGAAGGCATCAGCCTGATCCCACGAAAAAGCGCGCAAGCCTTGGCGTTCCACCCCCTCGATCCCAACCAGACAGTCCAGCTCGACCGACTCACACAAGATCTCGTTGACCTGAGCGCGCTTTGCTTCGGCGCTCAACACGTGGCGAATCCCGCAATTTTGGATGACATAGGCGAGGCGTTGGGGAGGGGCGAACGGGTCGAGCGGAACGTAAGCCGCTCCGGCTTTCATACTGGCGTACAGGCTGACCGCCGCCTCGAGGCTCTTGTTCATAAAGATCCCCACCCGGTCGCCGCGCTTCACGCCCTGGTCGATGAGCAGGCGCGCCAGGCTGTTGGTGCGCGCTTCTAACTCGGCGTAGGTCAGGCTTTGACCGGCGAACCGGACTGCTTCCTGTTCCGGCGTCTTCTCTGCCCAATCACGGATCGCATGGGTCAATAAGAACCGATACATTGCACTTTGATCCTGGTCATCTCCAACAGCCTAAAGACCCAGCAAGCGCGCGATGATGTTGCGCTGGATGTCTGAGGTGCCCGAATAGAGCGCGCCGCCGACTGCATCGCGCAGGTCGCGCTCGACTTCGAACTCGGTCATGTAACCGTAGCTGCCAAAGGTGCGGATAGAGTCCAGGCTGGATTGGATGAAGCTTTCGCTCAGATAGAGTTTTGCCAGGGCGGCTTCCATCACGGTTGGCTTGCCCATCTTCTTCAGCCAGGCGACCTTGTAAAGCAGCAGGCGGGCGGTTTCGAGGCGCACTTTCATATCCACGATGCGGTTCGCCACCGATTGAAACTTGCCGATCGGCTGACCGAATTGCTGGCGCTCACGCGCATATTGAATGCTGGCTTCGAGCTGGCGTTCCATCGCCCCGATGTGGCTCGCCAGGATGCCGCTGCGCTCCCATTCCATCGAGTCGTTGAAGATGTTCGACCCGGCGCCCTCCGGACCCAGGCGGTTTTCCTCCGGCACGAAACAATCCTGAAAAACCAGTTCCGCCATGGGCGAGGTGCGCAAGCCCATTTTATCCAGCTTGCGGCTGATAGTGTATCCGGGCGTCCCGGTTTCGACGATGAAACCGGTGACGCCCCACATCTTGCGCGCGGGGTTGACGGTGGCAAAGACGACTGCCAGGTCGGAAACCGGGGCATTGGAGACGAACATCTTGCTCCCGTTCAGGACGTAGCCGCCATCGACGCGCTGGGCGGTCGTGCGCAGGCTGTAAGCGTCCGAGCCCGAATCCGGCTCGGTCATGCCGTGCGCGCCGATCAACTCGCCGCGGCACAGCCCCGGCAGATATTTGCGCTTTTGGTCGGCGGCGCCAAACGAGTAAATGGGCATCTGAACGCTCCACATTTGCGCGTTCATCGCAAAGATCAAGCCGTTGTCTTTGCAGCCATATCCCAACCCTTCCATCGCGAGCACCGTGGTCAGGATATCAGCCGCGCTGCCGCCGTACTCTTCGGGAAAAGGCAAGCCCTGGATGCCGAAGCGGGCGCATTTGCGCCACTTCTCGGGTGAAAAACTGCCGCTGCGATCCTCTTCGATTATGTCCTGATTGAGCTCCTTGTGGGCAAAATCAACCACCGCTTTGCGGAAGGCTAATTGCTCCTCGGTCCATGAGAAATCCATCGAATATAACTCCTGAGGTGTATATCAATTTTGGGAAGCGAGCAAGCGCTGATAAGCCTGCAGCGTTTTCTGTCCGGCTTTTTCCCAGGTGAATTCACTTAGCACCCGGCTGCGCAATCCCTCGGATGGCGCAGCGGATAAGGCGGCTTCGACTGCCCGGCGCACGGATTGCGGATCGCCGGGGTGGCAGTACCAAGCTTCGCCGCCAAAATAGTCACGCGTGGAGCCGATGCTGGTCGTGACGATTGGACGCCCGGCTGCCGCCGCTTCGAGGCTCGCCAGCCCGGGGGTCTCGCGCCAGCTCGGCAGCGCATGCACAGCCGCCAGTGCGTAGATCCCCGGCAGCCGTGCGTGCGGTACGTGATCCACAAAATAGACCGCGCCGCGCGCCGCGCCCAGGGCTTTGCAGGCATCCCCGTAACCCGTGTAAGCATCCGCCACTTTCCCGACAAAGACAATCGGGATGGGCAGGCTGAACAACGCCTGGATCAGACCCAGTTGGTTTTTTACCGGGTTGATCGAACCTACCTGCAGCACAAAATCGCGAACGCCATACTTCTGGATGAACTCCGGGTCTGGGTCGGGCAAAGCGCGATATTGCTCCAGCTCGACCCCGTTGGGGATGATATCGATCTTGTCTTTGAACCCCCGGCTTAAGTTGAACGTATTGCTCAATAGCGCGCCTTCTGAAGCCGAGTTTGGCAGCACCCGCCCCGCCTGGCTCAATAACCGGCGCTGGATTTTCCATTCTTCGTTGCGCGGCGCCTTCAGCTTCTGCCAGCACAGGTAGACCCGGGCGGCAAGCTGCCGGCTCAAAACCCGCCCGAGCAGCCGCCAGCGGCTCAGGTCGCGCAGGGCGTTTTCTGCCCAATATTCGTACATATCCCAATAGATCGGGGATAAAACGATCGGGATACCGCCGCTTTGGAGCGCTTGAAAAACCCGCCAGGCAGATTCAGGCGTCTGGATGTTAAACACGTGCGCCAAGTCGTACCCCGACAGTCGTTCCAAATCGCCCGGCTCAGCCAGGGTCACCTCAACGCCCAGGGTTTCGACCGCAGCCCGGGTGCAGGTCAGTTGCGTGTTGTCTCCGCCGGGGTTTCTGTGTGCATCTGGGCGGCTGTTGATGTACAGCGCCTTCATGATCCCTCAGTTGCGATCATCGGTTTCCAATTGCTCGGTCAGCATCAGGCTGTCGGCGAAGAATTTCACCGCCCAGTTCAGGTTGCAGTACGGCTCATACTCACAATAGATGGGGTAAGATCCGGCAACTCCGCCTCGCACGCCGGGCAGAGGCGCACGCAGCGGCTGCCGCTGTTTGACGTACTTGTTGGCTGCCAGCGCGGCGCGGAGATCTTGCTCATCCGAATAGGTTTGATAGAGCCTGAGCCAGACCAACGCCATCTGGGCTGCGCCGGTCAGACAGCTCCAATTCAAGCTCGAATTCCAGCCGGTGCCATACCGGGCGCGTAGAAAGCCATCTTCCAGTTGTTTCTTGCGCAGGGCGTTGGCAGCCAGGCGCGCCGCCTCGATGTAGCGCTGGTCTACCAACTGGAGCCCCGCTTCCAACAGCCCTTCGATCGTGTAGGCAATCGTGTGGGTAAGCGGATCGACTTCGGGCTGAAAGCTAGCGTTGCGAAACCAGCCGTCGGGGTCCTGCTGGGTCAGCGCCCAATCCAGGTTAGCCCGCGCGGCTGCGAGGTGTTTGGGGTCCTGGCTGGATGTGTAAAGGCGCAGCATTCCCCAGGCGGAGCGCACGTTGTACGTGTGAACGTAGCCCAGGGAGACATGTTTTTCCCAATTCCCATCAGGCGACTGGATTTCCGCCAGCCAGTCGCCAGCCCGGCAGGCGGATGCGAGGTATTTCTGGCGACCGGTTTCCTCAAAAGCCTGCGCCAGCCCGTGTAGAATCTGACCGGTATCAAAGACGATTGGCGCTCTTTCCCGATCGTGCCACAACGGACCGATCGGGAAGGCGCCATTCTCTAGCTGCACGGTGAGCAGCCAATCCGCCATGCGGATCGCCCGTTCGCGGTAGATTTCAAGACCGCGCCGCGCGGCGTAATTGAAAAAAGTTGGGATGATATAACCGGTGGTCTCCGGATACGGCGCTGCCCAGGCTCCTGCGCGCAGGTCATAATAAGCGGAGACGCCGCCTTCCTCTTGAGCATCCTGGGCGGCGCACAGCCAGTCCATTGCCGCCTCGAGGTGTTCCTGGTTGGAACCCTCTTTGAACAGCCATCCCAGCCTGCCGCGCAGCGTCGCGGTTAACACCGAGGCATCGCCGCGAAAGCGCAACGCATGAATGGAGGCGCGCAGCCGTTCATCGACCAGTTTTCGATACAGTCGGCGTATTAGATTCATGAGAACTGCCATGTCCTGGTGTTTCGGCTAAATCCTTGAATGGCGAGGATTGCCACTCCTCAATCTGTTTGCGATTTTTGACGCGCAGGGAAAACTGCAACAGGCGCGGCGAGAACCGATAAAGGTTGAGCAGCAGCCCAGCCGTCTGGCTGTCAGGGTCGAGTTGGCGCGATTCGCGCAGCCAGTCCTCGATCGGGGCGGCGCTGCCGGTCATGACAGCCCGGCTAGCCATCAGGCGATAAATGCGCGCCTGTTCGCGGCGCGGAAGCTGATGAAATTCGCGCCAAGCGACCGCTGCGCTCTGGCGCTGCGGTTGACTGGCTAACAGGTCGACCAGCAGGATATAAAAGACCGCGGCGCGCGTCTCGACTGTGAGGCCCTCAAACCCCGCCAGCTTGATCGCCTTTTCGCGGCAGCGCGCCAGCGAGTTGAGGCGCTTTTCCTGTCCGGCTTTCAGCGAGATGTTGGTCTGGTGGATGCGGTAATGGCAGGTGACGCGGTCGATGTAGCCGAAACAAGTCGTCTCGCTGTAACGGGTGGTGAAATCCCAATCGGGTCCGATCACGATCTGCGGGTCGAACTGAAGCCCAAGCCGAATGATTGGTTCGCGCCGGAGAACAATGCAGATCGGCGGACCAAAGACATCCGATGCGCGGACCAGTTGCTCGAACAAACTACCCTCGAAGGGGCCGCGGCGGCGGTCGGAGAGCGTGCGCTGGAGCGATTTGCCGTCCTGGTCGATGTGCAGCCCATCGGTATAAACACCGTCCATCTCGAGATGGCTGGTCAGATAGCCGACAGTCAGGGCGAGGTGATCGGGCAGAAAGCGATCATCCGCATCGAGAAACGCCACCAGCTCGCCGTTCATGTGGCGCAATGCCTCGTTTCGGGCGGCGGCTTCGCCGAGGTTCGGCTGGTGATAGACCCGGATGCGCGGATCTCGGTAATCTTGAGCGATCGTCAGGCTTGCATCAGTCGAGCCGTCGTCCACGACGATCAATTCCCAGCGCGGGTAGGTCTGGGCGAGGACGCTCTCGATCGCTTCACCCAGGTAAGCCTGGGCGTTGTAGACTGGCATCATCACGCTGACGAGCGGTTCGAGGCGGTTCGAACCGGGCGGATTGACCGGATCGGATGTGCCGGAGGGTTGGCTCATGCGGCAAGCGCCTCCTGCAGAACCCGCTCGATTTTCTGCGCGGTGTGCGCCCAACGGTGCTGGCTCTCGGCTTCGAGGCGCGCCCGGCGACCCATCTCCCGGCGGAGTTGCGGGTTGGCAGCCAGTTCGAGAATCGCCTGAGCCAACGCGGTTGGATCGCAGGGGGGCACGATCAGACCCGTGACGCGATGTTTTAGGGCAGCCGGTTGGCTGCCCACGCCGGAAGCGATGGTTGGAAGCCCAGCCGCCTTGTAATCGAAGAGCTTGAGCCCCGAATACTCGGATCTGCCGCAGTAAGGCGAAAAGCCAATGTCGGCGTGGGCGAGATGAACCGCATATTCGCGATCGCTGAGTTGACCCAGAAATTGCACACGTTCGTTCAATCCCAGTTGGGAGGCGCGCTGGCGCGTGGCGCTTTCTTCAGCGCCAGAGCCAATCAGCAGCAGGCAAAATTCGAGCTGTTGTTCGCGGGCAGCGGCAAGCGCCTGCAGCAGGATGTCCAGCCCGTGCCAGGCATAAAACCCGCCCAGATGCACCAGGGTGAGGGGCTGATCTGGGTTGGCGCCATCCTGAAAGGCGCGCAGTTGAGACCGCGCGAGCAGGTCGACCAGCGTGGTGCCGTTCTCGATGGTCGTAACGCGCTCGGGGCGAACCTGCCAATCCTGGATCAGGTTCTGGCGCCAGCCATCCCCGGTGGCGATCAACCGGTCGGCGGAGCGGAGCGCTTTGCCCGTAATACTGAGTGAAATGCGATACTGCAAGCCACGCGGGAGTTCGTCTTTGGCGCGCAGGTCGATCAGCGGATCGCCGTTATATTCCAGCACCAGAGGAACCCGCTGGCGGCGGGCAGCCAACCAGCCTCCGTAGGTCATCCAGCTCATTCGTTCCAGGAAAACCTCGCAGCCGCCCAACTCCTGCTGACAGACCTGGGCGAAATGACGGCTTTCGTAGTAAGCCAGGTAAGGCAGCCTGAGTTCTCTTTGGGCGCGCCGAACCGCGCTTTCAAAAAGCCGCGCCGCCTTCGCAGCCGCTCTCTGCCCATCCGCCTCGACCTGCCTGAAATGCTCCAGATCTTCTGTGAGCCAGAACTCCTCGTCCAAGCGAACCAACACCCGCACGTCGTGACCCAGGTCCTGCAGGGCTTGGACCACCTGGCGGACGTGATTGGCGGGACCGTTGTAGGGCGGGCGGCGGATCTCTTCGCCCTTCTGCATCAAATAGCCGATTTTCATGCGCCGCGCCTGCTCCGAGGTTCGTAGCCCGCGCCGACCTGTTCGACCGCCTCGCGAATCTGAACCTTGATTTTGTCCAGATCGTGGTTACGGCGCACGATATCCTGGAGCCGCTCGATATGGGCGGTTTTTTCCGGCTGGCTCAAATCCGCATAACTCAGGATGATCTCGACCAACTGCCGCTCGGAGAAGAAGAGCTCGCGGGGGGAGAAAAACTCGTCGGCGCCGTCCCAGTTGTGCGAGATTGTATAACAGCCGGACGCAACTGCTTCCAGAGGGGAGACCTGCAGCCCCTCGGAAAAGCTGTTGGAGATGAAAAGATCGATGTTGCGATACCAGTTCGGGGGGTCCTCGACGTTTCCGTAAAAAGTGACGCTCTCCTGCAGCCCCAGTTTTTCTACCAGGGTTTGCAGGATACCAAAGTATTCCGGATAACTGGAATGGTTTGTCCCTCCGATATGCAAATGAAAGCCATCCTGCAGCCGGTTCAACTCGTAGAAAGCCAGGATCAATTCATAGACCCGTTTGCGCGGGGAGAGATGACACAAGGTACCAAGCTGACCGCTGAAATCTTTTATTTTGGATTGAAAACGGTCGAGTGAGACCGCTTCTGAGATAACCAAGGTCTTTTCCGCCTGGTCAGGAAATTTGCGCGCAAACTCATTTCGCTTGGCTTGGCTAACCAGGATCACCCGATCGACGGCGTCCCAGTTGATCTTCTGCGCCCAGTGATACATCTCATAACGGTGGAGGCGGGTAATCATCCCGCAAGTTTTTGGGAAATGGCTGGCGGTCTCGAGCAAGCCGGAAGCCCATTCGAAAAAGACCACCTGGTTCGACCTTAAAAATGACGACCAGTCTCTATGCAACTGGCGCGCGTTGAGCCGCTCATAGAAGATTGGAAAGCGGGTATCCGTGGGGTGAAACTGAGTGATCTGGTGATATTTAGAGAGTTCCTGTTCGATCTCTCTGAAGAACGCCCAGGTTTCTTCGATGGCGATACCGATACGCATTTTATGAACTCGTCCCTTTCAGTCGAGATACTGGCGCAGCCATAATTCCAGCGAGAGCAGCGCCCCCAGGTGGGTGGCGAGATCTTTGCCAGCCATGTGCGCGCTGACAACCTGGCGGATATATTCCGGCTGGAAGAAGCCTCGATCCAGGCTGTGAGGGTCGAGCAATAAACCCTCCACCCAGCCGCGCAGCTCCCGGCGAAACCAGCCGTTGTAATCTTTATAGGGTCGGCTCTCTGGACCCAATAATTTATCCAAGCCGCGGGCTTGCAGATGCCAGCGCAGGTTGTCGCGCCCGCGCAGCAGGATATCCCTGGCGCAGGAGATCAGCGGCAGCCCGGTGACTGGATTGGGCACTTTGGCGTAGCGGGCGAATTTTTCCGTGAAAGCCCGGTAGGCGATGTAGCGCTCAAACGTGTAGCCGGGGGGAAGCTGAAAAGAGAAATCTAGCAGATCGTAATCCGCGAATGGCAGGCGGGCAGCCGCGTAGGCGCGCACGACCTCGACGCCGTTGATCGTCATGCGCGGCACGCGCTGGGTGAGGTCGAAGTACAGCCGCTGAGTTGCGAGCTGCGAGGCGCCGGAGCGCTTCATGCCGGCGCGATAACTCTCGAAGACCGCGTCGCCGACCGCATTTTGAAAATCTGGCGTGAAGAGCGAGGCGTGTTCCGGCGGGTCAAAAGTGATCACGCCGAGTTCACGGTGGGTTGACAGGTGAGCCGCGAACGCGTTTTGAGCGTCATAATTTGCCCAGAAACGGCGGACAATGGCGAAACCGAACATCGCGTCGCCCAAAAAGCCTTTGAAAAGCACCCTGGAAATCGCGCCCTCCTGAGGGGCAGCGGCGATGGCGTGCAGGTTGATCACGTTGCCCAGCCCATCGGTCAACCGGACGGCTTCTTCGGCTTTCTCAGCCAGCCACTCCGGACCCAGCTTATAAAAATGATGGCGGGCTTTGGCGATCGCCGCCAGCTCGCGGGCGGCGCGGCAATCGTCGCAGCCGGGGATGCCCCAGGTAAACGTATCCAATTGCCCGGCGGGGAGAGTCTCAGCCAGCTCAGCCAGCAGCATGCGCGAATCCAGCCCGCCGCTGAGCAGCAAGCCTTTTGGCAGGTCATCGCGCGTCTGGCGGCGCACCGCCTGTTCGAGCAGGTGGTTGAGCCGCTCCACCTCCTGTTCGATATCGCGCAGTTCATGTTGTTCGGTATATTGCAGCTTCCAGTATGGACGAATCTGAAGCCGCCCGTCTTGCAAGGTGAGCAGACTAGCTTGCGGCAGCAGCTTCGCCGAATCGAGCAGGGTGTGGTCGTCCAACAGATGGTCGAAGGTGAGGAACTGGGCAATCCCAACCCGGTCGGGGCGGCGCGGCAGGGCAGGGTCTGCCAGCAGGGCGCGCACCCCGGAGGCGAAGCTGAACCCCTGGGCGGTCTGAGCGTAATACAACGGGTACAGCCCCAGGCGGTCGTTTGTGATCAGCAGCTTGCGCTGGCGCGCATCCCAAATTGCCAGGACGAATGCGCCATTCAGACGGTTGGCGAAATCTTCTCCCAGGTCCTGGTAGAGGCGCAGAGCGATCTGGGCGTCTCCCATGTCTTGGGCCGCATAGCCGTGGCTTTCGAGCGCTTTAACAAGCTCCGGGGCGTTGTAAAACTCGCCTTCGAGGATGACCGCCAGGGTGTGGTCTTCACTCCAAGCCGGCTGCGGCTGTGGGTTGAGTATCCCCAGGCTGACCCGTCCTAAGCCAAGCGGACCCTCTTCGTACAGCTCGCGCGTGAAGCGGGGTTCGGGCTGGAGCAGATCCGCCATTGCCTTGATTGTCAATCCGGAGTTTTCTTTAGGATTTTGAGTGAGATAACCTATCAGACCTGGCATTATGTAAGCGCTCGGTTTTCCTGAACTTTAGTGGGCAATGGATCGAATTATCCTGCTGGTTGTTTTAGGGTTTCGACCTCGTTGGTCGGGTCATAGGATGCCGCTCATTGCCGCGGCGGATGGTCAACGCTTGGAGTTATCGAAACGCTTGTGCAGCGTAGATGACTCCATCGTTAGTGGTGTCGAGAATCAGCAACCCTGGCGCGGATTGGATTTCGCCGTTGCCGGTTAAGTTGGGCCGTTCGAGCACATTATAGTAGACGATGACCGCTTCGCCGCCGCGGACGCGCTGCAGGACGGTTTCGAGGTCGTTTGCATAATTTGGGTTGGTTTGCTGGTTCGCGGGGTCGAACTTGCGCGGCAAAAGCTCCACTTTTCGGTTGGTATACAGCCGGATCGATTCGGGAACGTTCGTGTAAACTGCCAAATCCTGGGGGACGTTTTTCAGCGCGGCGAGCAAATCCGAACTTTGCCAGAACGAGTTTTCAAATCCAAGCCCGTACTGGTGCGCCGCCGTTACGGATGGGGCGGAGTTGAAAACGTTCCCGGAAATCAGCGCCAGCCCCAAAACCAGTACCCCGTTTTTTAACCATCGTTGACTTCGATTCGCGGGGACGAATTGTTGCAGCAAATAGCCGGTCAGAATCAGGATCGAGAAATAAACCGTAATGAAGATGCGCCCATCCATGGGGATGTTGGCATCGAAGAAATCCAACGACACCCCCAGAAATATAAAATAGATCGGAATAAACACCAGGATGATGAGCACGATGCCGGGCAGAGATTCGCTCAGGCGCCTCCGCAGGTCAGCGGTAGAGGTCTCCGTGGCGACGACCTTGCGCCAGAGCCCATACGCGATCCCGCCGGCTGCCAGAACTAAAATCGCGCCTTTGACGATCGTTGGGGTTGTTTCGGGCGCCAACAGCCACGAGCTCATCGTCGTCATTGCCTGCCAGACGAGGGTTTTCCCAAAAGGATGAAAGGACAGCTCGCGGCTTGTGGTCGTACCAGTTAAGAAAAGATTTCTCAGAAGCCAAAACGCTTGCGGCGCAATTGCCAACGCCCCAAAGGTTAACGCCCCGGTCAATCGCCGGCGCGTGTTCTGTCGGGAGAATAACCAGATAACCAGGCAAAAAGCGATCAAGAGCGCGGCGCCGGCATAGCGCGTCAGGAATGCCGCCCCAGTCGCCAATCCGGCGAAAATCAGCAGGCGCCCTGAAGGCGCTTCCAGATATTTCCCGACGAGCTGCAGGCTGAGTAGAAAAAGAAAAACGAAAAGCGCCTCCGACCAGGCGGTTGCGAAGAGCTCCAGCACAAAGAACGGCGTGAGTAAGAGCCCAGCCAGCAACAGCCCGGTAATGACGGATTCGGCGTTTTTCTTCGGCGCGAAGTTCAGAATAATTTGCAGGGTCAGAAACAGGCTTGCTACGAAAAGTAACGTGTTCAGTATGCGTCCCCACGTCAGAGCATCTACCCCGGCGAGTTCGCCGGCGGCGAGCAGGATGCTGTAAAAGGGCGCATAGTGGGTGATCAATCGCGTCGGGCTGTCGACCGACGGCAGGCTGAAATCCAAGCCTCTGGCTAAGTGGCGCGCCCCAACCAGATACACGACTGAATCTGTTGTAACGCCGACGCCAAAGGGTGTGATCCAAAGAATCGCCGCGGCGGCGAGGGCGAGCAGCAGGATCATCGATAGCGCAAATCCGATTTGGGCGGGTCTGGTCATGTTCGATTTAGCTGACCTGAGAAACCACCTTCTTGGCGGGACCTGCGGGAGAAGCTGGTTTTCAACAGGATGGAGAGCACCCCCCGATTTGCCAGCCAGGCAGGTTTGTAGCGGACTGCCCGCTGCAGGTAAGCTGCCGCGCCAGCCGGGTCGTTTTTCTGATAGCGATTAAAACCTAACTCGACTGCTGCCTGAGATAGATGTGTTTTATAGTCTTGTTTGAGTTCGAGCAGTTCGTCCGGCAGGTTGCGGTAAACGCCGGTCAGAAAATCAAGCTTATCCACAACTTTCGGCGAATCAGCCAAAGCTGATAAGCGTTTCGCCAGCATCTCGCCGCGGTTTGCCGCCAGCCGCGGGTCGAGTTGGGCGGCGCGCCACAGCGCCGGGCGAGCTTCGCTGTATTCCCCGCTGTGGTAAGCCTGAATGGCTGCCCGCAGATAGGCATTGCTGTACGCCAGGTCCTTTTTCGCTTTCCAGGTGTCGGGGAGGTTCGGGTTCTGGAATATTTTCGAGAGCACGGCAAAAGTGGCGGTCGTCATGCGCTCGCGATCGCGCGTCATCTGCGCGGTATGAAAACGGTAGAGCGATACGGGTTCAGCCACCCAGCCCATCCTGCATCCCAACAGAGCCAGCCGCAGCCACATATCCCAATCTTCATAGGCGCGCAGGCTTTCATCGAAAACGCCTGCCCGCTCCTGCCAGGCGCGCTGCACCAGCATACTGCCGACGTGAAACGGGTTCCACAACAGCAAGTCGGATGGATCGTCTGGAGGAGGCGTGTTCAAGACCTCATCCAGCGCCTCGCTGTATTCATTGATGAGTTGCGCCTGCCCGGCAACAAAGCCGAACTGCGGATCGCGTTCGAGTTGGGCGACGAGCAGGTCCAGTTTTTGCGGCGTAAACAGGTCGTCAGAATCCAGATAAGCGAGGTATTCTCCGCGCGCATTGCGCACACCGGTGTTGCGCGCCGCGGATAAGCCGGCGTTTGCCTGATACACGTAGCGGACATTCGGGCGCTCGAAGCCCTGCGCGACCTGGCGGGTATCATCCGTCGAGCCGTCGTCAACGATGATGATTTCAAAGTTGCGATAGGTCTGGGCGAGCACGCTCTCGATCGCCGCGCCCAGGTAATGGCTCTGGTTGAAAGCCGGGATGATTACACTGACCAGTTTCATTGAGAACTGTTATGAGAAAACGGGTATGAGAACGGTTCCGGATCCTGCCGGTACGGGGACAGCGCACGGGTCAGCAAGCCCGCAATGAGCCCGCCGGATTTTCGATCATGGGCTTCGCTGATCCAGTAAATGGTCTGCTTGGAGGCGATGGTTCTCAATATGTTGACCAGGAGCGAAAATGCCTGAGCAAGCCGCTCGAGCCTGGCGCCTTTGAGCCAATCGTCGTTGGAGGAGTCGCCCAGGAAGATATTTAGGGAGGCATTTTCTTGTTTATCCTGTTTCCAGAACCGAACCCGCTGCGACGTAAATGAATAAAGCGAATTTTCGTATTTCAAGATGAGCTCTTCCGAAGGGTGAATCTCGCCCAGGCGGTCGAAAACTTCTTCAACAGGAAACCCAATCTGCGCCAGCTTATCCCCAATAAACGCCTCCGCCAGCTGTTTCTCAGCCGCGGATAATTCGTTCCGCCAGACGTTGAGCCGCCCCGTATCCAGCGGCTGACTGGCTTTTTCCTTCCACGAAACGTTTTTGCTATTCAGTTTTTGGGCTGAGTTCGAAGTGTCGAGCATCTCTGATTCGAAATCTTCGCCGATGAACTGGCACAGGCGTTCCAATTCTTCCACCGGGCAGGCGACCAGATTCTCGTATTTGAGCACATAGGCGAGAGGATCGTCCCGAAAGAAATCCTCGCTGCTTTCGTACAGCCGTTTCCAGTAGAAAAGCCCTTCCAGGAGGGATCCGATGCCCCAGGGCACTTTCATCAAGGATATCGTTACGTCTCTTGGGTCGCGCAGGATTTGGACGATTGGCGAGGCGGGGAAATATTGCCGAATTTGCGCCACATACTCGATATGATCGGGCGTTTTTTCAACCCAACGCGATTTTCCCAGACCCTCCATGAAAGGCACGGTGATGGAAGAGAGGATATTAGCAATAGAGGGTTCTCTTTTGCTGAGAAAATCCTTGATGCAATCCCTTGAAAGCGCGTACTTCTCAATCACGCCGGATCTTTCAGCATCCCTATAGTTGCCGAAGGTGATCGAGTCGAGGAATTGAATTGCTGGTTCGAGCCAGGCAGCGTCTTGAGTAAGCGGGGCGGGATCGATCTTCGAAAGCTGACGAAAAAAATGAGTTTCGGGTCCACAACTCAGCCGGCTGTGAGAAGCCAGCATTGCCGCCAGCAGCGTGGTGCCGGAACGCGGCACTCCGACGATAAAAATTGGCGCCTCGCTCATCTGGTCTCTGTCCAAAATCTTTGCCAAAGCCTTAGCGAAAAGGCGTCTGGCTTTCTGTGGCTGTTTTCACTTCTTGGCTGGTAGCCCAATCGTGGGGCAGGAAGGCGGTCCCGTTGATCAAAAGACCGCCGCGCACTTTGAGCGTGGCAATCTTGTTGATGCGGTCATAGAAAGTAAAACCGTCGGGGTGAAAGATGGTGGCGTCGATGGTGAAGACGTTAGGAAGTAAATTGAAATGCGGAATAGTGATATCGACAAAACCTTCGCCGTCCACCCGCCCGACCTCGAACCCATCGACATCGGTGCGCAAGCCGGTTACCTGTTCGCCGTACAATATGCTGAAAGTGATGTTGAAGATTGGGTTATCCACCGGTTGGGTGGTTACATAGTGAATCCGAACTTTAAGAAAATCACCCATGTTGATTTCTTTGCGGACCTGATCCGCCGCATCCAGCAGTTCGATGCGCTGGATCTTGATCTCGCCGGTGCCGGCGCGGAGCTCCTCCGGTTCCTGGTACAGGTTGATGAGCGACTCGCGGTAGAGATCGATGGCTTTTTCGACCTTGCCATCGTAAACGATGCGCCCTTTTTCGATGGCTATCGCCCTCGAGCAAACGTGGCTGATGGCGTGCAGGTTGTGCGAAACAAAGATGATCGCCACTCCGCGTTTCTTGAGTTCCTGGATGCGCAGTTGACATTTGTTTCTGAACGCCAAATCGCCGACTGCAAGCACTTCGTCGACCAGCAGCACATCGGGCTCCAGGTGCGCGGCGACCGAGAAACCCAGGCGGACAACCATGCCGGTGCTGTAGCTCTGAACCGGCATGTTGATGAATTCCCGAATCCCCGAAAAATCGACGATCTCCTCGTAGCGCCGGTCGATTTCCGCTTTTGGGATGCCCAGCACGGCAGCGTTGATATAGACGTTTTCGCGGCCCGTCAGCACCGGGTTGAACCCGGCGCCCAAAGCGATCAGCGCTTGCATGCGGCCCCGCACCTCGATCCGGCCCGAATCTGGCTTGATTAACCCGTTGATCATGCGTAACAGGGTGGTCTTGCCGGCGCCGTTATGCCCGATCAAACCCAGTGCCTCGCCGCGCCGCACTTGAAACGCAGCTTCTCTGACAGCCCAAAATTCGTCCTGGCGCAGATGGCTGCGCTGGCTGCTGCGCCCGCCCAGCTCGGAAACCAGATCTCTGACGCCGTACCAGAGCGAGCGCTTCAAGCTGCGGCAGAATTTCTTGTTGACGCCTTCAACGGAAACCAGGATTTCGGACATCAGGCGCTGATCCGTTCGATGATGATGGGCAGGGCAATGCGGTAGATGATCCAGGCGACGAACAGCAGAATGAGCGAGAATCCACTGATGATCAGCATAGCCGGCAGGTTATTGATCTGTCCGGTTGTGATCCAGTCTCGAGCTGCGATGAGCAGCGGACTGACGGGATTGAGGATCACAATCAGCGAAAGCGGGAACGTTTGGGGAGGCGGATAGACCACCGGGGTGACAAAAAAGAACAACTGGGTTATGACGGGCAGGGAAGTGGCAACGTCATTGTAAAGGACACCCAACGGCGTTATGAACAGACCGACGCCAAATCCGAGAAAGATCAGCATGAAAACTGGAATGACCGCCAGAACCAATCCCCAGGTTAATGGGATGCGAAAAACCACGAAGATCACCCCCAGGATGAGCGCTTTGATCAGCAGGTTAAAAACGACCATATAGAAGCTCGAGACGATCAGCGCTTCACGCGGGAAGTTGATTTTGACCAGGAGCGGCTTGGCTGCGGTCACCGATTTAAGGGGACCGTTCAAGCTTTCGGTAAAAACCTGCCACAGAAGCACGCTCACCAGCACATAAACCGGGTAGGGGATGTTCGTTTCGCCAAAGTTGATGATGTTGCGCGCCTGCAAAAAGACAAAAATCACGCTGGTGACGATTGGAGGGACAAATGCCCAGACAACCCCGAAAAGGCTCTGGCGATACTGTGCAGAGAGGTCGCGCACAAAGAGACGCCACGCCAGCTCGCGCGAGGATATCAGATCACCCAGCATGGCGCCCAACAGCCGCCGCGGGGATCGCATCTGTGAATCAGCAGTGTACACTTGAACGGGTAATTCGGATAAGTTCGACATCAGTGCTCGCTGGAGTTGACCGGGCTAAGAGGTCCGGCTGCGAATAAGAAAAACCGCCGCAATGAAAAGCACCACCAACACGGCGGGTATCAGGCTTAAAAGAAGGTTGCTGCCCGGATTGAGGGTGGGGTTTGATTTATCCAAAATCTGGGGCGTTTCCTGAAGCGGTTTCAATGTTTGCAGGATCGGCGGCTCAGTAGTCGGAGGAGGCGACGGCGCCTGGGTTTGATCCAGCTGAGGCGGCGCCCAGGCGATGGAGGGAATTTCGGGTGCATTGCGGATCACGCCGCTCATCGCGTAAACATCGAAAATCTGCGACTGATACCAGGTTACCACGACCCGATTCCCATTCACGATCACCGCTTTGGGGTTGGTCATGTGCAAGATGTCGCCGCGCAGCGTAGCCAGCGTTGGGTCGCGCCAGCGGTCGCCGCCTTCCCAGACGCTGTGCCAGAGCGCCTCGGTCGTAATGGCGCTGGAGGCGGTGCTGCCTTCGCGCACGCGCTGCGCCAGAAACGCGTGCAGCGTGTCGTTGCTGTCGCGAACATATTCGACAAACCCGTTATCGCCAATGAGATATGGGAAGGTATCAACCGGTTCGCTCCAGGTCTGACCGCCGTCGGTCGAGTACTGGGCGTGCCGATAAGCCCGGTACCCGCCTTCCCAAAGCGCCATGATGTGATGGGGTCCTAGCAGCGCCAGAGAACTCCAGTTTCTTTCGAACTCGCCCTCGATTTTCTCGGTGAGCATGATTGGTTCTTCCCAGGTAAGACCGCTGTCGAGGGAGCGCGCGAAATAGATTCTGCGCCCAATGCCGGTTTCGTCCCAAACGGACCAGGCGGCGTAAACATTCGACGGCGCTTCGAAGAGAAGCCGCGTGGTGCTGGCGCCCCAGGTCAGAACCGGAACCGTGAAGATATCCTTGGGTTCGGACCAGGTTTTGCCCAGATCGGTGGAGCGCATATAGGCGACAGTCCGGTCGTTTTGAGGATTCTCGCCCTGCGCGCCGCGCCCAAAGATCACGTGCAGCATGTTTGGGGGCGCGTAGGCAATGTGGATCGAATACAGCGCGCCGGTCAGGTCATCCGCCAGGATCTTTTTGGGCGTCCAGGCTTGAACCTTGTCAGACTGGTCGGCGCGGGCAGAGCTGTAATTCAAGGCGTAGTTTGGGAAGTTCGGTTCGGATAGCCAGATCAGGTGGATTCTGCCGGTTTGATCGATGACTGCGTGCGGATAATTGATCTGGGGCGTGCCTTCCGAGGGGGGCGCGAAAAAAAGGTCGACCGGTTTGGACCAGACATCGCCTTTCAGTTGCGAATAGAGCAATGTATCGGGTTGGTTGGATGTCGAAAAACCGACTTTCTCCGCCCAGAACAGATGGACGACCCCGGCTGGGTCAGCCAATAAAAACGGATCGACTGAAGTTTCGTCCGGCGAATTCGATATGTTGACCTGGTTCCCCCACAAGATCTCATCGGATTGGGCGCGCGCGAAAAACGCCGGCTTGCCCAAAATCGTGGCAAGCGCCAGGAGCAGGATTAAGGAGTAAATTGTTTTTCCAAATCTCACGTTCATTGCCAGATTAAGCAAAGAATAGTAATCCCGGATTTATCCGGTTGATTTTACCTGGTTGAGTATAATTCCTGTGACGTTCATGGAGTGATGAAAAAATGTCAACCTATCGTTTGATCCAGGCAGTTTCTTTGATTGTAATCCTGATCATGATCTTGACCGGCTGCACGAGCCCCCCCGCGACAACGGCGGCGCCGCCAAAGCCGAGCGAGCCGGTCGAGGTCGAACCTCCACAAACCGTCTCAGCCGCTTTGCCGTCTCCCAGCGCCACGAAACCAGAGGCAAGCGCTACCCCTGCCAATAAACCTGTACAAGAGACCCGCCCAACTGCATCAGCCAGCCCGACCGCGGCTGCGTCGGACACCCCCGAGCCAACCGCAACCGAACCGCTTGCCCCGGGCAGCTATTTTCGCACGGGCAATCCGATCGTCGTCGATCATACTTCGGTCGCGTTGTTCGATCAGATCCCCGCCGAATATCTCGCAGCTGCGCGGAAGCTGGGGGTCATGTTTGCCGACCGCTCCGTGGGCGCCAACATCGATGAAGGATTGGATTGTCTGACAGCCTCAAGCTGGGCGAGCGCGCCGGCGCATTGCCGCACGGACTACATTGGATCGAGTTGGAATTTCCAGACTTATACAAGCGACGCGCCGGCTCGGATTAGCTTCGACCCAGATCCGCTCAAATATGACCGCTCGAACTGGGTGTTCGAAATGCATTCGGGTGAGTGGTGGAAACTAACCGAAGACTTCATCACCAACCTCGCCCCAAAACATATTGATACGGCGGACGTGCTTTCGTACCAGATCACCTATTTGAACGTCGACGAGCACAGCGATATTATGGATCCGAACCGAGGTTTTTTTGTCGACAACCCCGACCGTTATGATATCTACGATTTAGAGGCTTACATGAGCCAGCACCCCGACAAGGTGTTTCCAATCTGGACGACCAGCCTGGCGCGTGCGATCGGCACGCAAGCCTCGACCGATTTCAACGCTAAACTGCGCCAATATGCCAAAGAGCGGAATCTGGTCTTATTCGATGTGGCGGATATCGAAGCGCACACCGATCAAGGCAGCCCTTGTTTCGACAATCGGGATGGAGTGGAATACTGCAGCCAGAACGGCAAGTGTGAAAATTACCCCGATGATGGGATGGACTTTCTGGCGATCTGCCAGGATTACACCACCGAGACGGACGGGGGGCACCTGGGCAGCGTATCGGGCGGCAAGATCATGATCGCAAAAGCGTTTTGGGTCATGATGGCGCAGATCGCCGGCTGGACGCCAAACCCATAATTGCGGACGGTTATCTTTTTCGCTTGATCCTGGGGATGCCGATAAACATGGCGACCGCGATAAGGGATAGCGCGCCTGCCAGGATCAAGCCCATCAGCGGGTCTATCGATGATTGGGGGGGTTCGAGGTTGGGCACCGGCGTCACAATTCTGGTTGGGGTAGTGAGGAGTGCCAGGCGCGAGGTCGCTGCCGGCGCGGCGGGCGTAGAAACGGCTGCGCTGACCGTTGCGGCGGTGGCTGCAGCCAGCGTGGTTGTGACCGGGCTTTCGGGCGCCGCGATTGTCGGCGCAGCCGTTGCGGTGACTGTTGCAGCGGCTTCAGGCGTCTGGTTCGGCTGCCCTCCCGAGCTTTTTTGCACGACCAGGAAAAGCCGCTGGGTCTCTTCTTCCGGGTTTGCCGGGTCGGTTTGCGAAACGGCGTAGACTACCGCCAGCTCTCCATTTGGAGCGAGACCGGAGGATAGAGCAGTCACCTCCTGGATGGCGTCGCCCGGCAGCGTGCGGTTTTCCGACCCTGCCCAGGTTTCTCCGGTCCAGAATTGAGGCTTAATCATAAATTTCCCGTCGGTTTTCTTTACAACCTGAGTCAGGTTCAGTTCCGTATCCTGCCCGACAGTCAGGTCGAGCAGCAGCAGCGTTTCCCCCAGGCTGGTGAGGTTTTCTGCCAACCCCCAGCTTTCCCCCGAGTTTTCTGAAAAATCGCTTATCAAGCTTTTTTTGTCGCCGTTTGGAGAAAACCAGAAACGAAACACGTTCTTTTCACCCGCGGCGATCAGCCAGCCGGGTTCCGAAATATCCTCGACAAAAAGTTCGGCATTCGTCCAGGTGCCGCCCTGGTCGAAAGAGCGCGAGTAATATTCTCCGGGCAGTGAGCTGCTCACGACGTAACGCGCCAGGTTCCAGATCAGGTGCAACGTCCCACTCCGGTCTTGATCGATCCGCGGGTTTTCAACGATTTCCCAATTGGTCTGTTCTGCGTCGAAGACCCGGGTCGAGGCGGACCAGGTCGCGCCGCCATCATCGGAATAGGTCAGATAGATCCCGCGGCCCACATTGATGGGGATAGCATAGGCGATGTAGATGCGCCCATCTTGACCTGCCAGGACGGCTGGGGATTGTCCTAAGGGAGCCGCGAGCGGCACTGAAACCGGCACCGCCCATTCAAACACGCTGCCGGCTTTGGCGATGTCAGCCCAACTGAAGAGGACCTCGCCAGTGTCTTCGTCTTTCCAGACGAGGATCAACCTGTTGCGGGTTTCGTCAATGTCCGCGGAGAACTGATCGAAATTCCGCTCGGGCGAAGCCAATATTTTTGACGGGATAGCCAGGCTGCCATTGTTCCAGACGCTGTAATGAAGCGAATTGTGCGCCGCGGTTGTTCCTTCGGCATCGTCTGAGACCCACAGGATGTGGAAACGACCCAGTGAGTCCATCAAGCCTTTCAGGTTCTGGATGGGGGCTTGACCTTCACTGATCAACTGCGGCTCGTTCCAGAGGCTGGACTGCGGAAACCAGCTCGAGATCGCACCAAGCTTGCGCGCGGTCACCCAGATGTCTCGGCTGCCGATCTCATCGCAGCCGGCGACGTATAGGCGGTTGGAGGTGTCCAGGGTCGATTGGCGGCAGCGGAAGCGGACCGCTTCGTCGGTAGCTGGATCGATGAAGCTGTAGAGGGCGCTCTGCGGTTCAGGCTGGCTCCAGCGCGTTCCATCCCAGGCTGTCAGGTAAACGTCATCCTGGAAGATGATCTGCGCCAAGATGCCGCCGGGCTGGGGGAGGAATTTCGTCTCCGCAGCGCAGCCCACCAGCCCCTCCATCATCCGCCCCCGCTCACCCCAGGTCTTTCCGCCATCCGGTGACGCTTGATAATATTGGGTGCAGTTGAGACCGCTCTGCAGGTTGGACTGCCAAACGAGCATGACTTTATTCGCTTTGCTCGCCTGGACGAGCAGGTTGAAAGGGCTGTTGGAAGACATGCTGGCGGTGGGTCCGTCCACTTCAAACGGAGCGCTCCAGGTGACGCCCTGATCGGTTGATTTTGACAGATACACGCGTTTGACAGCCCGGTTATCCCAGGTGACGTAAATCGCCTCGGCGTCATTTTCTGACACGGCGCTGAGGTCGACATTCGCATTATTTTGAGTCACTGGTCGATAGTACCTAGAGATAAAGAGGGGGACTGGTGTGGACCAACCTTTCCCGCCTTCGCCAGAACGCGTATAATAGACGCCCGGCTGGCTGTTGGCGTCTTCGCCGGTGAAGAGGTATGCCAGGTTGAAATGCCCGGCAGCCTGATATTCGGCGTCGAAATCGGCTACGAATTCCGAAATCACCTGCGGCTTGCTCCAGGAACTGCGAACGCCAAACTCGCTTGCCGGAACCTGTGAATGGGTTAGACTGTTGTCTTTTTCGGTATTGATCCAAAAGGCGTGGATTGTATCCCCGGCGGCGACCAGGACGGGGATGTAATCGTCGAAGGGAAATTCAATAACTGCGGGAGCGCTCCACACGCCATCGGAAAGGCGCGCATAAACGCTGCCCGCAAACTCATCGCTCCACACGACATGGATGTTCTGGCTGTCGGCGGCGATGACCGGGCTGGTCGTCGATCCCGAATTGGAGATATTCACGGGGGTTGTCCAGGGGCTTTCCTCGCTTCCCTGTGCGGTGGAAAGCCCAGCGCTATGCCCCTGTGCCGTTATAGGGAAGATCATGAGCGCCAGGATCAAGTGTATCTGGAAGATCGAAAGGCGGAAGAATTTCAGTTGATTGAACATAGGTTGTGAGAACCGGGTTTTTGTTGATTGTGAAAAAGAGGAAAAGATAGGATATAAGTAATGTTGCTAATTATTTGGTTTTCGCAAATAATTGTTATGTTTTAATGGCTTCTGTCCGGGAATTTCGCTGCACTATTGAACTATAATCCATTTTTCCTGGATGGAAGATCCTTATTCGTTGAAAAGAGAAAAAGTCAAATGAAAATTAGAGTAACATCTCTGCTGGTAATTTGTGTCACGGCGCTGGCTCTCGTTCTTTCAGGGGTGCAGACCGCTTTCAGCCAGGAGGATCCAGGTTCTGCGCCCGCCCCTCAAAGCGAGACGGATACGCAAAGGGTTTTTCTCCCGTTTATTCTCAAGCTCAACTCGACCCCCCCGCCCCCGCCGCCCTCACATCCCCGCATCATCAACCACGACTCGGTCGCCTTGTTCGAGAGGATTCCCGAGCGGTATTTGACCGCCGCGCGCAATTTACGCATGGTTTTCTCCGACCGCTCTGTAGGGGAAAACATCAACGAAAGTCTTGACTGTCTGACAGCGACGAGCTGGGCTGCCTCCGCCCCGCCTTGCCGAGCTGATTATTACGATTCAAACTGGCATTGGAAGACATTTACCCAGACTGATTATGCCACCGGATCAGTGCCAGAGCGGATTCGGTTCGAGCCAAGCCCAACCCGCTACAATCGCAATAACTGGACCTTTGTTTATCAGCAAGGGACGTGGACCGAACTCACGGCTCATTTCATCAATGTGCTTGCGCCGCAATATATCAACTCCAAGGACGTTCTGAGCTATCAATTCAGCTATCTAAACGTTCTCGAACCCACCGATATCGCGAACCGCACGACTGGCTTCTTTGCCAACAACCCGACTAAACCGGATATCTATGATCTCGAGGCGTATTTTCGAAGCCACCCCGATAAGATTTTCTTCCTCTGGACGACCAGCCTGGCGCGCAGCATCGGCAATCAATCGGCGACCCAATTCAACAGCATGATGCGCGAGTATGCGATCGATCATGGCTATTTTCTATTCGATGTCGCCGCGATTGAATCTTACACAGATCGAGGCGAACCCTGCTTTGACAATCGAGACGGCGTTCAATACTGCACCGTTTCAGGCAGTTGTGAGAATTATCCAAACGATGGGCAGCCGTATCCTGCGGTCTGTCAGGATTACACAACTGAAGTGGATGGCGGTCATTTGGGCAGCGTATCGGGCGGGAAGATCCGCCTGGCGAAGGCTTTCTGGGTTCTGATGGCTCAAATTGCCGGCTGGGATGGAGTCAGCCCCTGATCGCATACCTGCCTCCACCGGCGGGTTCGGCTCTTTTTACAAAGCGGGCTTGCAGCAATAGCGACCTCGACTGGTCTTGCTGGAAAACTTCTGCGCCTTCAAAAACGCCATCTACGTTAGATAGGCAAGAAAGGAACTTTCACAAATGAAACTGCTTGCCGTTGGGTTTTCAATCACCCTGGCGGTCACGATGTGCGTGTCGCCGGTTGTGACGCCGACCTGGGGGCAAACATCATCACCTACCGAAGCGATCATCCAGAATTTCGTCTCGCCCCAAGCTTCGGATCAACCAGCCGCTCCAGGGCAGACGCCTGAACAACCCCCTCTAAAAATAGAAGCTACCAACACGGTTTTTTTTCCGGTTATTACGCGCAGTATCAGCATCCCGCCGCCGCTTCCCCCGCCGCCGGGTTACTACGGCGATGAATGGTTTATGGTTGCCGCCAACCCCGAACGGACCTCCTGGACACCTGAACAGGTTTCCGACGCCCGAACGCTGCTGTGGTACCGACCGATTGAGGCTTATATCCCGCAGAACGTACAACTCATTGCCGCCAACGGGCTGATCTATGTCGCGACTTCGAAGGGCTTGTATGCTCTGCACTCGGTCGATGGCTCGGTTGTCTGGCGCTACGATACGAACATGCCCCTGGGAAATTCGCCCACGGTGATTGGGAATACGCTTTATGTCGCGGGCTATGATCGAAAACTGCATGCGCTGAATGCGATCACGGGCGCCCA
>MWTA01000025.1 GCA_002050125.1 Anaerolineae bacterium UTCFX2 | reverse complement strand
GCGTCCAGCCCCGAGAAAAAAGCCGTCAATTGCTGGTTTGCCAGGAGTTTCTCCACGAAAGCATATCGTTCAGCCAGGCGGCTGAACTGGCTCAGCGCCCAGGGTTGATTGCGCGCCAGCAGGTGCAGCAAAATCAAGCCCAGCAGCACCAGCCCGCTGATAACCAGTGCAGCTTGCCAGGCTAAGCCAGCCTGGATCACAAACGGGAGCGTGAACAGCAGCAACGCGGCTGCCATCACGACGTCCAGGGCGCGCTCGATGATGATCGTCGAGAACACCTGCAAAAACTCCAGACCGGCTTTTTTGCCCAGTAGAAAGGCGCGCGCCACCTCTCCCAGCCGAAAAGGCAGCAGGTTGTTTAGCAGGTAACCTTCGTTCAAGGTGAGAAAAACCTGACTGAAACTGGCTTGTTCGCGCAGCAGCGTGCGCCAGACCAGGCTGCGCACGCCCAGCCAGATCAGGGTGATCCCAAACAACAAGAGAACGTAGCGGTAATCTGCCAGGCGCAGCGCCTCGAAGAAACGCCCCGGATCGACGAGGTAAAAAATGATTCCAAGCGAGACGAGGCTGATCAGTAACCCTGGCGCGAGCCGGCGCCAGCGGGGGCGGATGCCGATTGTCACCGGATTTTCAACTTTCATCCATGCGCAGCACCGCCAGGAAAGCCTCCTGAGGAATTTCGACGTTGCCCACCATCTTCATGCGTTTCTTGCCGCGTTTTTGTTTTTCGAGCAATTTCTTTTTGCGGGTGATATCGCCGCCGTAGCATTTTGCCAGAACATCCTTGCGCAGCGCTTTGACGTTGGCGCGTGAGATCACCCGACCGGCAGCGTAGGCTTGAATAGGCACCACGAATAACTGGCGGGGGATGATGTCCTTGAGTTTTGAGATGACCGCTTGACCTTTGTGGTAGGCGTCCTCTTTGTGCACGATGGTGGCGAGCGCGTCGACCGGCTCTTCATTGACCAGGATCTCCAGCTTGACCAGGTCCTCGGTGCGGTATTCGGAGAACTGATAATCGAGCGAGGCGTAGCCGCGCGTGCGCGATTTGAGCTGGTCAAAGAAATCCACGATCAACTCGGAAAGCGGGATTTCGAAGTAGAGCAGCACGCGGTTTGGAGCGGGGTATTCCTGTTCGATAAACGCGCCGCGCCGCTTGGTAGTCATTTCCATCACAATGCCGTAATATTCCGTCGGGGTGAAGATCTGGATTTTCATCCAGGGTTCGCGAATCTCGGCGATCTGATCCTCGGCGGGCAGGTCGGCGGGCGAGTCAATGTGTTGCACCTCGCCGTCGAGCATCACCAGTTCATATTCAACCGAAGGGGCGGTGAAAACCACATCCAGTTCGTACTCGCGTTCGAGACGTTCCTGAATGATCTCCATGTGAAACATGCCCAGGAAGCCGCAGCGAAAGCCGAAACCGAGCGCCTGGGAGGTTTCGGGATCGAAAACCAGAGAGGCGTCGTTGAGCTGTAATTTCTCCAGGGCGTCCTTGAGGTCGGTGTAGTCCTCGCCTTCGACCGGGTAAACCCCGGCGAACACCATCGGTTTGACCTTGCGGTAACCCGGCAGCGGCTGGGGGGCGGGTCGGGCGGCGAGGGTGATCGTATCGCCGACGCGGCATTCGCGCACGGTTTTGAGCCCGGTTGCCACATAGCCGACCTCGCCCGCGGAGAGCCGGTTGGTGGGGCGCAGGTTGGGGACAAAAATTCCGATTTCAACCGGCTTGATGACCGTTGCGCTAGCCATCAATAACAGGCTGTCGGTCGGACAGACTTCGCCGTCCATCACCCGCACATATGCCACCACGCCTTTATAGGGGTCGTAGTGCGAATCGAAGATCAGGGCGCGCAGCGGGGCGGATTCGTCGCCCACGGGCGGCGGGATTTTTTGCACGATCGCTTCGAGCACGTCCGAGACGTTAGTGCCGTCTTTGGCTGAGATGCGCAGGATCTGATCCGCCGGCGTGCCAATCAGGCTGCTGATCTCCTCGGCGACCTGGTCGGGGTGGGCGGAGATCAGGTCGATCTTGTTGATGACCGGGATGATTTCCAGATTGGCTTCGAGCGCCAGGTACAGGTTCGCCAGCGTCTGAGCTTCGATGCCCTGGGAAGCGTCGACCACCAGCAGCGCGCCTTCGCAGGCGTTGAGCGCCCGGCTCACTTCGTAGCCAAAATCGACGTGCCCCGGGGTGTCGATGAGGTTGAGTTCGTAAACCTGTCCATCGGAGGCCGTGTAGTTCATGCGCACGGCGGAGGCTTTGATGGTCACCCCTTTTTCGCGCTCCAGATCCATGCTGTCGAGCACCTGTTCGGTCATCTCGCGCTCGGAGATCGTTCCGGTTAATTGAAGCAATCGATCAGCCAGGGTAGATTTGCCATGATCGATATGCGCGATGATGCAGAAATTGCGAATATGGTCGGTGGACATATGCGGCAGAAGTATACCTTAAAAAGAAAAAGGGGGCATGTTTCAGGAAAAGAATCGCAGGATGGCTGGCGCGATGTCGGTCAGGTCGTTTAGCCCGGCAGCGAAGGGCTGGCGCAAATGCGGCGCGCCGATGACCAAACAGGGCACCGGGTTTGCGGTGTGGCGGCGGGTGCTCAAGTCTTCCAGGTTGCCGTGATCCGAGACGAGCAGGACCAGCCCCTGGTCATCGTCCCACTCAGCCAGCAGCCCCGCCAGCGCCTGGTCGAACTCTTCCAGCAGGCGGCAGGCAGCTTGCATATCCTGTGAATGCCCGGCGTAGTCGGTGAGCCAGTACTCGAACAGCGAAAAATCGTGCGCCGCTGCCAGGCGCGCCAGCCGGCGCCCGGCTTCATCGAAGCTGATCAGGGGAACGTCTTTGAGCCCGAGCCGCTCGCGCAGCCCCGCACCGTTGAAATCAGCCGAAACCGCCTGACCTTGCTGCAGGTCTTCCATGGTGCGCAGGGGCACGCCCGCCCGCGAAGCCGCCAGCGCAAGGGTTCCATAGAGCCGGCGCCCCGAGGCGATCCCCTCGAAGTAACCCGGCGGGAAGGCGTTCAAGAAAGCGGCGCTCAACCCGCGCCGATTGAGCGTTTTGAACAGGTTATCGGCGCTGACGATCTCGGCGACTTGCGGGTTTGGCTTGGGACCGTAATGGTTTCCGATGGCAGCCGGGACGTTCTTTCCGTTGATCAGCGTGGCTTGCCCCGTGGCAGATTGTGGCAAGCCGGCGACGCCCAGGTTAGCATCCAGCGCCAGCAGGGTGGCGCGCCCGCCCTGTAAGGGGGCGTCATCCCGCACCAAACGCTTCCCATCCAGCAAGTGCTGCAGGGCGGGCATGGCTGCCCGGGCAAACGGGTTAGTTTGCGGGTCATCCTCGCCAAGTCCGACCCCATCCAGGAACAGGAAAAGAAAATGCTTCATTGCACCGGCGCGGGATCGACAGGTTTTCGCCAGGTGAACCAGGCGGAGGCGCGCCCCCGGTCGGTCCCCTGGCAGCGCTCAATAAGCTCGAACCGCTCTTCGAACGCTTGAATGTCGGCGGCGCCCACGCCGGGACCGTCGCCAGCCTCCGTGCGGACAAACCCATAAAGCAGGTAAGCGCCCTGGGGGTGCAGCAAGCGGCTCAGGTTCTGTAGATAGGTTTGGCGCTCTGGGACGGACAGGTTATGGAAACAACCGATATCCAGAATCAAATCGAACAAACCTGAAATCTCCCGCAAGCGGACCACATCGTCCTTTAGAAAGCGGGCTTGTACGCCCGCCTGGCGCGCTTTGCGGCGCGCTTTGCGAATCGCCTGCCCGACGAAATCCACCCCGGTAGCTTTCCAACCGCGCTGCGCCAGGTAGATCACGTTCGTCCCGGTTCCGCAGCCCAGATCGAGCGCGCGCCCCGGTGGGTGGGCGGCTGCAAAATCTTCCAGTTCTGGCGGCGTGATCCCGGTATCCCAGGGAGGATCGAAAAAATAGCGGATTTGGAAAAATAAGCTGCGCCCAAATTTCATTTTTATCGGAGGTCAAAAAGATCAGTGAGAGAGATTCTACTATGCTTTGCATAAAAGAATTTACTCGAATTTAATGGTCTTTTTTGACCAATTGACTAGAATTTAAGTGAAGTTGAAGCGAAAGGCTGGTAAACTGTCATTTTTCGATGCGGGAATTGTCTATCCCCCATCCCAAGTTCTGCTAGAGAGAGGGAAGATACCATGAAAAAGCTGCTCTACCTCATAGCAATTTCGTTTTTTATCGTAGCCCTGGTGAGCCCGGGCGTTGGCTCGGCTCAAGAGGAACGCCCTGCTCAGCCCGAGGATTCTCAGAAAATTTTTATGCCGATGGTGCTGAGGCAGCATTCCTACACCCTGGCTGGACAGATCAAAGATATGTACGATATGCCGGTCGGCGGCGTAACGGTTGAGAGCGACAGCGGTCAGACCGCC
>MWTA01000031.1 GCA_002050125.1 Anaerolineae bacterium UTCFX2 | reverse complement strand
CGCCAGACATGCGTAAATCATTTACCAACTATTCGAACACTATCTGGGTCCCCGCTTCACCTTATGGTGCAACTAGCGTGCCATCCTCAAGAACCCGCTCCACTTTGCAGCCGCTGGAGCGCAGCATTGCGAGCGCCTCATCCGAAATTGCGCCCGCCCCTCCGACGACGGTAACGCGGGCTGCCAGACGGGCTTCCGCTAAAGAAAAACCAATCGTCGGGTGGGAATCTTCAATCAAGGGCTGGATCAAGGCAATATCCCATTCCGCGGCGCCCCAGGCATAAAGCGGCAGTAGAACATAATGGGAGATGGTGTGCGCATCTTCAAGCTCCTGGCTGGACTGCAGGAATTTCCCCAGGAGGGTCTGATGTTCAGAACCGTCTTCCCCCGCCAGCGCTCCATCAGCTTCTTGAACTGCATCCTGCTGTTCATCGACTGCGGGCGAACCTTCGCTCTCTACATCAGCCGCCTCCTCGGGGTTGGAATTCACCGGCTGAGGCAAAGGTTCGTGTGCGGCTGGCAGCTCAACCGGCGGCTCAGGATCGATCCCCAGACCGACAAGCGCCTTGCGGGCGCCCCAACGATAAAAAGCGTTGACAGCCGGAAGCGGTTCGTCTCCTTTGCCAAACCAGGCTTGTTCAGTATTGGAGCTGGTCTCTCCTGCACACAAGAGCCAGAGACAACAGCAAACGACATTCTGCGGCGCGGCGCCCGGATCGTTATTCGCTTCAACTTCCAGCAACTGCGCGATCGAAAGGTTGGTCTGGGCATGAGCGTTCAGGTCCGGACGCCCGGTGCCCGGGTCAATTCTATCCATCGGCGTACAACCGCCGCGCAGTAACAAGAGCGGCAATTCCCAGCCAAGCTCCTCACGGGATATGGCGGAGTACCAATCGAAGATTCGGAAGCCGAGGTGATCCTCGCTTCCAACGGCAGGACGATAGGGCCGCGATTCTGGCCAGCGTTCGGGTCCACCGATCCCCCAATCAAGCGGTCTGGAGCCTGTCCAGGCGTACGCGCCCAATGCCAGCTTGTCCAGCACGCCGTTCCGGCCGCGCCGCGCCAAGCCGCGCAGACTGTCTTGGAGGAAAGAAAGATCCCAATAGTCCCCTCCAGGCTCAAAAGGAGGCAGCACCGGCGTTAACCCTTCATCCACTGCGGTCTGAGCCAACGGCAGGAACAGATCGAGAAAGCGCTCGACCAGGTCGGTTTGCGCCCAATCCGAGGCGCCCCAACTCCGCCGAGAATTGGGTGGGTCAAAAAAGGTGACCCAGTGAACCCCCCAGCGCGCGTATTGGTGCAGTAATAATTTGAGTGTGTCCTGCGAAGCGCTGGGGTGAATGGGCAACTGGAAATGCAGGATTGGCTGGATCCCGTTCGCTACCAGCGTCTCAATAAAGAATTCCGGGATCGCGCGCTCCGCCGGCGCAAACAGCGTCAGCCATGAGGCGTCCATGCGCAACAGCTCAGGAATCCATCTCTCCAAATCCTGGGCTTGGTAGTGGAGCGTGTCCGGAAAATAGTGAAAACCTAAACGACGAACTGACGAATCTTGTGCTGGATTCACTTGCGCCTCACAACGCGGTTTTGTTGTGACGGTGCAAGAACTATGCCCTGAACCGGCTACGCTATAGCTGTTCAAAGGCTGGCTGAAATTACGGAACTGTAGATGTGACGCTTATAGATAAAATATAAAATTCTTACATAATCCTGGTAAAATGCAAACAAGGCAAGGAAACCAGCTTAATGGGTTTTCGACCCCCCAGTGGGTTTTGTTATTGGAGATTGAAAAATGATGTCATCGAACTACATAGTCAACGTCTCCGAATCCGACTTTGAGATTGAAGTGTTGGCTTATTCGCAGCAAATACCGGTTGTCGTGGATTTTTGGGCGGAATGGTGCGGTCCATGCCAGGTTCTAGGACCCATGCTGGAGCGGCTGGCGGAAGAAGGTCAGGGAAGTTTCCGGCTGGCAAAATTGAACGTCGATGAAAATCAAAATCTGGCGATCCGCTATGGCGTTCACGGTATCCCGGCAGTCAAGGCTTTTCGAGACGGGAAAATGGTCGCCGAGTTTGTCGGCGTGCAGCCGGAACCGCGCCTGCGTGAATTCCTGCATTCCATTGCTCCCACCAAGAGCGACCTGGCGCTTGAAAAAGGGCAGAGCTTGCTGCAATTGCGCCAATTCAAACAAGCGGAGATGGTCTTCCGAGAAGTACTCAAGGAGCTTCCCGATCATCCACAAGCCCTGCTTGGACTGGCAAAGAGCCTGATTTTTTCGGCAGAAATCGATGAGAGCGATGAAATCCTGCAGCGGATTCCAGCCAGCAAAGAATACAGCGCCGCGCAATCCTTGCTGCCCTTAGTGCAAGAAATCCATCTGCTGCAATCTGGCGAGACCGCTCTCGACGCCCCGCCGCTCGAGATGGCGTACCAGCGGGCGCTTAAGCTGGTTTTGCGCAGCAATTACGAGGCTGCCATGGATGGCTTGCTGGATATCCTGCGCGAGGACAAACGCTTCAAAGACGGCAAAGCCAGATTGGTCTTTCTCGCTTTGCTCGAGCTTTTAGGGGATGAAGATCCAGTCGTGCGCGAATACCGCACCGAACTTGCGACGGTTTTGTTCTAGGTCGAACGCGTCGGATAAGCTTCGTATAAAATAAAAGTGCAGCGCCTCTCTGATGAACCGAGAGGCGCTGCACTTTATTACGACTAAATCATTGCCTGAACCCCACCGAGCCGTGTGCTGCCAAGTTCTGAACCTGCCTTCGCAGGTTGGGTCTCGCCTCAAGAGCTTCGCCTTGGCTCTAGCCTATCGCGTCACAATTTGAAGATTGAGACCCGAGAAAAAATTGTTGGCTCAGAACCGGTAGTGCGGCATCACGCGCACGGCAGGGTATCTATCTTATACCATAAAAGGAATTTTTAGAGTAGGTGATTATCATTAGAGATTTGGCGAAACCTCAATACAAGCCATCCAAAATCAATCCGCGGGGAGCGCCACCTGGATGTGCAGGTCTTCAAGCTGCTTGAGCTCGACCGGCGAGGGGGCGTCAGCCATGACGTCGCGCGCGGCTTGGTTTTTCGGGAACGCGATCACTTCACGAATGTTGGGCTCGCCAGCCAGGATCATGCAAATGCGGTCGATGCCCGGGGCGATGCCGCCATGGGGCGGTGTGCCATATTCGAACGCCTCCAACATGTGTCCGAATCGCTCGCGCGCCACATCCGGCTCCAGTCCGATCAACCCAAAGACCTTCTCCTGAAGCTGGCGGTCATGGATCCGGATCGAGCCTCCGCCCACTTCATAGTCGTTCAAAACCATATCGTATTGTTGTCCGCGCGCTTTGCCTGGGTCGCTGTCCAGCAGCGGAACATCCTCCAGCATGGGCGAGGTGAACAAGTGGTGACTGGGATCCCAACGCTGCTCCTCTTCCGACCAGTTCAAGAATGGGAAGTCGATCACCCAACAAAACGCCAGCAGGTTCGGATCTGCCAGTTTCAACCGCTCGGCTAACAGCACCCGCAGGCGCGCCAGTGTTTCGAAAACCACCGCCGGCGCATCCGCCACAAACAGCAGCAGATCGCCCGGTTCCGCGCCCATTCGATCCATCAGCGCCTGCAGCAACTCGGGCGAGAGGAATTTGGCAAAGGTCGAGCGCATCTCCTGGTCTTTCGGCAAGGCGATGTACGCCAAGCCCTTGGCGCCAAAATTCTTCGCATATTCCGTCAGTTCATCGATCTGCTTGCGCGTGTAGTCGGCGCAGCCTTTTGCGTTTAGCCCGCGCACATCGCCGCCTTGCGCAATGGCGGCTTCGAAGACCTTAAAACCGCTGCCTTCAATCAGGTCGCGCACATTTTTCAATTCGAGGTCATAGCGCAGGTCGGGGTTGTCTTTGCCAAACCGTTCCAGCGCCTCGCGGTACGTCAACCGCGGCCAGGGGCTGGCAAACAGTCGTTTTCTCGGGGCGACCTCTGCCACCAATTTAGTGAATAACTCTTCAACGAGCGCCATAATATCTTCGCGCTCCACAAAGGACATCTCTAAATCCAACTGGGTGAACTCCGGCTGGCGATCCCCACGCTGATCCTCATCCCTGAAACAGCGTGCAATCTGGTAATAGCGCTCGACGCCGGCAACCATCAACAACTGTTTAAGCTGCTGAGGCGATTGCGGCAAAGCATAGAACTCGCCCGCATGTAAGCGCGACGGCACCAGATAATCGCGGGCGCCCTCTGGCGTTGTTTTGAAAAGAATAGGCGTTTCAACCTCAATGAAGCCGTGTTCGGTCAGGAAATCGCGAATAAATTTCACGACCTGGTGCCGCAGCAGGATGTTGCGGCTCATCTGCTCGCGGCGCAAATCCAGATACCGGTAGCGCAAACGCGTGTTCTCATCAACCTCTTCGTCCTTGTTTATCGAAAAAGGAGGCGTCTTGGCTGGGTTCAAGATCCGGATTTCAGATACTTCTACCTCGATCTCGCCCGTCGCAAGATTGGGGTTCTCGGACCCGGTTGGGCGGCGGCGCACAATCCCTTTAGCCTGGATGACCCATTCGTTGCGGACCTCCTCCAGCTCTCGATGCGCTTGTGGAGAGACGGTCGGGTCAGCCACGATCTGGACAATCCCAAACCGATCGCGCAGATCGACAAAGGTGATCCCGCCATGGTCGCGACGGCGATGCACCCACCCCGCCAGTTCAACCTGCTGTCCGACGTGCGAACGGTGCAATTCTCCGCAGGTATGCGTTTTATACATGACACTCCTCCTCGATATCAAGGAAATCGCCCGACGCAAGCTTGCGTGGGGCGACTGGATAGTTAACCGACAGACTCACCCATTCCCATCATTTCGATTGGGTGCGAATTATAGCATGCCTGTGGAAATTTGCACAGAAGCAGAATAACGGTGCAGATTCCAGCGCACTTTTATCCTGCTAACAGGATGATTATCCATAGATTTTCATGCATTCTTCTATTGCTTAAAAGTCGCAGATGTCTGTATACTAGATTAGTGCAATTCCATCCATTATCCAGCCTTAGTAATTACTTCACGGCGATTAGATATGAGCGGGTTTGCAGGTCCTGAGGAGAATCAGAATCCCGGTTCACTTTCTCAAAGCGAGTTGGACGCGTTGTTGCGTTTCCTCTCGCATGACCTACGCGCGCCGCTGCGCGGCATCGAGGGGTACAGCCAGGCTCTCATCGACGATTACGGTGGGAAACTAGATCCACTGGCAAAAGCCTATCTGAAATACATTCACGAATCTTCGCACAACCTTTCGGATATGATCGACGGTCTGCTAAAGCTCTACCGGATTGGTCGAACAGACCTGTTGATTGAGCCAATCGATCTGAGCGAGCTTGCCGCCGAAATCGCCCATGAATTTCAACTGAAGCACCCCGAACGGAACGTCCATTTCAAAATTGCACCCGGCTTCGTAACCCAGGCGGATCGCAGCTTGATGACCCAATTGCTGACGTGCTTGATCGACAATTCGTTCAAGTTTACTTCCCTGCAACCCGAAGCCGACATCGAGTTCAACGAGTTTGAAAAAGCAGGCGAAAGGGTGTATTTCCTGCGCGACAATGGCGCAGGGTTTCAGATGTCCTATCAAGACAAGCTATTTCTACCATTCCAGAAGCTGCATGGTCAGCACGAATACCCTGGGCCCGGATTGGGGCTGGCAATCGCTCAAAAAATTGTTACCCAGCACAATGGAAAAATTTGGGCGGAAGCGGAACCGGGTCTGGGAGCCACTTTCTTTTTCACCATCTATCATCCAAATATTTAGACGATCAGGAGATAAAAATGACCGAAACTCTGAAACGGACGCACCTGTATGAATGGCACCTCAATCATGGAGGCAGAATCGTCCCGTTTGCCGGGTGGGAAATGCCCGTTCAATATGCAACCGGACCCACCCAGGAACATCACGCGACGCGCCAGGCTGCCGGTCTTTTCGATATCGACCATATGGGGCAAATCGAAGTGCGCGGCTCAGACGCTGAGGCTTTTGTCAATCAAATGGTCTCCTATGATGTGGGATTGATAAATATGCACGAAGCCCATTACGCGATTCTTTGCTATCAAGACGGCACCTGTATCGACGATTTGTTTGTGTACAAGCTGCCGGATCCCGAATTCGGGTTCAAATTGTTCCTGGCGGTCAACGCCTCCAATCGGGAGAAGGACTTCACCTGGCTCAACATGCACGCCAGAGGGTTCGACGTACAGGTGGACGATATCTCAGATGAGACCTACATGCTGGCTTTCCAGGGACCCAAAGCCACTGAAATTCTCGATCGATTAGCAGAGGCGGATCTGAACGCGGTTCAGCGTTTCACCGCGGTGCAGACTAAACTGTTCAATGACGTGCCAGTCTTGTTGGGACGCACCGGTTATACCGGAGAAGACGGTTTCGAACTGTTCTTACCCGCCAAATCGGCAGTGCAGGTATGGGAGGGGATCTTAAAAGCCGGCGAGGCAGAAGGCGTGCTTCCCATCGGGCTGGCGGCGCGCGACAGCCTGCGCTTCGAAGCCTCAATGCCGCTTTACGGTCACGAGATCAGCGCGGCGATCACGCCGCTCGAAGCTCGATTGGGTTTTGCATTGAGCCTTGACAAGCCATTTTCGGGAAGAGAGGCGCTCTTAAAGCAGAAGCTCGAAGGCCCGCCGCAGCTGCTGGTCGGTTTCGAAATGGTCGAACGGGGGGTCCCGCGCGAGCATTATCGCGTGCTTCACGAGGGCGTCGAGGTCGGTCATGTAACCTCCGGAATGTTCTCCCCGACCACAAATCGCTATCTCGGCATGGCGCTGGTGAAAAGCGAACTTGCCAAGGTCGGCGTCGAGATCGAGATTGAGATCCGCGGGAAACCGGTGAAAGCCAAAACGATCAAGCGTCCGTTCTACGTCCCCGCTTACCGGCGCTGATTTACATCTATGTAGATTCAAAAAATGCCATGAGTTCTTGCTCGCGGCATTTTTCGTTACGTGGATTGCTGCGTTTGATATCCACGCCCGCGGCTTTTTCAAGCCGGAGCCTTTCAGCCGCTAAAGACGAAATGCAGATTGCTCGATTGGAACGAGGTCATCGGCGCAGCTCGTTGGGTAAGGTGTTGGATGGCTGCCAGCAGCTCACCCGCAGACGCGCTGCGCGCCAGCGTGTAATCCACACCCATCGCCAGGGCAGCCCTAGATTGCTGTGGATTATCCACCAGCGCAATGCTTAGCATGTCCGGGCAGCTTTGCTTGACCAAGTCCAGCCGGCTGCCAGTGGCTGCGCTGACCGGGTACAAATCGGCTAAGATGAGCGTGAGATCAGAACCTGAAAATTGGTCCAAACTGGCTGGGTCCAGGCTGTCAACAAGGAACAATTCGCTCCTGGGCAGCGTCTTAAGCACCGCAGCCAGGCTGTCACGAAAATGACCCGGCCGACCGCAGATTACGATCCGATTGTAAGTCTTCATCTGAGATTCTACAATTCAACCTGAGAACCTTAACAATCTTGCTAGAAGTTGCCTGCCAGAAGTTTTTCCAGGCTGGTGCGCAACTCGGCTTCGGTGTTGTCGCCCAGGCTGATTTCGCGGATCACGCCGCTGTTATCGATCAGGAAAGTGGTTGGGAAGAACATCGCGCGGTAATTATTGGCAAAAGCGCGCTCCTGATCCAGCAGCACCGGGAAAGTCATACCAAACTCCAAAATGGCAGCCTGCACTTTATCCAGGCTGTCCTGATCCAGCGCGTTGACCGAGACGAAGAACACACCTTTCTGACCGTATTCGCGGTGCAGCTTTTCCAGGATGGGCAGTTCCTGTTTGCAGGGAACACACCAGGTCGCCCAATAATTGACGATGATATTCCTGCCCAACAGGTCGCTCAGGCGATACGTCTGTCCGTCCACCGCCGACAGAGAAAAATCGGGGGCGCGGAAACCGACCTGAGGATCGATCGCCAGCGACAGATCTATAGTCGGAGGGACGACATTCTGGAGTTCGTTAACGATAGCAGGCGCTGATTCGACTAACCCAGCCGCCAGCGGCTGTTCGGGGTCCAATGGCAAGTTTTCGAGAACCTTTGCTGGGGCGGGTTCCGCCTGAGCGGCGGGTTCCGCCGCCCCCTTTTGCGCCCGTTCCCCAACTTTGGGAACTTGCGCGGAAAAACTGTTGGAGGCTGCCATGGCAGGTTGTGAATTTTTTTGAGACTGATTTGCCGATTCGCTCCCCGCTGAACAGGCGGTTAACATACTGAGCACAATAAGAGAAACTACTATCAAGCGCACGTCAAACAAAGGTTTGGTGTGTTTTATCATCAATCCTCATCAATGGGTTAGATTTTGGCGTATTTGGGCGATCTCAAAAACAATTATACCGATCAAGGGGTAAATCGCAACTAGATCAGAGACAATTCGAAGAAATTCGGTCAAATGTTATCCGTTGATATTGCATCGACTGCGACAATTGACGTAAGCCGGTTCAAGCCTCGCGGGACGCGGCGGCGCGCAAAGCCACAATATTGGCTAAGACGCTCTGGTATTTATTAAAAATATGCGAACCAGAAACCAGAATTGTGGCTCCCGCATTGACGACCTCGGCGGCATTTTCGACATCGATCCCGCCATCGACCTCGATTTCGACCCGAGCGAGCTGCCGTTCGTTCAGGTAATCCCGCAGCCGCCGAATCTTGTCCGTCATGGTTGGGATATAAGCCTGCCCGCCAAAACCCGGGTTGACGGACATAATCAGCACTAGATCCACAAAGGGCAGGATTTCACTCAGGGTTTCCAGCGGCGTCGCCGGGTTAAGCGTCACCCCCGCCCGCACACTCAGCGACTTAATCTGCTGAATGGTGCGGTGTAAGTGCGGGCAGGTCTCGACGTGGACGGTGATTTGATCTGCGCCAGCTTCGGCAAAGTCGGGGATCAGCCGTTCGGGCTGCTCGATCATCAAGTGAGTGTCCAACAGCACGCCCGCGGCTTGGGTCAGGGGCTTGAGGGCGCGCACAATCGGCGGACCGATGGTCAGGTTTGGCACAAAATGACCATCCATAATATCGACATGAATGTACTCGGCGCCGGCTGCAATCGCTTCCTGCACCTGCTCGCCCAGCCGGGAGAAATCAGCCGAAAGAATGGACGGGGCGATCTTAACGGTCATTTCTGCGCTCCAAAGTCCGAATTCCATCTTCGCCGGCGACGATCACGCGGGCTGCCATGTCGAGAAACAAACCATGTTCAAGTATGCCCGGACGGTCGTTAAGCACGCGATTCAACGCGTAGACGTCTGGAATGCCGCCCGCGAACCAGGCGCGCGCCAGATAATTTCCGTTGTCGGTCAGCGCCGGCGAGCCGTCCGGCTCTAACCACAGTTCTGCCCGGCAGCCCAAAGAATTCAACCAGCGAACGTGACTGTGCGCCTCAAAAGGGAGAATCTCGATTGGCAGAGGACCGTTTTCTCCCAGCCGCTTGACCAATTTGCTCTCGTCGACGATGATAACCAGCTCTTGGGCGTGGATCTCGACCACTTTCTCGCGCAGCAAGGCTCTCCCCAAACCCTTGATGAGATTGAGGTTCGGGTCCACCTCGTCGGCGCTGTCGATCGCCAAATCGAGCGCGGGCACTTCCGCCAGGCTGACAATCGGGATGCCATAGCTGCGCAGTTTTGCGGCGCTCTGTTCGGATGTTGGGACCGTCCGGATATCTTTAAGTTCGTCTGCCTGATATTTCTTGCCTAAACAATCGATAAAGAAAGATACTGTTCGTCCAGTGCCGACGCCCAGCGCCATGCCGTCGTGAACCAGGCTGATGGCTTTTTCGCCCACTATTTGGCGCAAATGTAGCTGAGGGTCGCTCATAAACTTCACTATACCACGAGTTGCAGCTTCATTGAATTTCGAGCAGCAACTCGTTGAGCGCCACGCGCTGTCCCGGCTTGACGTTGACCAGCGCGACTGTGCCAGGTTTTGGGGCGCGAATCTCGTTCTCCATTTTCATCGCTTCCAGAACCAGCAGCGGCTGCCCGGCATGGACATCTTCACCCTGCCTCACTGCCACATGCGTGACCTGCCCAGGGATGGGCGCCTTTACCCTGCCATCTCCGACATGTGGAGGGGCAGATGCCCTGGTTTGATCCAGGATTCTAAGCGGAAACGTCCCCCAACGCGTTTCTATCCAGCCAAATCCTTCGTCAATAGAAATCTCGACTGGGCGCCCCTCGATGATAAACCACTCCGAAGCGGCGTCCCGCGCGCTCCCGTTAGGAGACTGGACGTGAATCTTCCGACCATCCACCTCGACAACCAGATCGGCGGCATGAGCAGGCTGAATCCCCAAGCCGATTTCAAACAAACCGCCATCTACCTGAACAGTCAGCTTTTTCAATTCGACACTCTCTTTCTAGGAGGGCAATCGGCGGCTGTCACGATGCCATCCACTCAAGAGGCGGTCCGGCAGTTCCGGCTGAAAGGAGGAACGGCGGCGCCAGTATGCAATGGCGGCCGCGATTGCCAGATCCCGCAACAATAACTCATCAGCGGTGTCCTCTACGGACAATGCCGGCGAGGACTCGGTAGAATAATTCCCCGCTACAAAAGGCGGCTGCTCCACAGCCCGGCGGACGAGCGAGAGGTTGGTCGATATCCCCAAAAAGCGAGTTTCATCCAGGGCGCGGCTCAGCCGCAACCGGCAGCTTTCGCGATCCTTGCCCCAAACGAGCAGCTTGGCAATCAGAGGGTCATATTCGATTGGAACCACACAGCCGTTAAATAGATAAGTATCAACCCGCACATCCGACCCGCCCGGCAAATGCAGGCTTTGTAGATAACCCGGGCTAGGCAGATATTGCTTCCGGGGATCCTCCGCGCTGATGCGGCATTGCATTGCCCATCCCAGCAAATGCACATCGGATTGCGTCATCCCGATCGGTTCGCCAGCAGCCAGCCGGATTTGTTCTTTCACGATATCCAGGCGCGACAGCATCTCGCTCAGCGAGTGTTCGATTTGAATGCGCGGCTTGATCTCGGTGAAGAAGAAATTCCCGCGCTCATCGAGTAGAAATTCGACTGTGCCCACATTTTCGAATTCGAAAAGCGCGGCAAGCTCCAGCGCAGCCCGCCAGATCTCTTCCCGCAGCGCAGAGGAAAGACAGGGCGACGGCGCCTCCTCCACGATTTTTTGATTGCCGGACAAGAGTGAACCTTCACGTTCGCCCAGGTGGATCATTTTGCCCTGATTGTCCGCAAGGATCTGAACGCCGATCTGGTGCGCCGGTAAAATCGCCTTTTCCAGATAGACCTGCCGGTCCCCATAAATCGTTAGCGCCTCAGCCTGCGCCCGGCGAACGGCTGAACCCAACCGGTCGGGCGTCATCACCAGTCGCGACCCCCGACCCCGCCCGCCCCGGCAAGATTTAACAATGACTGGATAGCCCAGGCGCTGAGCTTCTTTTCCAACCGCCGCGATATCCTTCTCGTTGACCACACAATCGGAACGCGGGACGGTAGGGAAGCCCGCCCGGCTGGCGCTCTCAACTACCTCGAGCTTGTGGCGCATGTGGCTGACAATTCTGGCGGGGGGCCCAATAAACTTAATTCCGGCTTGCTCACAACGCGCAATAAAATCATCCCGCTCGGTTAGAAATCCCACCCCCGGATGCAGCGCATCCACCCTTTTCTCGACTGCGATTTGAAGGATCGCATCCTGGTCCAAAAAACCATCTGGCGCATCCAATAAAACGCATTCATCCGCCATGCGCACATGGAGTGAATCACGGTCCGGGGATTGATAGAGCGCCACCGTCTGGATTCCCATCTCGCGGCAGGTGCGAATGATGCGAACTGCAATCTCGCCTCGGTTGGCGATTAAGATCTTAGTAAACATAAACCCTCGATTCGCCTACATGGGTGAAATGCCATGTTTTTTAGGGAGGTGACGCTCGCGCTTCGACAATGTAAGCTCCAGACCTCGGATCAGCGCCCGGCGGGTGTCCCGCGGCTCGATGACATCGTCGATCAAACCGCGCGCCGCCGCGACATACGGATTGTTGAAGCGGGTTTCGTAATCTTCCACCAGCTCGTTGCGGCGCTCCTCGGGATCGTCCACATTTTTTAGCTCAGAACGATACAGGATGTTCACTGCCCCTTCGGCGCCCATCACCGC
>MWTA01000103.1 GCA_002050125.1 Anaerolineae bacterium UTCFX2 | reverse complement strand
GCTCGACGGGCGGCTGGGTGGGCGGCGGCTCGACGGGCGGATAGGTAGGTAGCAGCGGCTGAGTGGGCAGCGCCGGCTGGGTGGGCAGCACCGGCTGGGTAGGCGGCAGAGGAAAAGCGCCGAGGATCGTTGGAGTAGGGGTGCCGCCCATAATCTTTGGCAGCAAGCTCAGCCCGCCTACCAGAAGACAGGCGAACAGCGCCACAATCAGCGCGCCCCCCAAGACAATCGCCAGCCAATTCGTGCTCTTCGCTGGCGGCTCCGGCGGCGGATAATATGCCATCTGCGGCGGCGGAGGCGGTGGCGGCGCCTGCAAAATTGGCTGAAGCGCTTCGGCAAGCGCGTTTCGCAGCTCAGCCGGGCTCTGAAAACGCGCCTCTGGGTTTTGTGCGATCGCTTTGAGCACCACGCGCTCAACCGCTTGGGGCAAATCGCCTCTCCTGGCGCGCGGGCTGACGATCATTCCGGGGGGAGGCGGCTCGCTGACCAACATCTCATATAGAATGACCCCCAGGGCGTATACATCCGTGCGCCGATCCACTACGCCGCCCTGGACCTGTTCGGGGCTCAGATACGCGTTTTGAACCTGCCCGGGTGCTTGAACCACCCCGAAATCGACCAGCAGGGGGCGTGACTGTGCGTCAAATAAGATGTTGGATGGTTTCAGATTACCGTGAATGATCCCTTGATTATGAAGATATTCTAAGGGGCTGACGAGCTGGTTGAGCAATTCCAGCGCCCGCGTGGGATCTCGATAGAACGTCAGCCGGTCGCGCAGCGCGCCGCCTTCTGCCAGCGCCATCGCCCGGTAGTATAGCCCCTCTTGTACGCCCGAATCGTAAACCGGCAGGATGTTTGAATGCTGTAGCCGGGCTGCTAATTCTCCCGCCTGGCGAAACTTCTGTACCAGGTGCAAATGGCGCGCCGAACCGGGTTTCAGCACCTTCACAACTGCATAGCGATTCATATTGGGTTGGAAGCTTTTATAGACCAGGGTCTCCCCCATATCATCGATCAATTCGAGCAACTGGTATTGCCCGAAGGTTCTTCCACTGAAATCACTCATCCTGTACAAGACCTTTCCAGTTCTATGATTAATCAGCCTATCAGCCCTGGCTGGCTGGCTTCTTTTCAATAGCAGAGTTTCCTCGGTACGAAACCCCGCTATAGATGCGGATAAACAGCGCTCCCAGCAAGAAGATCAGCGCGGCATAATAGAAAGAAACCAGAATTATGGCAAATGCGCTTGCCGCTTCAATCGCGGAGGTTGACCGGGTTGCAGCCAGAAAAACGCTCATCAGCTTCTCGCCAATCGTGATCAGGGTGGCTGCGATCAGCCCTCCCGGCAACACATTGCGCCACTTCATTTTGACTTCTGGTAAGAATTTATAAATCAAAGAAAACACAATTGCGACCGAAAGGAAATTTAACACAATATCGAAATCTGGCAGCGCCCGTTCCGGGCTGATCCAGCGATCTAGAATAGAAAAGAGGATGCCAGCCACCGCCGAGATTGCCAGAAAAAGCCCCAGTCCGACCACCCCCAGAAACGCGAACAAGCGCTGGCGAATCAGCCGCAATGTTCCGCCCTGTTCGGGGAGTGGAGCTTGAAAGATCTTGTTCAGTACGAATTGAAGCTGGAAGAACAAACCCGAAGCCGCATAGAGCAGCACCAGGAAACCAATCACTGATACAAGCCACGATCCAGACGAAGTCGTATTCCCTAAAGATCGGACGGCGTTTTCCAGGTAGTCAGCAGCCCCTGGACCCAGAATTTCTGCAATCGCTTCAAACCGGATCTGATCGACCGAGATCTGGCGCACAAAAATTCCCGCTACGATATATGCGACATAGATCACCGGGGCAAACGAAAAAATGCTGAAATACGCCAGCGCAGCCGCATACTGCGACGGTCGTTCGTTGATCCAGGCTTTGTAAAGCTCCTCCAGAAAAAGCCGCATGTTGATTACCTTGCCTTGTGGTCGCAAGGCAAGGTATTTGAACCAATCTTTAGGTAATTCGAAGAATGCCGCCTGATCGTCAGCGGCGTTCGCCTCCATACGTCAGGCGGCATTCTATCGAAGAAACCCAAGCTGACTGCCAATCAGCGAGTTAACTGCGACGCTTTCGAAACGCCTGGAAGGTTTGGGCGACCCCGCCGACAATTGCCAAGATCGCCGCAAACCAGACCAGCCCAACGATTGCCGCCAGCCTCCAGTGGTTAGCCAGCAAGATGCTGCCGAAAAGCAGGCTGATCACACCTAAGATGCCCGCGCTTACCCCGCCGCCTTGAAACGCCGTCACCAGGAAGATCGTTCCAACCAGAATGCCGCCCAGCGCGACCAAAATTAAGATCGTCTGCGGGATCTGAACCGCCGCTACAAGCGGATAGCGCAGGATCAGGAATCCGGCAATGATTTGAATTAAGCCAATGAAGAGCTTCCAACCCCAGGCGGAGTGGTCAACAAACATCCCGACCAGCGTGAAAACGCCTGCAATCAGCCAGTAGACGCCCAGCGCTACGACCAGCGCGACCACCGTTTTAACCGGCGTGGTGATCAGCAGCAATCCAATGACGAGGTTCAATATTCCACCCATGAGAATGAGCCACCATGGGTGTTCCTTTGTTTGAAATGTTATCGCCTCTGCAGTCAATTCTGTCTCTCTTCGCGCAATGGCATTCCAGGCTTAGCGCTGACCAAACGCATGACGCACACCCGGCAGCATGATATAGATCAGTATCAGCGCATTTACAATGAAGCTGATACTGACATCCGACCAACTTGCCGCGCCGAGCATCATCATGAAATCCAGAATCAAGTTGAAGACCGTGATCACCGCCAGGAACAGCCACGCCTGTGGATCCATGTCCAGCAGCATCCGCGTGAGCCAGAGGTAGACCCACACCATCAGCCCCCACATGATGGCATTGAACAGGCTGAAAGCCCCAAACGATGCCGGGCCGATGAAGAACGGCAAGATGCGCAGAGCTTGCAAAGTATGAATCACCGCCATAAACGCCAGAAACGCTGATCCAATCGCCAGGATTGTGACCCCAAAGGGCCGGCTTTTTGTTGCTGTCATATGATCCTCCTCTTACGATGCGAAAATGTTGGAATTATTCTTATAACGCAGGTTGATCTGATAGAACAACCTGCGCGCCTCTTCGTCTTCCGGATTGGTCAAAACCGGAAACACGTATTTTAAAAAACCGGCGACAATTGCCGCGGTCAACTGAAAAATAAAGGTTCGTGTATCTGGACGATGCAAACGATTATTCTTCCGCATTGCATCCCTTCACAATCAATTGTCTAGCCAATATTATCACATTTCGGAACCAGCGACCGATCTGATTGCAATCATGCAGTTTCGGGATCGTTGCCCGAGCGCGATCCGCAAATGCAAAGCCGGCGGGATTGACCAGCCGGCAATCTTGACTAACCGCCGCAGACCGCTAAGAACTGCTAACTCTGAATTCTCTTCAACCCCAGGGGCGGCATTTTTCTACGGGTCTCCCCAGGTGATTTCGAGGGTCGGGCGACCGACCGCGTTCCAGTCGCCGACATCCGAGGACACAAAGTATTTGCCCGAATGATAAGCGCCATCTGCCGAATACAGAGCCAGGTTGAGTTGAGATATGCCGGCGCGGTAAGCTTTTGCGACGGCATACGTGAGATCCCATTCGCGCGGTACGCCGGGCCAGCCCGAAAAGCCCGCCAACGCATCCACCCGCGCCTGGCTCACGTTCTCCTCTGCCAGCGGCGCGTTGTTCCAGGTCAGCGCGGCGTCAGTCCATTCCGGGCTTACTGTGAACACCTGGATGTTCGAAGCGAACGCCTGCCCGGGTGCGCCAGCCTGCCCAAACTGGTGCAGATACAGCTTCGCCTGGCGGATCACTTTCCCCTTAGGCGCCGCGCCAAGCGGAAAACGCAGATAAATCTTGGAAAAACAGGGCCAGTCAGCCACGTCGCCCTGGTTCTGGACGTTGTAATCCGCCGCGTCGGGGTTGTAGAAACGCTCCGTTTTGTCGCCCCACTCGCGGAAGAAATCCGCGCCTTCGCCGCACACCGCATAACCCCCAACAGAGGCGTCTTGCACCACTGCTCCGTTCAAGCCCTGGCGGATGACCACGACCCCGCCCGGGGTGGAAGTTGGAGGGGTATAGGACGGCAAGCCGAAATGGGCAATGCCCCAGGAGCCGGGCTGGCTGGGCGAGAAATTCTCGGGCCAAAAATGGGCGGGTTCCATGGCGCCGGATGCGCTGTCGCGGTCCATCACCCGCAGCCCGATCCGCCAAAGCGAAGCCGGCGGCGGCGAGCTGTCCGGGTTGAACCCCAGGCTCGCGAAGGGAATGATAAAAGTCATCGTCCAGCCGCGATCGTCTTGATCGTTATTGGCTGCATCGCCGCGCCAGCCGCTGATTGTGCTGAAATTCAGACTGGCTGGCTGCCAGGTCCCGCTGTTTCCCCGAAAAGCGCGCTGATAGTTTGCACGCTGCGCCGCCTCGGAAAAGGGCGTGAACTGCGCCAGGAAATGGTACGACTGCGGACCCGGCTGGCTGCTGGTCGTAGGGGACAGGTCTAGATACAGGCTGGCTGCATCCCAGTTTGCCAGGTCATCCGCCGCCGGCGTCTGATCGAACCAGAGCCGCCGGTCGAAAACTGCCAGATAAACCCAAAGCGCCTCCTGGTTGTAGGCGATCCGCACGTCGGTGTAATTCTCGCTCGGCGTCACGCGCCCGAACCAGAAGATTGCCATATCCTTGAAACGACTTGCGGTGATGTCGAAATCGGTGAAGTAGGGTACGTTGACCTGCCGGTTCGCCTTATAAATCGAAACAAACGGCAGATACACCGTCCCCGGCTGGTTAGGCGCCACAGGCGGCAGCGGATCCGCCGCGATCAGCGTCAGACTGACGATCAGCGGCAGCAAGCGGGCAAGCCACCCGCGCAAACGCATGCTAACGACGTTTTTCATATTGAAATTCTATCAAGCCCGCCCTTCCAAGTAAATAGGACTGTCATCCCAGAATTTCAACTTGGCTTCTGAAAATCCTGCGTGGGCCAGGTTTTTCTCGAAAGCAGCAGTCAGGGGCGTTCTTAATAATCTTTGGGTGCGATTCCTCAGCAATTGATATATAATATTGGTGCAACCATCGATTCGAGGGTTCGATGCATTTTTTTAGCAGCACAAAGCTGCACTACCTGATCATTATCCTCCTCGCGGCATCGCTCATCGGCGCCAAGGGAAGCGAGTTGATGACCCTGACGATCCGCAACAAGTCGGGGCAGCAGGTCGCGCTCAGACTGATCACGTCCGACAATTCGTTATTTTATTACCTCATCGTTCCCGCAAACGAACCCCATACAATTTTAGACAAAACGTTCACGATCCCCAAAGCCGTCTATAAGATGCGCCTGTATTATTACCTCGAAGCCGATCCTGCAACCGGTCATCAATGTCCATCTAGAGATCCTGTGACCTTGATGGCGGTGAGGAATATTCGCATCACTGTAACGCCCTGTTTCCCGCCGCCGGTTAACCGTGGCGAGCCCACGCAAGTGAAATACTCGCGCTGGCGCTGCATCAGGTAATATTCATATTACGGCGCGCATTTCCCAATCTCGATTGACTGAAATTGTCTCATCTTTGGTGGACGCTTAAGATATTTGCCACGATCCGCCATATATAGGGGTTTTTTGTTTTATACAGCCCATATATCTGGCGCATCCCGGCTGACCGTTCGAAATTTCTAGAAAAAAGATAAGAGCATTCAAACTGGCTATGTTATAATCCTATTCCTTTAACAAATGGGCAGGGGTTTCCAAGACCCACAAATAAGGGCCCGCGTATCTCCCCACATCGGATCTCCGGACCTGTCCTGCCCATCGAGAAAAAACCACTAGAGGTTGGAATGTGGCGGAATCTAGAATTCACCTCTTATCGTTTTTTGGCATATCTACAATAATTTGGTTGGCTCCGGTCTTCAAATCATGTTTATGAGCAATAAAGGTGGTTCGCCTGTTAAACAAAAGATTCGAGAGTATCAGCAAGGCGCTTCGAAAAAGCAAGTCAAAAAAATAAATGCATACCAAAAAAACGAACCGAAAGCAGGCAGCGGGGGGCTGCTGCCCGGTTCCGAAATAATCATTCACATTTCTGAATCAAGCTGATGTCAGAAGGGCGGAGCACGCCTGCTAATAAGGAGCTTTCAAGATGAATCGGGTATTCCCGGCGCTGCGCGGAATAGCCATCCTGCTGGTTGTCCTGAACCACACCATCCACATGGGAACGGTCTATCCCAAATCGCTCGGGCTGGCTGCTACGCTGGCTGCGGCGCCCTGGGAGCGGTGGATCCTGTATTCCCTTTCGGGTCTGGGCTCGTTTGCGGTGCCGATCTTTCTCTATCTTTCGGGCAGCTTTTTTTCTTACGCTGCCCGCCAGGACGATCTGAGAGCCAACTATAGAATCGTGTGGGTCAATCTCAAGAATATCGTCATCCCCTATGTCCTCTGGTCATCGATTTTTTACCTGGAAATCTTCCTGGTTCACCATCAGACCTGCACGCCGTTAGAGTGCATCAAACAACTCATTGTGGGATATCCATTCAACTTCATCCCTCTCCTGATCTTTTATTATTTAATCTCCCCCTTCTTGGTGTTTGCCACCCGCAGATGGGGTTGGATTCCGGCGCTGGTCATCGGGGTTCTGCAGCTTCTGCTGATCAACATTCTCTACCCGGGAACGCTGGGGTTCGCTTTTCCAGGCTGGTTCAGCCATCTCACGCCGCCCGTCCTCGCCAGCACGCTGGCAGATTGGGCAGTCTACTTTCCGCTGGGGCTGCTCTACGCCCAACATGCCGCTGATTATTTGCCGGCTGTCCGGCGCTATCGCTGGGTGTTGGCAACCCTGGTTGTGATCACGTTTTTTCTGGCGCTGTTGGATTCCCTGGAACTGGTTCACCTGCCGCTGGCGAATTACCTGTTTCCCTTTTTCTTTATCTTGCTGGCGCCAATTTTCGATCGCCGGCGCATCCCCGCGGTAAAAACGGTTGAGAACATCGGCAAAAGGGCGTACGGAATCTACTTCATGAACCTGATCGTCTTAGACCTGCTGGTGGTGACGTTGGTGGCTTTCATTCCAGGGGTCTTTCAGTATTATTTGCTGATCCTGGTTCCCCTGTTCTGCCTCGCCCTGCTGATCCCGCTCGGCATTATGAAGCTCGTGGAACGCATCCAGCATCCCCCGATTTACCGGTATGTGTTTGGTTGACGCGGTGGATTGGCGGTAAACAATTCGGCGCACCGCGCGGTTGCGATAGCGCATTGCGCGATGCGCCGTAGATAATCGGCGCCAGGGCTCAGGTTATCCCAGGTTAAGGGGCTTCGATCGCATAAACCAAGTTCTGGATATGAAACAGGTCGCCGCGTTCAAACGCCGGGGCGTCGATGTACTTGGTCAGCTCCGAACTGGACGCGCCGAAGATCAGCGCTTTTGCCTGGAACAATGCCGGATAGTTATAGAGCGGCGACATCACGCCTTCGTTCATCATCGACTCGAACCGGGTGACGAACCAGTATGGGGCAACATATTCGTACTCATTGACCGCCTCCTGCACTTTCGCGAGCGCGTTTTGGCGCAGATAATCCCCGAGTTCAGGCACCAGCATCATAAAGTTGCGCGCAACGTTCAATGAGCGCCGGTGGTAACCGTTTTCGATCCAATACGTGTCCTTACTGAAGATACGAACGCGCAGCGCATACGCCCGATTGAGCTCGTTAGTCACTGTTGTGCGCAACTGCGCATCGGTTGTGGTCATCCCAGCCAGCTCTTGCAGCCTCAAGAAACCGACATAGCCGGCGATATAGGCGTTCAGTTCAAACGGTCGCTGCTTGAAGTAATCCTCCGTGGCAAAAGAGGGGATCGGCGCCTGGAGCTTACTTTTCGCCAGGCGATAGGCGGTTCCAGCCTGTTCAGGAAAGACCTGCACATATTTCCACATGGCGTAGAAATTGTGCTGAGGATAGTCCCATGCAAACCCGAGAGAGCGCTCCCTTTTGGGTTTGGCGCTCAACGCCGGCTGCAAATCCGGCGGCAACGGCATGGCTTCACGGGCGGCGCCGTCTGCCCAGCCGATCGTTGAGTACATCACGGGGTTGAAATAATCCTGGTATTCCCGCTGCAGATAAGCGCGCACCTGCTGCTGAACCCCCGAAGAGAGATGGAGATAGGCAATCGAGAGCGTGTAAAGGGTATCGCCCGGATTGTCGAAATAATCCGCCAGCTCCGCATACATTGAGAATTGACCGTTGTTGTAATACCCAGGGCGTAAATGCCCCGCCTGGATGATCTTTACCACTTCGCTTTCCAGGCGCTGCTTCAAATCCGTTTTGCTCAGCGGGACAGAGGTGCTGGGCGCAGAGTTTGCCTGCAATAAAGGCAATATGCCCCGCGCGGCGCCTTTCCCAAAAGCGAACACCGTATTGCTGCGATGAACGTATAACTTTCCAGCATAAGGGATGATTGGGTTTTGGTCTCCGTGGTTGTGGTAAATGCCGTTGATGCTGTTCGAGTTGCCTTTGTACCATCCATTCAATCTGGGCCAGCCCGGCAGGATCGTCCACATCGGGTCGTATCCCGGCGCAATCGTGCTGAGGTTGTAAGACCACAACTCGCCGCGGGTTACCTGGCGGAAGATATCATAAAAATCTCCCACGCGGTCACAACACAGATTGCGGTAAATAAGGCTTCCGCCCACCGAAACAGCCTGCGGTTCGACGATAGCGCCTTGCGCGCCGACCGGCGCCAGATATTTGGTGCCCAGCCTCCAAGCCATCACCTGCCCTTGCGGGTCGGGAGACTTCTCCAACAGACTGTTGAAATAGAGCATGCTGTCGGGTCCCACGACCGGCGGGTAGCGGTTGCCCGATTTCGTGCCCCAATGAACAATGGGGGCGTACTCCGTAAATCCGTCCCCGTCCGAATCGAAGGTGTATTCGCTCCCATTTGAAGTGTTCAACACGATCACGGTCCGGCGCCAGGGTTTGTGTTTGAAAGGGTCGGGGGTTGGGTTATTTTCCAGGTACTCGGCTACCCGCGCGGCATCGAGCACCCGCCGACCGTTCGACCAATCCTGAGCCGGACCGTAAGGTCCCAGCAGCGCGCCGTCTGGATCTCGGGGAAACATATCGTTCATCTGAACGCGGTTATAGGTGTCGATTGGCGATCCATCCGGATATTTGAGCGTGCGGGTGCCAGGGTCGAGATCGTTTCGGTAAGGAGGGGCAGCCGAAAAAATCACCTGGTCGCCATAAATGACCGGCCAGTAGGAATGATAGCCATCCCCCGGCAACTTTTGAGATTCCCAGACCAGACCGCCGTCCGAAGCTCGGAGCGCGTACGCGTAATTGTCATTCGAGGCGAAATAAACCACGCCATTCTTATACGCAGCCGATAAATGGATCGGTCCCGCCGTTTGGAATTTCCAAAGCAACTGACCCTGATTGCGCGTTCCGTGCGCGCCGATGGCATACATATACCCGTCGCGATTCCCGACGAACACCCTGCCATCGACCACCAATGGATTGGTGTCGTAGCCGGCTTTTGCGCCCGAGAATTCCCACAAGTGGGCGCCCGTGATCGCATTCA
>MWTA01000086.1:1556-4822 GCA_002050125.1 Anaerolineae bacterium UTCFX2 | reverse complement strand
GGCCAGGCGTCTTTTGGAAAGCACACCTTTTCCAGGCTGCGCACGGCGTTCAAATCGCGCCAGCCGGCTGGTTGGATCACCACCTGTCCGGCTGGCGTTTGTTCTAAGTTCTCCACCATCAAGACAACCGCATCCCGTAATCCGGTCAATAAGCGCTAAATGCTGCCGGCTGCAATCGCGGTTTATCTGAGCAGCCGCAGTTCGGCTATTCCTTTCGGCTGGCGATGAAACTCTCCAACATGCTCGAGAACTCCATTGGGAAAATATATTTGGTCGAAGCGCTGAGACCGATCTGCTTGAGCGTCTCGAAGTATTGGAGCGTCATGGTCTTTGGATCGACCTCCTGGGCGGATTCGTAGATGCGCGTCAGCGCGTTAGCAAAGCCTTCCGCCCGCAGAAGCTGCGACTGCCGCTCGCCTTCCGCTCGCAGGATGACGCTTTGCTTATCGCCCTCTGCCCGCAGGATGGCGGCTTGCTTCTCGCCCTCCGCCACGTTGATGGCAGCCTCACGCTGTCCGGTCGATTCGGTCACCACGGCGCGCCGGTTGCGTTCCGCCGACATCTGGCGGTTCATCGCGTCTTGGATCTCGCGCGGCGGGATGATCTCGCGGATCTCGACGTTGGTTACCTTGACCCCCCAGCGTTCGGTCACCTCGTCCAGCTTGGTGCGCAGCATGTTGTTGATGTGGTCCCGCTCCGATAACGCCTCGTCCAGGGTGATGCTGCCGATCACGGCGCGCAACGTGGTGGTCGCCATGCCCTGCGCGGCGGCTTCGAAGTTTCCGACCTGCAGCACGCTTTCGGTCGGATTGAGGACCTTGAAATACCATAAGAAATCGATTGAAATCGAAGCGTTGTCTTTGGTAATCGAGGTCTGGTGGGGGATTTCGCGCACCTGCTCGCGCAGGTCGACCCGCANNNCCGGTCGACAAACGGGATCAGGATGACCAAGCCGGGACCGCGGTCCCCCACGCAGCGCCCCAAACGAAACACCACCAGGCGATAATATTCGGGCACGATTCGAATGGCGTTGGCGATGAAGGCGATCACCACCACGACAACGCCTCCAATTAAACAAAGTGCGGTAAGCGCTGAGCCTTCCATAAATTTGTTTTGCCTCCTGTGTTCAGATGGTTATTGTTCGGACTTTTTTTCCGCTAGCTGCGGCTCGATGGGTTCTACTTTGAGCGAAAAACCTTCCCGACCCACCACGCGCACGCGCATTCCATCCGGGATCGGCTGATCGCTCCAGGCGCTCCAAAGCTCGCTATTGACAAGCACCGAACCATCGTTGTGTATCCTGCTTTTCGCCTCTCCGATCAGACCGACCAACCCTTTCAAGTCGTGGGTCGGGAGCGTCTGAAAGGCTTCGATCGCTTTGCGACCAACGAGCCAGAAGAATCCGCCGGAAAGGACGGATACGGTAAATGCCAGCAGAGGATTGACCGCGGGGGCGTACCACGTCCCGGTGCTGAACAAGAACGCTGAGCCCAGCACAATCGCGAGCACTGAAGCTGCCAGCAGCGGGAGAGCCCGCTGGCGCCGGATCGAGAGGAAGAACAGCGCCGCCCCTGCCCCCAACAGTACAAGCGCCCACCAGTTGATTGGAAGATCATAGGTGACGATGCCCCAACCTGCGACGCCAAGAATAAAGAGCGCTCCGATTTCCAGGAAGCCGGTTCCGGGCGTAGCCAGTGAAATTACCGCGGCGACCAATCCCCCCGCCAGCAGCAGGTAAACGACATTAGGATCTTGCAGGAAATCCATGCTTGTTTTTCCCTTTCAAATCCCGAATCATCCAGTTCGATGAAAGGCAGCCATCAGAAACTGCCCCGCTGGGTTTTGTCCAGTATCTATCTACATTATACAACATCCCCGCGCCCCTCTCCCAGCCGAACCCATCTGATTTGTCTGCAATGCGTCCTGCGTGGTATCATAAGCCCGTCTAAGCTCGTTATCCGCCGATGAAAATCAAACTTGCCCTTGCCCAAATCAGCCCGCGCCTGGGAGATGTGCGCGCCAACCTGGAGAAACACCTGACGATCATCGAACAGGCGCGCCGCGAGGGAGCTGACTTGCTGGTTTTCCCCGAGCTTTCGCTGACGGGTTACGCACTGCAGGACCTGACCGCCGAGGTCGCGCTGCAACCCGAGGTGGAAGACCCCATCTTCAGCCAGCTCTTGAAAGCGAGCGGCGATCTCGACCTGGTGGTGGGCTTTGTCGACGAAGACCGCCGCCGCCGCTTCTACATCGCCGCGGCTTATCTCTCCGGCGGACAGGTGCGGCACGTGCACCACAAAGTCTATTTACCGACCTACGGTCTCTTCGACGAGGGGCGGTTTTTCGCCTGGGGCGAGGCGGCGCGCGCCTTCGATACCCGCTTTGGGCGCGTCGGCGTGCTGATCTGCGAGGATTTCTGGCACGCCTCCTTGCCTTATTTGCTCTGGCTGGATGGAGCAGAGTTGTTGATCCTCACGTCGGCTTCACCGGGGCACGGGTTGGGCGTCGAACCGCAGCTCGAATCAGCCGGCTGGGTGGAACAGATCAACCGGACGTACGCGGGTCTGTTCACGGTATTTGTCGCGCATGCCAACCGGGTGGGTTACGAAGACGGGCTGCATTTCTGGGGCGGTTCGACGCTGTTCGACCCCAACGGGGCGCTGCTTGTCAAAGCTCCGCATGGCAAAGAAGGTCTTACCCTGTGCGAAGTCGATCTGAGCCAGCTCCACCGCACGCGGGCGCGCCTGCCACTGCTGCGGGACGAACGCATCGCCCTGGTGCGCCGCGAGTTGGAGCGAATTTCTCAAAGCCAGGCTGCGAACGATCGAGGAACTGCGTAGGTGGCGAATGGGACCCGAAAAGATTGACCTGACGATCAACACCGAGCTAACCCGCGCCATCCTGACCGGCTTCATCCGCAGCGAGATCACCCGGGTCGGCTTTGAGCGCGCGGTGATCGGGCTTTCCGGCGGGCTGGATTCAGCCCTCGCTTGTTTTCTCGCGGCTGAAGCGCTTGGCGCTGAAAACGTCCTGGCGGTGCGCATGCCCTATCGCACGTCCGCTCAGGATTCGCTCGATGACGCCCAAACGATCATCGACGCGCTGGGCGTGCGCGCGTTGACCGTTCCGATCAGCGAGGCGGCTGATCCGTTGTTCGAGCGCTTCCCCGAGATGAACACGGTGCGCCGCGGCAACGTGATGGCGCGCTTGCGCATGATCGTTCTCTACGACCGGTCTGAAGAGTTTCAGGGGCTGGTGGTCGGAAC
>MWTA01000086.1:0-1545 GCA_002050125.1 Anaerolineae bacterium UTCFX2 | reverse complement strand
CGGGTAACAAGACCGAGATTCTGTTGGGTTACACCACCCTCTACGGCGATTCAGCCTGTGCCCTGAACCCGCTGGGCGACCTCTATAAAACCCAGGTGCGCCAGCTTGCCGGAGCAGTTGGCGTGCCCGAGGCGATTGTTGCCAAACCGCCCTCCGCCGATCTGTGGGTGGGGCAGACGGACGAAGACGAACTGGGTTTTACCTACGCCGAGGTGGACCGCCTGCTCTACCTGCTCGTTGATGAACGCTATTCTCCGCAGGAATGCCTGGCAGCGGGGTTTGACGAGAATTTCGTTCGGGCTGTGGTCAAGCGGGTGCAGCGATTTCATTTCAAGCGCCTGATGCCGCCGATTGCCAAGCTCAGCAACCGCACCATCGGCTACGATTTCTTATACCCGCGTGATTGGGGCACATAAAGCCAGCCTTCATCCCCTCTTGGCGGCGCCTCGCGCGTTGAGCGGTGACCGCCAGGCGCCTCCATCCCCCGACTGTTACAATGCGAGTGCCCCTTCATATTCCGCCTGCCCTGTATTATCGCCAATACCGCCTGCTCTGGATCGGTCAGATGATCTCGATTGCCGGAACCCAGATGCAGACCTGGGCGTTGTTCTGGCACATCCGCACGTTGACCGACCAGCCAATTGCGCTGGGCGGCGTGGGGCTGGCGCGCATCGTTCCGATTGTCATCTTCTCCCTGATCGGCGGGGCAGTAGCAGACGTCGCGAACCGCCGCGCTGTGCTGTTCGTGACGCAGACCGTGATGGGGCTGGCGGCGTTAGCGCTGGCGCTGCTGACCTTTAGCGGGAAGATCGCCCTCTGGCATATCTACGCCCTGACTGCGATCAATGCGGTGGCGGTGGTTTTCGATACGCCAGCGCGCCAGTCGCTGGTGCCCAATCTGGTGCCAGCCCGCGACCTGCCAAACGCCTTCAGCATGAGCTCGCTGGCTTCCGAACTCGGCTCGATCACTGGTCCGGCGCTTAGCGGTCTGGTGATCGCCTACTTCGGGCAGCCGTACACCTACCTGTTCAACGCCATCTCGTACATCGCGCTGCTGTTTGCGTTGCTGCTGATGGGGCGGGTCGCGCAGCAGACGCAGCCAGCCGCCCGACAGGCGGTCAGCCTCGGCGCGATTCGGGAGGGCATTGGCTTCATCCTGGGGCACCCGATCATCCTCTCCACGATGGTCTTGGATTTCTTTGCGACCTTCTTCTCCTTAGCCAATACGCTGATGCCGTTCATCGCTCGCGATGTCCTTAAAGTAGGGGTGGTGGCATACGGCTGGCTTTCGTCGGCGCAATCGATTGGGGCGATGGGTATGGCGCTGGTGATCTCACAGGTCGATAAGATTCGTCATCAAGGCGAGACTTTTTTAGGCGCGGTGATTGCCTTCGGGCTGGCAACGATCGTGTTTGGTCTCTCGCGCTCCTTGTGGTTGTCAATGTTGGCGCTGATGATGGCGGGCGCGGCTGACGCGGTCAGCACCATCATCCGCAACACCATTCGCCAGCTTCAGACGCCGGACTACATCCGCGGCCGGATGAC
>MWTA01000006.1 GCA_002050125.1 Anaerolineae bacterium UTCFX2 | reverse complement strand
AACCATCACGAAACTATCGAACCTGCCTCGACGGATTAGTTCGAGGCTTCAATCAGAACGTTGGTCTTCGACGGGCGGTTGATCTTACGAGATTGACCGCCGCGTTGTTTAATTTTAGCGAACCGCAAGAATTCATTGCTTGTCACAAATCAACATTCGACAAAGCAGCCGACTTCGATTTTACCCAATGCGTGGCGCAGGTCAGCGCCAGAAAGAATCACGGTTGTGTTGCGTACCCCCGAACCGATCGAGATTTCACCTTGTTCGAAGATCTTTTCGTCCGCCAGGATGCGCATAGATGTTGGCAGCCCGAAGGGAGATACTGAGCCGGTCTGGTAACCGGTGCGATCCAAAACCTCTTCTTTGGTCGCCATGGTCATTCGCGAGACGCCAACGTGCTCGCGCAGCCGCGACCAGGAGATCTGTGCAGGACCAGGAACCAACACCATCACAAATTCGTCATTGTGTAAGCGGAAGACGATGCTGCGGATCACCTGTTCTGGGCGTTGACCCCGTTCAAGTGCAGCTTGCTCGAGCGATGCGACCGGTCCCGGGTGAATGAACGTGCGATAGGGAATCTTTTTGGCATCCAAATCCTGGGTGACAGGTGAGGAGAATTGTGCAGGAGTTGCTTTCAATGGGAAACCCTCTCATCTACGGGCAAGCGGATTCGAGCATGCCCATTCAATGCCCATCTAATGGAAACGCGGTGTTTCTTGACTTCCATCAGACCATTCTAACATCTCCTGAAGATCGATCAGGATTGCTCAGCTTTTCAATTACTTTGGGTCGATTGACATTTTATTCGGATCATGCCATGATTAGGGTAGAAAGATGAAGTCACCACAATCTGATTGTTCTTCAGACATAGGATAAGCCTTAAGTGGCTTAATCGGAGGTGCATCATGATTTTCGGCTCGCTAACTTCAATTATCAATAGTCGATTGGCGCCGGAGTGGTGGAGAAAAACTACTTATTACGGGTGGATTGTGATGATCTTGATCCTGACAGTCGTTTTGACGGGCTGTTCGGTGGTGGAGAGGTTTGTGCCGATTGGAGGAGGCCAGGGACCTCAACAACCACCCGCGACAGGCTTCGCACCTACCCAACCCGCGCAAGCGGTCGCCCCTACGACGGATTTCTTTGCCGAGAGCCCCACGCCACAACCAACGTTCACTGAACTCCCTACATATACGCCCGAACCAACCCAGACCCCCCTGCCTACTTACACACCGCTGCCGACATACACGCTGCCGCCGCTTTACCCCAGCCCAACCTACCCGGTTTTCGAGCCAGCGCCTTATGTTTCACCCACAGCGATTTTCTCGGAGTGCTGTACTTTGCGGGTGCGCAACGCGGGTAAGAAAACCCTGTGGATCGGTACGGCAATGCCTTATGGCGGGAATTTCATCAAACCTGGTCAATATGTTGAATTTTATCCGCACGGAGCAGCGTGGTTTCGAATCTATTGGTGCCGGTTCAAATACACACCGGATTATCAAAAGCACCTGGATGATCTCTGGAAGAGCAAGAATCTCTACGATTGCCAGTTCACGGATGTTTACGTCAACAGACCTCTAGAGACGATCAAGGTGAAATAGACAGGCTCTGACAAAGAAAACACTGCTCTACCAGCTATTCCGAATTGGCCGGTTGCCGAGTGACAGCCGGGAGTTGTTGGATTCTGAGGTGATCATGGTACAGGATGAAGGAGTGCCTGTTTGGGTCACCTATACCGAACTACGCCTCCCAGGGCGGTATTATTCCTGGAAGCGCACCTGGTACAGCGGAGCGCTCGCGCTGACGCGCGAGCGTTTTATTGCATTCGGATATGGTAAAAAGCTTGTGGATGTGCGCCTGGATGATCCACGTTTCAAGCAAATTGAATGGTCGACCGGGCGTGCGGATGAATTGTGGGCTTCGTTTGGGGCGAGTTTATTCCATCTAGATTGGTCCGGACGGATCGAGATTTCGTTCAGCACGCCTCTGACGCCACTGTTCCTTGCGCGCCTGAGCCGGTATTCCCAAACGGGGTTTTTATAGGCGACATAGGAAAACTCAGACTAAGCGCTTCGACGATTGTCTGGTAGCAGCGGATCATCGAATTATGGGTATTGGTCAGGACGAGCGAATCCCTGGCGGGGTCAAAGTGAGGAAGAGCCGGTATCGAAAAAGCCTTCCAACTGAAACCGGAAGGCCTCCTTCGAGGGGTGGGTGATGGGGGTCGAACCCACAACCACCTGATCCACAGTCAGGTGCTCTGCCATTGAGCTACACCCACCATAACTCGCCCGAATTCTAACATGAACGGGTACGCCCGGCAAGGAATCAGCGCGCGCCAATCAAGCCGGAGGCGGCAGCAAATAGCGCAACTGTTCGACCAGCTCAGCCTGGGGGATGGTCTGCTGCTCGCCGCGGCGCAAATCCTTAATGGTGATCTGATCCTGAGCCAGTTCGTCGGGACCCAGCATCAGGATAACCCAAAAACCCATCCGATCTCCATATTTGAGCTGGGTGGAAAGTTTGGCGACCTCGGGGTAGACGGCGGTCGGGAAGCCGTGACGACGCAGATCGGCTGCCACCGCGAACGAACTGTGGAGGGAACTCTCATCAAAAACGGTAACCAGTACCTTGGCGGGGGAAGCGCCGAGATCGGGCGGGAGGGCTTTGAACTTCTTGAGCACCAGGCTGACCACCAGGTCGCCCATGGCGAAACCGACTGCCGGCAGCGGATCTCCGCCGACAGCCGCAACCAGGTTGTCATAGCGCCCGCCTCCCAGGATGGCGCGGAATTCACCGTCGTTATCCCAGGCTTCAAAAACAGTCCCGGTGTAATAATCCAGCCCGCGCACGATCTGCGGCGCAAAACGCACATAATCTTTGAGCCCTAAGGCTTCGATCAAATCAAAGCAAGCTGTCAGATCCGGTGATTTGCGCCACAACTCCTGGTCAGCCAACAGGTTTTTCAACCCTTGCAGTTGGTCGGGGTTCAAACCAAGCTCCAGGGCGTAGGCTTCCCAGCTTTCAGAGGACATTTTGTCCCGCCGGTCGATCAGGCGGAACACCTGCTTGCTCTTCTCGGTTGGGACTCCCATCCGGGAAAGCTCGCTGGAAATCAGTGCGCGGTTGTTGACCAGAATGCTGACCTGGCTCGGCTGCAAGCCGATCTGGCGGATGAACGAAGCTGCTAAAGCGATCATCTCGGCATCCGCCTGGGGGGAATCGACGCCGATCAAATCGACGTTCCATTGGAAGAACTCGCGCGTTCGACCTTTCTGTGGGCGTTCGTACCGCCAGCACGGACCCCATGACCACCAGCGCAAGGGATAGACGAGTTGTCGCTGGCGCTGCGCCACCATCCGCGCCAGGCTGGGCGTCAGTTCGGGGCGCAGCGTGATGAGATCGCCTCCGCGGTCGGGGAAAACAAAAGCTTGTTCTTTCACCAATTCTTCACCGGATTTGGCGGCATACAGATCCAGCGTCTCGAGAAACGGGCTATCCCATTCTTGGTAGCCAAACGACTCGGATACAGCCCTAGCAGTGGAATATAGGAGGTTGCGCAGCCCCATTTCTTCCGGGTAATAGTCGCGGGTGCCCTTAACGGCTTGAACAGAAGATTTCATGTGGGTCAGGGTTACCTTCCAGGGAGGAGTTGAGTGGAGAGATTTTAACATGAAATGGATCGACTTAAAGCTACTGGATCTCCTGATTCATTTACCCTGATTTATTAATGTAAGCCAAAATAATAGATGTTATATTGTGGTCATATACGAGACATCCATATCCTGCTTGCATTATTAGGAACCCAAGAATTAGCTCAGGGAGGCCCATGATGATTGCCGGTATAAGCCAAAATAAGCGTGCTTTTCTCTTGATTCTCGGTTCGCTCTTGTTCGCCGGTTTTTTGACGGCTTTCTTTCTCCTTGCATGGAGCCCGGTCGAACCCGCGCATGCCGCAACGCCAATTTATGTTCGCACAGACGGAGATGACACTCTGTGCAACGGGATGTTTGACCTGCCTTACACGAGCGGCTCGGACTGCGCCTTTGCCACGATCACATACGGCATCAGCCAGGTGGACCTGGGCGGGGATTTGTATGTGGCTGGCGGAACGTACAACGAATCGCTTGATCTCAACCGAGAGATTACGTTAACTATTTCCGGCAATATCACCCTGACCGGGAATCTGAATATCCAAAATGGAACGTTAAACGCCCCAGCGGGGACGCTCAGCCTGGCTGGCAATTATTCGCGAACCGCGCCGGGTATTTTCTATAACAGTCTGGGAACGCTGGAGATGAATGGCTCTGCCCAGCAGAGCATTGGCGGAGGCGCGGTCACCTCTTTCCACCATCTGCGCATTAATAACCCCCAGAACGTACGGCTTGATTTCACCCAGAGCGTCTTTATGACGCTCACCCTGCAGACGGGGAGCTTGATTCTGGGGTCGAACCGGCTTGAGCTCGCGCCGCAAGCTAAGATCGTGGGATCTTATTCGGCTTCGAACATGATTGTGGCAGAAAATGGGTC
>MWTA01000007.1 GCA_002050125.1 Anaerolineae bacterium UTCFX2 | reverse complement strand
CCCCGCCAGAACACCCATTTCGGGCACAGGTAAAAATCCGCTATCGGGCAAACGCTGAATGGGCGCACGTAACTCCCGAAATCGAGAATCGGATTAGCGTTAGGTTCGACCAAAAAATCCGCGATATCACACCCGGACAGGCAGCCGTGCTTTATTCCGGCGATGTCTGTCTCGGCGGCGGGTTAATTCAACCAGATTGTCCGTAATCTTAGCCGGACTGGGGCGTCGTCGGGTAAAATAGTCAAAGCCATGATCACCCTCCCAACTTTGGTCCTTGGACTAATCATTTCTACCTTGCTCGGCGCGCTCTTTCACCTCTGGCGCGATGGCGGTCCTGGCAAGCTCATTCTGTACCTGGTTCTGGGTTGGCTGGGTTTCTGGTTCGGGCAGTTCCTGGCGGTTCGATTTGGCATTGCGTTTGCCAGCGTTGGCAATTTGCATTTGGGAATGGCTTTGTTGTGCGGGATAATTTTCCTCTTGATTGGACATTGGCTCAGCCTGGTTGAACCCGAAAACCGACCGAAGCGATCGAATCGAAAATAAAACCCCCTCCGGTTAAGAGGGGGATGTTTGTTAAGATAATGCAATATTTGTTTAGAGAATAGTCACCTGTGCTGCTTGTAGACCTTTCGGGCCCTGTTCGACGCTGAACTCGACCTGCTGCCCTTCCTGAAGTGTGCGGTAGCCATCGGTTTGGATCGCAGTGTAATGGACGAAAACATCCGATCCGCCTGGGCGCTCAATGAAGCCATAGCCTTTGCTCGCATTGAACCACTTAACCTTGCCAACGATACGACTGTTCATTACTCCTATTCTCCTTGTGAAACTGTTTCAAACTTACGGGCATTATGGCTTGCAAGGTCCCCCTAACTTTCAGCTCTCTGAGCGTCAGGATATAAAAACCGCCTGAACACGCAGTTCGTCCAGACCGGTTATGGGTTTCCAGCAAGAACACACGTGCCTCTATCGAAAAAAAGTTTATCAGCCCTTTAAGTTTTCGTCAAGGTTTTTTCTCGACCCCCAATAATCATAATATAATCCCCTTGGAGGAATGTTTTTTCTCATGGATGATTTTAAGCTTAACCAAATGACTCAAGAAGGCGATCTGGTTCAGTTAGTCAGCCCAACAAATAAAGTCCTTCTATTTCAATTGAAGGCTGGCGAGCAATTGCACACGCATCGAGGAGTTGTAAAAACCGATGATTTGATTAATATCCCATGGGGAAGTCAGGTGTTCTCTCACCAGGGGAGCCCGTTTTTCTTGATCCAACCATCGCTGAGCGACATCTTGCGGGAAACAAAACGCAATACACAAATCATCTACCCAAAGGATATCGGTTTTATACTAATCACGATGGGGATCGGGCCCGGAAGCCTTGTATTAGAAGCGGGAACCGGTTCGGGAGCCTTGACAACCGCCCTGGCATGGGCTGTCGGTCCCCAGGGGCATGTTTTCTCATATGAAGCGCGCGCGGATATTCAGAATCTTGCGCGCAAAAACTTGCAAAAGCTTGGTCTTCTAGAAAGGGTGACCTTGAAGAATAGAAACATCGCTGAAGGGTTTGATGAAAAGGGCGTGGATTCTTTATTCTTAGATCTACCAGATCCATATGAATATTTACCTCAAGTCCGCGCGGCATTGAAGTCGGGTGGGGCGTTTGGCTCGATTTTACCTACCACAAATCAAGTTTCGCGTTTATTGAGTGTATTTCACGCAAATGGGTTTAGCTTTATTGATGTTTGTGAAATTCTGCTGCGCTACTACAAAGCCAACGCCGATCGCTTACGTCCCGCGGATAGAATGGTCGCACACACTGGCTTTCTCATTTTTGCTCGCTCGATCTTGCCAGCTCAAAATCAGATCACTGATAAATCTATTCAGCCGGATCAACCATAAATTGATCATGATGTTAACCGAGAATGAAATTAAACGACGGCTTGCCGAATCGCTCGCAGCTCGCGATCAGAATCCTATCCAGGAAGTCCCGATCCTATCGGAATACAACAATCGCTCTCCTCGTCCAGCGGCAGTTTTAATTCCAATGTTTCAGTGGAAAGCGAACTGGCATGTGTTATTTACTCGCCGCAACGCAGCTTTGCCAGAGCACAGTGGACAAGTCTCGTTCCCCGGCGGGCGCGCCGATCCAGGCGATTCATCGCTTGAACAAACCGCTTTGCGAGAAGCTCGTGAAGAAATCGGTTTGGCTCCTTCAGACGTCTGCGTTTTAGGTAGGCTGCAAACCTTGATTACGGTTACGAATTATTCTGTAACGCCCATTGTCGGAGTCATACCCTGGCCCTACACGTTAATACCAGCTCAAGAAGAAGTATCGCGGATATTTATGATCCCGCTCAACTGGTTGGCTGAACCTGTCAACCACGAACAAGTTCCGCGCTGGCTTCCTGCTCAGGCTGAACCGGTGTTCGTCACTTACTTCAAGCCCTATGATGGTGAGGTTCTTTGGGGCGCGAGCGCTCGTTTTACTTTAGATTTACTGGATGCGCTATTATTAAACTAAAAAGGGGTACCAGCCTGGACAGCCGATACCCCTGCTAGTCAACTACGATTAGAATTCCTCTTCCTCACGCTTGCCGCGTTCGATCACTTCTGGTTCGCTCTCGGCTCCAGCCTCAACCAAGCCTTCGCCGGTTTCAACCGCAATGGATGGAGCGGTCATCAACACGATCATTTCGTCAGGCTCTACCAAAACCTCGACGCCTACTGGTACAGGCAGGTCTCGCACGTAAACCCCATCGCCGATCTCCTTGAGCGTGGAAAGATCAACGACAATTGATTCGGGTAGGTCTCCAGGTAAACTTTCAACTTCAACTTCTTCGTGTCCGGTGACCATCACGGCGTCGTAATTCTTCATCGCTGGCGAATCTCCCACCAGATGTATTCTGACCATTGCCCGCAATTTCTCGGTCATCGAGACGGCTAGGAAATCTATATGCAGCAAATTTCCAGTAATGGGATGGCGCTGCCGATCTCGGAGAAGGGTCGTGTGTTTGCTCGATCCGTCCACGACAACCGTGATGAGCTGCGAACTAGATATGCCGGCTAAGGTGTAACTGGTAGCGTGCGCGTCCAGACTGATTGGAATCGCGCCAACGTGGCGGCCGTAAATGACCGCTGGAAGCCGGCCCGCTCGCCGTAAAGCGCGCACCTGTTTGCCAATGACCTCCCGAGTAGTCGCTTGTAAAATAATTTCTTCCATTTCTAATCCTTCCTCAAAGCGCCTCTCACCGAATTGCTTCGGTTACCCTCGCTTTTCTGGTTTTTATTCCGGCTTTCGCCGGTGAAGTTTTCGGTCTGCGGATTTCTTCAAAGACCGTAATCAACTTTTCCGCCGGGCGAGCGCCTGCAAAAAGAACAAGATCAACCCGACCAGAGTGCCAGAAGTGATTCCGATGATCAATGCCCGCGGCGTATCGATCACCGTCTCAACCTCGCCGTTCACCCGGCTCGCTAAGAGAATCCCAGTACGCACGGTGGTTGCATTGAGTTCCCGCCCCACGACAAGTCCCGATTGTACGTTGTTCATCTCAGCATTCTGAGCATATACCACAGCCGCCTGGCTGTCAGCAAGATTGACTGTCTCAGCCTGAGCAACGACGATTGCTGAACTGGAAAAATCCAGCGTTTCGGCTTCCACATTCAAAACTGCAGATGCGGTGAGCGTGCCCTGCTGCGTTTTTATTTCCGCCGCAGCGCTCTGGTTCATCTGTACCTCGCTCGCATTAATTTGCGAAGCGAAACTCGAATTCATATTCACGCTTTCGGCGATGATTTTCTGAACCTGGGTCTCGGAGACCTTCACAGCTTCGCTGGTGATATCAGCCATCGCGCTTGCATCTTCCGATACGGTCGCTTTCGCGGCATCCTTTTCAGCCATTTTCCCTCGCTTCTTTTTCTTGCACAAAAAAACCCCCAATCAGGGGGCAAAACCCGAGTGGACAATATTCTAGTTGTGTTTTTTGATTTCGTCAACCCTGCTTGCTCAGAATTAAGGTTTTCACACGGATCATTCAGGCTATTGACAGTCTGCGATTGACTATTTATAGTGTCCCTCATGACGAACAAGGGTCCAACGACTCAACTCCCAACCTCGCATTCCCTTCTGCGGGCTATCGATTTTTCAAAAGATCGAAGATTGTTGATTGGGTTGAATATTATCGGGTTGATATTGCTCTTCCCATTTGGGTGGTTGTTCACAAGAATCGCCTCAATCCTTCGTCCGGCAACGCTGGCGCAAGGTGTAAATATCGTTTCGTTTTCTGCCATTGCCTACCTGATCATAATCATCACCATCATCGTCATTTTTATCATCTTGCACGAGGTTGTGCATGGAATCTTTTTTTGGATAATCACTGGGAGCAAACCCGTGTTTGGGTTCAAAGGAGCTTATGCTTATGCAGCCGCGCCTGGATGGTTTATCCCGCGCAACCCTTACTTGTGGATAGGATTGTCGCCACTGGTTGTTCTGTCGTTGACGGGGTTTGTCTTAATCACCGTTCTGCCGGTAAATTGGCTGCTCCCAATCATGATCGGTTTAATCTTCAATGCCGTCGGATCCGTCGGGGATTTGTACGTGGTTTTCTGGCTATTCCTAAAGCCGGCAACCGTTTATATTCAAGACCAGGGCGACGCGATAAACATTTACGGTCTCCCGTAGCTCCCAAAGCCCTGGAAGCGCGTAGATGTTTCTCGTAATACGTCACAGAGCCTTATTCAGGATTGTTTCTAACTCCTCATCCGTCAAGACAATCGGGTTCCCCCGCATGCTGCTAGCCTGACTGGCTCGGTGAATCAGATCCGGAAAGTCCGCGGTTGTCAAACCGAATTCTTTTAACGGCGGAATCTTCAACGCTTCGCGCAGATCGAAGACCCACTCCACGCCATCATCAGCTTCTGCTCCAGGATGTCCCGTCAACAAACGTGCAATCTCATCAAAGCGATCCAGTATCGAGCTTGCGTGATCACGTTTTTCCAGGGCAGCCAGATTGGCTTCCATGACAATGGGAAGCAGCCTTGCACAAATCATCCCGTGCGGCGCAGGAAACAACCCGCCAATCGGTCCCGCAAATCCATGCACCGCGCCAAGCCTGGCATTCGCCAGCGCAATCCCGCCAAACAGGCTGGCAAGCGCCATATCCTCGCGCGCGCTCAAGTCATCCGGAAAATGGTACGCTGTGCGCAGCGACCGAGAGACGAGCCGCAAACCCTCCCGGCAGACCGCATCCGTCAGCGGGTTTGCCGCATTCGAGACAAACGGCTCGATGAGCTGGGTCAGCGCGTCCATACCCGAACTGGCTGTCTTCACGCTCGGCAAGCTCAAGGTGAGCGCAGGGTCGATCAAGGCGATTTTTGGCAGCATAAGAGGGCTGCGCAAGCTCACTTTGACTTTACGATCTTCGGAGCCCAGAACCGCGTTGCGCGTGACCTCTGAACCGGTGCCAGCGGTGGTAGGAACCGCCACAACCGGCAGCGGGTCTGCCAACAGCGGTTTAGCCAGCCCAATCACTTCGAGGTAATCGGTTACTTCCCCCGGGTTTTTATACAGCGCGGCAATTGCTTTGGCGCAATCCAGCGCGGAGCCCCCGCCATAACCAATCACAAAATCGCTTTTTTGCTCCCTGGCTGCCGCTAAGCCTGCCTGCACCATCGAGAGCGTCGGCTCATGTTTGACCACAAATAAATTGATCTGAAGACCTGAATCGGAAAAAGCGCTTTCCAGACGATCGGACAGTTCGTGCCCGGGTAAGAAGTTCGTGACTACAAAGGCTTTCGACCCAAACTGGCTGACAATCGCGCCAAGGTCA
>MWTA01000093.1 GCA_002050125.1 Anaerolineae bacterium UTCFX2 | reverse complement strand
GTGAGCAGCAAGCGCAGCCGCTGGGAGGTATTGCCCCAGTTTGCGATGGCGTAATACAGCCCGATCCCGCTTAAAAGCCGCAGCGCCTGAACGCGGGTGAGTTCCGGCAGGGCGGTAGCCCAAAGCGTGACCGGAATCATCAAGAGTATCAGCCCGACCGGCAGATCTATCGGCGTGCGGACGCTAAGCCGTCCGGTAGCTGCCAGGCGGACGAGCCTGAACGCGGCGGCGGTGAGCACAGCGGCGAGCAGCCAGCTGGGATAGACCAAGCTGGCTGCAGTCATGGCTGTCACGAGCCATATTTCGACGTTCGACAGGTTCGAGGCTAGGGTGCGCGTTGATCCTGCTCCTGTATTTCCTTGGATTTAGGTTTTCCATTCGAGCCGTAAGGCTTCTTGGAGCTGTAATAGGACGAATGATATCCGTATTTGGTGTAGTAGTGCGAGTTGCGGCGTGAAACCGGGTTCAGGACTGCGCCGACCACCCGCGCTCCGGCGCGGTTCAATTGTTCCATCAACACCTGCGCCGCGCCGATGCGGGTGCGCCCAGGGTCGATCACAACCAGCACGCCATCCACTTTAGCCGAAAGCGCGATCGGGTCGCTGATGATCCCGGGCGGCGAATCCACGATCACCAAATCCGCCAGTTCGCGGAGTTCTGCCAGCACCTGCTCCATTCGTTCGGAAGCCATCAACTCGGCTGGGTTGGGCGGCAGGTTGCCACTCGTGATCACTTTCATATCAGGTTCCTGATAATCGATGACGACCTCGTCTAATGAATCTGGATCGCGCAGCACGTCCACCAGCCCGCGGCGGTTTGGAAGGTTGAAAAATTGGTGCAGCGTCGGTTTGCGCAGATCCGCGTCGAGGATAAGCACCCGCCGCTCGCCCTGAGCCACAATCGCGCCCAGGTTGGCGACGATGGTGGTTTTACCTTCGGACGGACCCGGACTGGTGACTTGCAGGATGCGGATCGGGCGGTCGATCGCGGCGAATTCGAGGTTGGTGCGCAAGGTGCGGAAACCTTCTGTGATCACGGAGAGTGGGTTGTCAGAGACGTACAGTCCTTGATCGGAACGACGATTGCCTCTTTCTTTGCTCATGTGACCAATCATGCCCAAAACCGGCAGATGCAGGTGCTGGGTGATTTCTTCGGGGGTCTTCAGGGTGTCGTCCAGGTATTCGATGAGGAACGCCACGGCGCCCATCACCAGGAAGCCGCTGATCGCGCCGAGCATCCCGCTGCGCATGGGCTGCGGCTGGATAGGACCGCCAGGAACGCGGGCAGGCTCGATCTGAACCACATTGGGCGTGCTGCGCAGGCGCGCCAGGCGGACGTTTTCGTAACTGGAGAGCAGGTTGGAGTAGATCTGCTGATAGAGCGCCAGGGTGGTTTGGATCTGGCTCTGGCGCAGCGCCGGGTCGCTGTTGGGAGATTGCTGTAGAACCAGCAAGTTCCCATAAGCCTGCTGGAAGAGCACGCGCATATCGTCCAGTTGATCGCGGCGGATCTGCAGCTCTTTATAACGCATCTGAGCCGCGGAAGACAGGGTGGGGGTGGGGACTGGCACCGGTGTAGAGGTGGGGATGATCCAGCTTGGAGCGGGGGTGTTGGTCACCGCCGGCGTGGGGATGAAAGTCTCGATCTGGGTTTCCAGGGAGATAATCTCGTCTTCCACCGAGGCGAGCATTTCTTCAATTTGACGCGACTGCTTTTCGATCTGCTGCCGTTCGGTTTCCAGGGTGCTTTCCGAGACGTGCGACATCTCGTCTTGCAGCAAACTGATTTGCGCTTCGACCTGCGCGATTTGGGCTTGCAGGCTTTCCTCGGTCGATTTGTAACGCTCGTCCTGCAGACCGGTGTTGTAATCGATAAACACCTCGACGAGCGTATTGGCGATTTCAGCCGCGCGCTGCGGGTCGTTGTGCATTACGGTGAGTTGAAGCAGGTTCGCATCTGGGATTTGGCTCACCTGGACTTGACCTGACCGCCGTAGACTGGATACCCCAGCCTCTCGCTCAACTTCTTCATGATCGGCTCAGAGTTGATGATCTGAGCATACGTCTTGACAAGCTGGCTGTCCAGATAATAGTTATAAGATTGGTTTTGGATTTCGGGCGAGCTGCTGACCATCACACGCGTGGAGGTCTGGTACACGACCGGCTGCATTGAACTCAAGCCGTAGGCTGCCGCGCCGCCCAACACTGCGCCTAAAATCAGCAGCCAAGCCCAGCGTTTAAAAAGTAATAAGTACTGGCGGATTTCCATTGGTTTATGTACTCCTTTATCTCAATGACACCATGATGAACGAGCGCGTGGTTATCAAGCGCTTACTCTGTCAATTCAAACCTGTGGTCTATCGAAGAAACGCAAGCAGCTTTCCACAACGAGGTCGAGGTCCGCCGTGCTCATGGTCGGGTAAAGCGGCAGGGTCACTTCCCGGCGGGATAATGATTCGGTGAGCGGCAGGCTGACTTGCGGATAACGCTCACGATAGTATGTGAACTGATGGATTGGAGGATAGTGGATGCTGCTCTGCACCCCGGCGGCGCGCAGGTGATCCATGAACGCGCGCCGCTCGACGCCCTCCGGTAACAGAACCGGGAAGATGTGACCCGCCGCGCAAATCCCCGGCTCCTGGGCTCGTTCTTCAAAAGGGAAGAAGAGCGGCGTTTCTTGCAGGCGATTCCGGTATTGCGCGCTCAATTCCATTCGACGCTGGTTGTTCGCAGCCAGTTTGTTGAGCTGCGCCAGCCCGAGCGCCGAGTGGATTTCATCGATGCGATAATTATAGCCAAGCTCCACCACATCATAACTGTAGGCGTGACCCTGGTGGCGGTCCCAGGTCAGGCTGGTCATACCATGCGAACGCAGCGCCTGAGCCTTCTGCGCCAGATCCGCTCGGTCGGTCACCAGCATCCCGCCTTCTCCGGTTGAGAGGTTTTTGTTCGAGAAGAAGCTGAAGCAGCCGAACTCGCCCCAGGTCCCGAGCGAGCGCCCTTGCAGCGCTGCCCCCGGGGAATGGGCGGCGTCTTCGATCACCGCCAGCCCGAGCTGGCGAGCTGTCTCGGTGATTTCCAGCATATGACAGGGATAGCCGCCGTAATGCATGACGATCACCGCGCGCGTTCGGGCGTTTGCCAGGCGCCGGATCTCAGCCGGGTCGATCGTCAGGTCGTGCGCTCCAAGCACCTCGGCAAATTGAACCTGAGCTCCGGTATAAAGCACGGCGTTGCTGGTGGCGACAAAGGACAGCGACGGTACGATGACTTCGTCTCCGGGTCCAATCCCGAGCGCCAGGCAAGCCAGGTGCAGCGCGGTGGTGGCGTTCACCACTCCAAAAGCAAAGCGCGCCCCATGCATCTCGGCGAAGCGCTCTTCGAAACTGCGCGTTACGCTGCCCATCGTGAGCCAGCGGCTGCGCAGCACATCCAGGACGGCTTGCTGCTCGTCCTCCCCGTAATCCAGGTCAGCCAGGGGTACGCGCCAGTTCATCCGCGGTGATCCTCCTTGAGGATCTGCGGGCGCAGAGCCTCGAAATCTTGTACGGCTTGTTCGTAATCGTCGGCGCGGCCCAGGTCCTGCCAGTAACCATCGAAGGGGTAGCCGCGCACCCGTTCACCGTTAGCGATCAATTTGAGGACTAGATCGGGGAAGTCCAGGTATTGGTTGCAGGGGATATAGTCCAAGACGCGCGGCTCAAAGACGTAGATGCCCATGCTGACAAAGAAATTGTAAGTGGGCTTTTCGATATAACCCTTGAGGCAGCGGTCGCCGTCGAATTGGAGCACGCCCAGATCGATCTTGACCGCGCGGGCGTGGCTGGCGATGGTGGCGGCTGCGCCCGAACTCCGGTGATCGTCCACCAGTTCGCGCAGATCCAGCGTGGTGAGCACATCGCCGTTCGTTACCAGGAAGGTGTCATCCAGACGGTCGGCAACCAGCGCGAGCGGACCAGCGGTACCGAGCGGCTGTTCTTCGAAGCTGTAATCGATCCGCAAACCCAGCCGGCTGCCGTCCTGGAAGAAAGCCCGCATGAGCTCGCCCAGATAACCCACGGTGAGGATGACTTCCTGCACGCCGGCGCTGCGCATCTGGCGCAGCAAAATCTCCAGGATTGGCAAATCTCCGATGGGCATGAGCGGTTTGGGAAGGATGCGGGTATAAGGCGCCAGCCGGGCGCCTTTGCCGCCGGCTAAAACGATCGCTTTCATGAGAGTATCATTGCCTCAGAACCGGTTTGTCTCTTCTGGGATGCGTTTTGCATTAGAGCGCTCCTCGGAAATTTAGATGTGATATCCCGGGGTCGAATATTCGTCAAGATGCTCGCGGATCCAGGCGATGGTGCGCCGCAAGCCTTCTGCGAGCCCAACTTGCGGTTCCCAGCCCATCAACTGCGCCGCCAGCCGGTTGTCGGCAAGCAGCCGCCCGACCTCGCTCTTTTGCGGGCGCAGGCGCTGCGGTTCGACCTCGATGCGCACCTGCCGACCGATCTGCTCGATCACCATTTGCGCCAGCGCGCCGATCTGAATCTCGAATCCTGCGCCCAGGTTGAGCGTGCGCCCCTCCAAACCGGGGGTCGCGCCAGCGCGCAAAAAACCCTGAACGGTATCGGAGACGTAAGTCAGGTCGCGGCTGGCGTGCAGGTTGCCCAGGCGCACCACATCCGACGTCAGCGCCTGGGTGATGATGGTTGGAATGACGGCGCGGGTAGACTGGCGCGGTCCGTAGGTATTGAACGGGCGCAGCGTGACAACGGGCAGGTCGAAGGAAAGGTGAAAACTCTCGGCGAGTTTGTCGGCGCCGATTTTGCTGGCTGAATAAGGCGACTGACCCTGCAGCGGATGGCTTTCGGCGATGGGGACTTGCAGCGCAGTGCCATACACCTCGCTGGTAGAGGTGTGAACGATGCGCTGCGCCCCGCTCGACCGAGCAGCGAGCAGCACGTTAAGCGTACCGATCAAGTTGGATTCAACCACCTCAACTGGATGGACATAGGAATAGGGAATGCCGATGAGGGCGCCCAGGTGAAAAATGTGCGAAACGCCCCGCGCGGCTTCTGTGACGGCGGGTAAGTCGCGCAGGTCGCCGGCGACCAGTTCAACCTGCGCCAGCGTTTCGGGCGGCAGGAGGCGCAGCAGCCCCGGATCGCGGCGCGAGGTATAGCGCACAAAGGCGCGCACACGCGCCCCGTCGGCGACCAGACGCTCAACCAGGTGGCTGGCGATAAAGCCGCCGGCGCCGGTGACCAGAACTGGCTTATCCAGCCAATAATCAGCCATGGATTGCCTCGCGCAGAGAACGCACTTCAGCCTGCACGCCCGCCAGGTCGCCCTTACTCGCCAGGCACTCGAGGCGCTCGAACCGGTCGTGTACATCCGCGGGCTCATTTTGCTCCAGGCAGAACCAGCACGGCAGGCTTTCTTCCAACGGTTCGTGTGAATGATCACCGTTGCGCAGCGCCTTCTCCATGGCGGCTTGGATATCCGGGAAGACTACGATGCGCGCCCCGCTGTTCTGGCAAATGTTGAGCAGCCTGCGCCGTTCGGTTGCTGAAATGTTGTGGATTGCAAATATGATCAACCCCACGTCGAGCCGTCTGACCAGGGTCGGGATATCGCCGCATTGACCGAGCACCTGCAAACCCCGAATGCGGGCGCCCTGTTTGAACAGATCGTCGTCCACCAACCCGACCACCTGCAGGGTTGCGCTGTAACGGTTGTTGCTGAGCATCCAAATAGCAAACTGCCCGGTCTGCCCGCTGCCGACGATGAGCACCCGGTCGCGCGCCGCGGCGGTTTGACCGCGCCAGGTCATCCAGCGGCGCGCCATGCCGGTGAACAGACGCTGGCGGTAGCGCACACCGACAAAGCCGGTAAAAGCCAGGATGGCCGCGAACAGGATCAGTCCGATCGGGAACAACGGCTTGGTCGTCCACAGAATTGCCTGGCTGCCATCGGGGTTTAGGGTGTGAACCAGGTTGTTGAGCAGCAAGGCGATCAGGGTTGCGAAGGCGGTTGCCGGCAGCAGGTCGAGCGCGTCTTCGGCGGTGGCTTTCGACCAGCTCACCCGATTGGCGCCCAGAGCGGCGCTAGTAAGGCTGAAGAGCA
>MWTA01000061.1 GCA_002050125.1 Anaerolineae bacterium UTCFX2 | reverse complement strand
TCCAGCGAAAGGTCGGCAAACCGCAGCACCTGCGGGCGGCTTGGTTGAGCCCGGCGCAGCAGGGCGCGAATGCGCGCCAGAAGTTCATCCAGGTTAAACGGTTTCACCATGTAATCGTCCGCGCCCATATCCAGCCCCTGGATGCGGTCGTTGACTGTGTCCTTTGCGGTCAATATCAAGATCGGCACGGGACCGCCGGCGCGCAGCCGGCGGCAGACTTCCAAGCCGTCAATGCCGGGAAGCATCAAGTCCAACACTACCAGATCGGGCGGATTATCCCGCGCCAACCCCAACCCAGATTGACCATCAATCGCCGTATCGACCTGGTAACCTTCATAAGCCAACCCACGGCGTAAGAATTTCAAGATCGCTTCGTCGTCCTCAATAATCAAGATTCTCGCGCTCATATGCCCTCCAAACTGTTTTAATATACCACAGGGCGGTGAAAGTAAAAAGACCATCACAAAGATGGTCTCTTTAACATGGTTTCGTCCAATGCGGATAAATTAAACGACTTCGATGACCGCGCCGGCAGCTTCGAGTTTAGTCTTGGCGTCCTGGGCGGCTTCTTTGCTCACCGCCTCGAGGATCTTGCTTCCAGCAGTCTCGGCGACGTCTTTGGCTTCCTTCAGCCCCAGGTTCGTCAACTGGCGGATGGTCTTGATCACCTCGATCTTCTTTGGACCGGCGTCTTTGATGACGACGTCAAACTCAATTTGCTCTTCTTCCGGTTCGGCGGCAGCCGCAGCCGGCGCGCCTGCCGCCGCAGCCATCGCTATGGGCGCAGCGGCAGAGACGCCCCAGGTCTCCTCGAGTTTCTTGACCAACTCGGCAGCTTCCAACACAGAAAGCTTGCCCAGTTCTTCGACTAACTTATCAATGTTCGCCATTTCGGTACTCCTTATTTCTAGCAGATAGGTCTGAATTAATCAGATGAATTGGTTAGTATTTTCAATCGACAACTGCGTCCCCAGCCGCTCAGGCTGCCGGTTGCGCAGCGTCCTTTTCCACGTAAGCCTGCAGCACAGCCGCAAGCTGCCTAGCTGGTTCAGCCAAAGTGCGCGCCAGTTTAGTGGCAGGCGCCATCAGCACTCCCAGAAGTTGGGCGCGCATCACCGGCAGCGGCGGCAGTTCCGCTAGAGCCTTAACATCTTCAGGGCGAATCAGACGTCCTTCCATGTATCCGCCTTTGAGCTTGATGAATTCCGAAGCGCGCGCAAACTCATTGAGCACCTTCGCCGCTTCAGGAACATCCTGAAACACGAACAGGACCGCCGTGCTGCCTTCCAGGAATTTCTCCGGTTCGGGGAGATTGGCTTGTTCAAACGCCACTTTGCCCAGTGTGTTCTTGATGACGTGGAACTCTCCGCCCGAGCCGCGCAGTCTGGCGCGCAGGTCGTCGATCTGTTTCATCGTCAACCCCCGATATTCGGTCACAAACTGCGCCTGGCTCTGGTTGATCCACTCCACATACTGGTTCACTAACTCGTTTTTCCGTTCTTTTGAGATCGCCAAAGTAGGTTCACCTCCTTTCGAAAAAAATAGTCTTTGCCTCGCACACCTGCTGGCAAAGACTCAAGCCTCACTCAAACGCCTGGGCTTTTCAGCGCAGCCGTCGTTTTCTGGAGGTTGTCTTCACCTGGGCAGGAGATTGAGCCGCCCGGGTTTTGGCGGCGCCTGCTGTCTCTGGCGAAGCGTTTAGCGATTTATGTTGATTAAGCTTACTCGCTCGTTTCCATCGCTTGCGACTGCACCGGATCCAATTTGATGCCAGGACCCATGGTTGTCGTAAGCGTGACACGCTTGATATAGGCGCCCTTGGCGGCTGCCGGCCGCGCCTTCCGGACCGCTTCCATCAAAGCCGCCAGGTTGTCATACAATTGGTTTTCCTCGAACGAGGCTTTCCCAATCGGTACGTGCAGGTTGGCAGTTTTATCTACCCGAAACTCGACCCGCCCGGCTTTGGCTTCGTTCACTACGCGCGGAATATCTTCCGCCGGCACAACCGTTCCGGCTTTGGGGTTCGGCATAAGTCCGCGCGGACCCAGCACCCGCCCCAGGCGACCGACCTTGCCCATCATCTCCGGCGTTGCAACCGCCACATCAAAATCGGTCCATCCGCCCTGGATTTTTGCCAGGGCTTCGTCATCGTCGGCGACAAAGTCGGCGCCGGCTTCGCGTGCAAGCGCAGCCCCATCGCCTTGGGCGAAAACTACCACCCGCACGGTCTTGCCCAGCCCGTGCGGTAATACCACCACATCGCGCACTTGCTGATCAGCGTGGCGCGGGTCCACCCCCAGCCGTATGTGGATTTCTACGGTCGAATCGAACTTAGTGTAAGCAGTCTCTTTCGCCAGCGAAATTGCCTGCTTTGGGGTGTAATACTTATCTTGATCGATTTTTTTCGCAGCTTCGAGATACTGCTTGCCATGTTTCGCCATTGGTTCTCCTTCGTGGTTCTGACGGGCAGCCGCCTGTCTCTGGATCGATCAGGCTGCGCTCCCTCCCACCGGGATCTAGTCTACAACATCCAAACCCATATTGCGGGCTGTACCTTCGATCTGGTGCATCGCGCCTTCGATATCGATCGCATTCAAGTCTTTCATCTTGAGTTCAGCGATCTCGCGCACCTGGGCACGCGTGACTTTGCCGACCTTGCCGCGTGGCGGCGTAGCTGAGCCTTTCTCAACGCCGGCAGCCTTCTTTAAGAGCACCGAAGCAGGCGGCGTTTTAAGGATGAAAGTGAACGATCCATCCGCAAACACACTGATCTCAGCCGGGATGATCTCGCCGACCCGGTTGGCGGTGCGCGCGTTATATTCCTTGCAGAATGCCATCAGGTTGATGCCATGACCCGCCAGGGCGGGACCGATCGGCGGAGCAGGATTCGCCTTGCCCGCCTGGATCTGCAATCGTACAATTGTTTTTAACTTCTTTGCCACAGTTCATCTCCTTCGTGGTATTAGCGGGTGATTCTTGGGACACCCTCCCACCTCTGCGCCGCCCCACCTCAGGGCGAGGCGCTCAGGCTTTCTCGACTTGCAAGAAATCCAACTCGACCGGCGTCTCCCGACCGAAGAAATTCACCATCACGCGCACTTTTGCGCGCTCCATATCGATCTCTGAGACCGTCCCGCGGAAATCGTTGAACGGACCGTCCACAATCCGCACCCGCTCACCCGATTTGAAGGTGACTTTGATGCGCGGCGCCTCGGCTTCCATGCGTTTGATGATCGTAGCAACTTCCTCGGTGCGCAGCGCGGTGGGCGTATTTCCCATGCCCACAAAGCCGGTTACCCCGGGCGTGTTCCGCACTACATACCACGATTCTTCCGTCATGATCATATTGACCAGGATGTAGCCCGGAAAGACCCGCCGCTCGACCGTCCGCCGCTTGCCTTCTTTGACCTCGATTTCCTCTTCCGTGGGGACAACCACATCGAAGATCTTGTCTTTCATGCCCATGCTCTCGATGCGTTGTTCGAGATTATGGCGGACTTTATTCTCATAACCTGAATAGCAATGGACCACGTACCAGGCTCGTCCATCAGCGCTTTCATCTTCAACCGAACCTGTTTCAATGGCGCTGAAATCTAAATCATCCGCAAGCTGGCTCTCTGCTAACGGTTCAACGAGTTCCGAGTCCAGCGCAGGCAGCTCAGCGAGCGTTTTGGCTGGCTCTTCAATTTCGGAGCTCATTTCTTCTTCCAACTTGTCGTCATCTTCTAACAGGTCCATAGCTTACTTTCCAATCAAACCCGAAGCGGCGCACGCCCTTCAGATCGTTGAGCCTGCCCTACAGCCTTCTCAAATCAGGCTCAGGC
>MWTA01000062.1 GCA_002050125.1 Anaerolineae bacterium UTCFX2 | reverse complement strand
TCGCAGAGATGCTTGAAAAACCTGAGGGGTGCCGTGAAAAGCCGGACGAAGTCGCTTGAACGGTTGGGGCGCGGTTGCGGATGACCTCCTTGTTTGCGGAACGATTTTCTGTTATGCACATCAAAACCATCACTTTATTTCGGTACTGGGAGTAGAACATGGCGTTGAAAGTTGGGCAATATGCCCCCGATTTCGTCCTGGAAAACCACTTGGGCGGAAAAACCCGCCTGAGCGATTATTTGGGCAAGAAAAACGTCGTCCTGGCGTTCTTTCCGTTAGCCTGGACGCCGGTTTGAACGGCGCAGATCCCCTCGTACCAGGTCGCATTGGACCGGTTCGAGCGGGTAAATACCCAGGTTCTGGGTATCAGCGTTGACAGCAAGGACAGCCTGAAAGCCTGGGCGGAAAGCCTGGGTGGAGTTACCTACCCGCTGCTCTCGGATTTTTGGCCGCACGGCGCGGTGGCGCAGAAATTTGGCGTGCTGCGCTCCGAGGGCTACAGCGAGCGGGCGATTTTCATCATCGACCGCGCCGGCGTCATCTACTATGTGGACGTGCACGATATTGACGATCAGCCGGACAACGAGGTCCTGTTCCGGGAGCTAGCCGCGCTGGAAGGCGTGCCGGTCCCGCAGGAGATTGTCGCCGCGCCTGTGCAGCCGGCTCAGCCGTCCGAACCGGTGGCGGGGCTGGATGTGACGATGTACTGCACCGACTGGTGCCCGGCTTGCCGCAGGGCGCGCGCCTATCTTAAAAACAACCATATCGACTTTAAAGAAATCAACATCGCCCGCGATAGACAGGCCGCGGCTGAGGTGCGCGTCTGGACCGGTGGATACGAATCCACGCCGATCTTTAAGGTTAATGGAACGGTCGTGGTGAATTTCGACGTCGAGAAACTGAACAAGCTGTTGGGAATAGAGGGTTGAGTCCGGGAGTTATCCGAGCGATACCGGCGCCCGAGCTTTGCGGAGCTCGGGTTCGTCATTATCTACCTCGAGCCAGGATGAGAGATAGTCAACGCTGCGGTTCAGCCAGGGAAGGCGCCACACGAGCTGGGTAACCAAGCCCCAGATCAGCGCGGCGATCCAGACGGTCCGATAATCCGATAGGGAAGCCAGCGGAGCCACGGAGAGGTATTTCTGGGCAAGTCCGATCCACACAAAACCATTCCAGAGCAAAAACAAGACAACAGCCATAATGGTGGGGCGCGGGTCGCGCGTCAGGCGGTCGCCGCCAGCCAGCCATTTTGAAATGGGTCGGGTGAAAAGCACCAGCAGCAGCCCCATGCTAACCAGCGCATGGGTGATGATGAGCCGGGTATAGACTGGGTCGTTTGTGATGGAAATGAAATACTGATCCAGAACCAGCACAGCCAGGGCAATCGTAACCGCCGGTGGAATAATAAACCTTGTCAGGTAAACGCGCATCGAACCTTGATTAACCGCGCCCGTTGGCGCCCAGAGCGAGAGGAAAATCGCGGGAATTGTGACGGCAAACAGCCCCGCCATGCTGCCCTGTGATCCGGCGTAATAGAATCGCGAGCGGTCCATCAGGTACATACCCAACAAAAGCAGCAGCACATAACCGATTTGGACCAAATTGAGCTTGATCACATCCAGTATGCCGTGGACGATTTGCTGACCGCGGGCGAGTGTCTTCCGCAAAGCATCCGGGTGATCCTTTAACAGCACGATGTCCGCCTGGGTCAGAATGGCTTGATCGCTGCGCTGGCGGACGATCGCCAGGCTGGCTCTGCGCATCGACTGCAAATCCAGCGTCGAGCCCCCCAGGACGCCTACCGTCTCTCCCGATTGGCGGAGCAAATTAACCGCCAGCGCCATTTGATGGCGGTTGAGGTCTTTAAGCAGGCTTGCATGTGCGATGGCTTGTGTTAATTCTTCCTGGCGCATCCCGGCGAGTTCGGTTGCGGAAATGACCGCATTGGGGTCGTTTTCTGCAAATAACCCGATCTGTTTTGCCCTGGCCTCAACCTGCCCGTCAGTCTCTTGAACGAAGAATTTGATCTGGATGCCTTCGCCGCGGACGGTTTTGACGGCATCGGCAAGTTCGGTCACGACTTTTTCCTTGAAATGAAGCTTGCAGACCGGAATTAAATCACTGGGACAGCGCGGAATGCCGGCGGGGTCATACAACTCGACGGGCTCTGGCAGGTAAGCGAAAAGCAACTCCAATACGCTGCCCGTCTCCAAAGGCGGAGCGCCTTCTTGTGGAGCTGTTCTGCCGATTTTCTTCAGGGTGCCTTGAAGTGAAGACCGCACGCGGGCGAAGACTCCCTTCGCTGGAGGCGCCGCATCAGCTGAGGAGAGCTGGGGTGTGTCTGATGGCGCAGGATCGGCGTCGGATGGATCTTGCTGGGCGGCTGGAGGAATCAGGTCGGGTTCAGGCTCGCTTTGCGGGCGGGTGAAACGGCTGCGCAGGCGTGCCAGGATCGGGGGCTTGGGTTGGGTTGAGGCGGCTGAGACGGGGGAGGCGCTGTCAGAAGGCGCGGTCAGATACGGTTTGAGGATTTCGGGATAACCGATCACGAAAGTGCCGCGCAGATCAGAGTACGCAAAACTGGCTGCCCCCCAACCGTTCAACGAGAAGAAGAAAGCTTGTTGGCGCGGCTGGCGGCGTTCACCGTCAAATGCGTCTGAAATCGCTGCGAGAACGACCTGAGCGCCTGCGAGGCTGCGACCCATCACCCCCAGCACGCGGCGGACAAAATATTCCGCCAGAGCGGAGGCGCCGGATTGGAAAGGAATCATCTCGGTCTGCACATCCAGATTGGACAGAATTGTCTTTTGATGGATACACAGCGAGGTGAGATCTGCCAGGGTTTCGATGGAGCGTTTATCCCTCACTAGCGCCCCCAGGCGCGCCAGGTCGCTAGTTCCTTTAGCGTAGTTCACCACAATCATCAAGAAGAACCCCGTCGGCGCCAAGCCGAAGATGATTCCCATTACGTCCCGAGCCAGCCGCATCTGCTCGGGCTCTAGCACATCGATGCGGGAGATTTCGATAAGCACCAAGGCATAAAATAGACCCGCTAACAACAGCAGGAGATAGAGAACGCGCAACAGAATACTCTCGAGGTGGGTTTTTTCGCTGGCAGAGGCGCTCTTGCGAGGGGTAATCGATACGGTGGGATAGAGGGGCGGCAGGTGGGTGATCTGGTAAACTGCCTGACCGGAATCGCACATGCTGCCAGCTTGAACTAGGTCTCCTTTGTGCAGGTGGAGCGGGTTTTCTTCGAGGCGCTGCGCATTATGGATTGTCAGATCCTGGCTTTCAAGGATGATACCGTTAGCCAGTATCTCATCCCCTGGTCCAGCCACCAGTACATCACCGATTACGATTTCGTCCAAAGAGAGGCTGCGCAGACGGCTCTCGCGGACTACAGTTGCGAAGGGTCGGGCTTGAAGGGCGACCTTGCTCACCCGCTGGGAGGCTAAGTTCTGTTGCAATGCGTTCATGGAGATGTTCAAGATGAGGACGCCGAGGGTTGCCAGAGCTCCTAGCGGGTCTTTCAGCCATACCTGCGAGACCGCCATGACCAGCATTGTCAGATTGAAGACCGAAACAGCGCTAGTGCGCCAACTGGCGCGTTTGGCTTGTTTTTCAAGCTGTTGGCGTTGGCGGGCGAGCTGTCCAGTTTGAAGCTGGGCGGCTTGCTCTTCAGAAAGACCGTCAACCGGGGGTTTGAACGGTCCATGTCTGGCGGAGGCAGCTCGTGGGCGGAGTTGCAGCCGGCGCGCGAACCAATACAGAAGTCCAAGACCGGCGGCGATCCCCGCTAGGACGAACCAAAACCTTGAAGATGGAGCGGAGCTTTTACTGGATCTCATCGCGGCTCTTTACTGCCAGATCATTTTAACCGGATTGACATCTTTCGAGTAGAAGAGAAATTTGCCTTGTGGCATAATAGCGAAGCGGTAATAAAACCGTATATCTTCACCCGGGGGGGGGTGGTGGAGGCAAAACAGATTAAGCTAGAGGACGCGAATGACGCGAAAAATTGCTTTTATCCATACCGTGCCGTCTTTAGTGGGTCTCTTTAACGACCTTTCAAAAGAGCTGCTTCCGTCAGATGTGGAAGTTTTGCACATCGCGGATGAGCTGCTTCTCAAGGTTGTGCTGGCTCAGGGCGGACTTTCGCCGTTCATCTTCCGCCGCGTGGTCGAACACGCTGTAGCGGCAGCCGAAGGCGGGGCGAGCCTGGTTCAGGTGACCTGCTCATCCATCTCTCCCTGCGTCGAAGCCGCGCGCCCGTTTGTCAGCGTACCGGTGTTTAAGGTTGACGAACCGATGGTGAATGCCGCGCTTGCAATCGGCAGCCGGATTGGCGTAGCCGCCACCGTTCCGACGACGCTCAAGCCCACTGCCGAGCTGGTCCACCGCCAGGCAGAACTGATCGGTCAGCAGGCGTCTGTGGATGCACGGTTATGCGAAGGCGCGTTTCAGGCGCTGCTGGCTGGGGATGGTGAGATGCACGACCGGCTCGTCCGCGCCTGCCTGCAGGAACTGCTGGAACGCAACGATGTGGTGCTGCTGGCGCAGGCATCCATGGCTCGGGTTGTCGCAACCATCCCGGCTGAAGAGCGCAAGGTCCCGATTCTTTCCAGCCCGCGCCTGGCGGTTGAACGCTTGCGCCAGGCGCTGGAGGAGGTATAGACGTGAGGAGATAAGGGGTTACTGGCGGAAGCCGCGCTGCCGCCCGTAAATCGAGAGGATGATCAGCAGGGTGGCGCCCAGAACCATCTGGCGGACTGCGTCGATCATCTGCATGGTGGTGAGCACGCTGCTGATCAAGATCAGGACGAGCGCCCCCGCCATCGAGCCGAAATAACTCCCCTTACCGCCGGAGAGCAAAGTGCCGCCCACCGCCACTGCAGCGATGGATGGGAAGAGAAACGGTTGACCAAGGCTGAGGAATACGACCCCGGTATTGCCGACCACCATAAAACCGCCGAAAGCAGCCAGCGCCCCAGCCAGGGCATAAGTCCCCAGGACCATGTGGGTTACGTTGACCCCCGAAAGTTTGGCGGTGACGCGGTTGACGCCGATGGCGAACAGGTTCTTGCCAAAAGTGGTGCGCTCAAGGATGAGCCACATCAGCGCGGCGAAAAACACATAGATGATGATCGCGCCCGGGATGCCCAGGAAGAGCGGTCGGGCGATCACACGGGTCATGATCGGCGCCAGGCGGCCCGGGGTATTGCTGTGATTGGTGATGATCACCACACCGGTGATCACGCCAGCCATACCGAGTGTCATCACCAGAGGCGAAATCTTTAAAAAGATGATCCCAGCCCCGTTGATTAAACCGATAACCGCGCCAACCAGCAAGACTGCCACCAGAGCCGGCAGCACCCGCTCATCCTTGCCCTGTACGATCATCCAGGTCAGGATGGCGGAGAGGGTGACGATTGCGCCAGCGGACAGATCGATGCCCTCGCCTCCGCTGATGATTATTAAGGTCTGACCGGCGGCGATGATTCCCAGGAAGACCGACAGGCGCACGATGTTAACTGCCTGTGAGACGGCAGCCTGGGTATTGGTGCCAAAGCTGTTGGGCAGGAAGCCGCTGAAGATGAATAGGACGACGGCTAGTAAAACTGCCGCGACGGGTGGAGAAATGCTAATTTTTTTCATGACCGATTTCTCCGAAACAGGGCGATGAAGCCTGGAGCAGCCAGGGCGATGAGAATAATCATGTAATTGACAAAGGTTTGCCACCAGTAATCGATGTTGGCAAAAGAGACAATGTTCTTGATGATGCCCAACGTGAGAGCGCCCAGGATTGGACCGGCGATCCCGCCCACCCCGCCGCTTAAGGCGGTGCCGCCGATCACTACGGCGGTGATGGCTTGCAGGGTCATCGGGTCGCCGATCTGCGGGTTGCCGGAGCCGGTGAGCAGCGTGATGCAGATGCCGGTCAGGGCTGCCATGAACCCCGAGACAACGTAGGTGCTGAAGATGATCTGATTGACCGGAACAGCCGTCTCATATGCAGCTTGAGCGCGACCGCCGACTGCAAACAAATAACGCCCGTAGCGGGTTTGGCGGATGGCGACCCAGCTTAAAACCAGGAGTGGGATGACATAAAAAGCCCAATGCAACCCCAAGGGATAATTGGTGCGATAGACGTTGGCGACTTTAGCGGGAATTCCGCCGCCCGGCTGGGGCAGGATGAACAGCGCCAGCCCGCCGAAGAAAAAGCTGGTGGCGTAGGTGGTGATGATCGGCTGCAAGCGCAGGTAGGAGACGAAAAACCCATTGATACTACCGGCGAGGATCCCAACCAGCAGCACAATTCCAAACCAGGTGAGCGTCTGGTTGACCGTCCCTTCGAGGCCCACGCGGGTCGCCAGCAAGGCGCTGACGATGGAGACGATCGAGCCGACCGAAATATCGATCCCGCCGGTGAGTATCACAACAGCTTGACCGGCGGTGAGCAGCACCAACGGCAGGAAGACGCGCATGTTGTTGTTGATCGTATTGCCTTCCAGGATCGACTCCTGGAGATAAAAATTGACGACCAAAACGACGAAAAATATGATTGCTGAAAGAAGATATGGGTGTCGAAGGGAGAGGTGGGATAGTTTCATGCGATATTTCCCTCGGAAGCTCCCATGCTGGCAGCCACCAGATTGGCTTTGGTGATGCTGGCTCCGACCAGCGTGGCGCGGATTTTTCCCTCGAACATAACCAGAATGCGGTCGCACAATCCGAGAAGCTCTTCATCGTCGCTGCTATGAAAGAGGATCGATGTTCCTTCGCTGCGCAACTGTTGCAGCAGACGGTAGAACTCGGCTTTCGTGCCAACATCCACACCCTTGGTCGGGTCATCTAACAACAAGATTTTTGGTTTTTTGAGCAGCCACTTCCCGATGATCACTTTTTGGGCGTTGCCGCCTGACAGGCTGTTGACCGGATCGCTCAGGCTGCGCATGACCAGATTGAGGCTTGATGCAACCCGGTCGCCATCCTCGATCGATCGACGCATGTTCAGCGGAAAACCGTAATTGGTCCAGGAGGGCAGCATGAGGTTTTCGAGGATCGAGCGGATGGACAGCAACCCCTCACGGGAGCGGTCGCCAGGGACAAGCGCAATGCTTTCTTTGATAGCCTGGTTGGGGTGCGAGAAGTCGACCTCTTTGTCGTTAATGACGATCTTCCCTTCATACGGGATATCGCCAAAGAGAGCCAGCAGCAGATCGCGCTGCCCCTGTCCTTTTAATCCACCCAGCCCCAACAACTCGCCTTCATGGACGGTCAGATCGACACCCTTTATCACCCCGGTTTGCAAACTCTCAACCGTCAGACGCGCCGGTTTTGGTTCTTCTTCTTTGGGGCGGTCTTCCCGCGACAGCGAGTAAACGGTCTCTTTGCCGACCATGCGGCTCACCAGCGCTTTTTCGTCCACGTCTTTCATATCGCCCGAATCCACCGTCTTGCCATTTCGCAGGACGGTATAGCGATCCGCGATGTTCATAATCTCTTCCATGCGATGCGAGACGAAGATGATCGCTTTGCCCTCCGCTTTCCACTGGCGCACCAGCTCAAACAGGCGGTGTACCTGGCGGTTATCCAGACTGGCAGTGGCTTCGTCCAGGATCAAGATGTTTGGATCGATGCTGACAGCCTTCAGGATTTCCACAATCTGCAGCTCATCCGGGGGCAGCGAGCTGATTGGATCGTCCATGCTCATGGAAATCCGATAGGTTCCCTCGAAGAGCTTGAGAAGGTTTTTGGTGCGAACCTTGATCTCTTTTGAGTCGATAAAGAGACCTGAACGGAGAGGTTCGCGCGCCAGCCAGATGTTTTCCGCAACGGTCATCTTCGGCACCAGGCTGAGCTCCTGGAAGACGGTGGCGATCCCCATCTTCTTGGCTGCGTGCGGGGAATCGAAATTGATGGGTTTGCCGTCGAGGAGCAGTTGTCCTCCATCGAGGACAACCACTCCGTTGATGACTTTGGTCAGGGTGCTCTTACCGCTTCCGTTTGCTCCAATGAGGGCAAGTACCTCGCCTGAATACACATCCAGATTTCCATCTGAGAGGGCGACGACGCCCCCATACCGTTTGACGATATTTTGGGCAGAAAGCGATGTAGTCATCTTATCCTGACTGTGTTGTGATAAAGGACCTCACAGGCTGATTGTGTTGGTCGGTTTTCGCCTGTGAGGTCCGTGGTTTACTTTCTACTGGAAGAACGCGTCCTTGACTTCTTGTTCGGTCATGATACCGTCGAGCAGGTACTGTTCGGGTTTGTCGGCGCAGAAATCCAGCCATTCCTGGAAGTTCTCGCTGGTGACGGTCACCGGGGAGGGGATGATGAAGGTGGTGCCGAACTGACCGGAGAGCGAAGCTTCGTTGATCTTCTCGCCCTGGAGCATCAGGATGGCGATGCGCAACGCGGTGCCGTTGACGCCGGGGGCGTTGGCGACGCCGATCGAATCAAAGTTGGGGCGCTCTTGCTTGACCTCATTCCAGAGGTTGAGGTACTGGCAGCGGCCTTCGCCGACCATGATGGGCCATTCGGGCGGGTTAGCAGCCATGACAGCCTGGAGGGCGCCGATAGCCATGCCGTCCTGGGTCCAGACGCCGTCGATCTGACCGGGGAAGCCAGCCAGGAAGTTAGACATGACCTGCTGACCGGTGGCTTCGTCCCACTTGCCGGTCTCGCGGGCGAGGACTTTGATGCCGGGGTGTTGAGAGAAGATTTCGTCGACGCCGCTCATGCGGTACTCGTTGGCGGGGTGTCCTGGGAAGCCTTCGATCTCGACCACGTTGCCTTCGCCGTTCAGCTTTTCAGCCAGCCATGTAGCGGAGACCTTAGCCCACTCTTTCTGGTTGTGACCGACGTTGTAGACGCCTTCAGCGTCGACTTCCTGGTCGATGGAGAGCACCAGGATGCCCTGTTTGACGGCTTCTTCGAGGGTGGCGTTCAGACCCTGAGCGTCGCCTGGGTTGACCAGGATCGCGTCAACGTTCTTGCTCATCAGGTTCTGCAGCTGCTGGATCTGACCGGCAACATCGGTGTCGGCGTTCTCGATCACCAATTCGTTGGTGATGCCCGCAGCCATGTACTCGTCATTGAGGTTCTTGAGGTTCTCGATCATCTGGGTGCGGTATTCGCTGCTGATGAACGGGTTCGAGATGCCGATGGTGAATTTGCGGCCCTCAGCCGGCGCAGCCGGTTCGGCGGGCGCAGCCGGTTCAGCCGGTGCGGCGGTCTCAGCCGGTGCAGCCGGTTCGGCGGGTGCAGCAGTCTCGGCGGGCGCCTGAGGCTGAGGCGCCTGGGTAGCCGGCGCCGGGGCGCAGCTGGCAAGCATTGCAACCAGCATGACCACGGACAAAATGGTCATCACCCATTGTTTCGATAGATGTTTACGTGACATGAATTTCTCCTCCAAAGTTTCGTTATGATAGGTTTAGATATGTGATTAGTGTTTAGACGGTAATACTTTCTGGGTTGAGAATTTAGGATAATGCGTACCTCCTCGAAGTATGGGGTTTACGGACCGCTGACGGACCATTTACGATGTGATCGTGGCGCGCACGCGCTGGATCACTTCGCCGGTTTGCTTGTTCTTGAGGATCAGTTTGGTTTTCCCGTCGGGCATTTTTTCTTCCTTGATCAGGTAGAAATCGGCGTCATACTCGACCCAGCGCGCCTCCGCCGCGGCGGTTTCCTCGCCGCGCCAGATATCCAGGTGGACCGGCTCCCACTGCTTGGTTTCGGCAGACTGGTAGCAGGCATCCATGATCGCGTTGACGACATAGCCGTCGTAGAAGGTTTCCATCGGCTGCACGCCCTGATCCAGAGCGTCGAGCTGCTCGGTGAACATGTGAGCGTAGCCAAGCGCGTGGACTTCGTCCCCGACCGGGAATAGCCAGCCCGTGTCGCTCTCCGCTTTTTCCGCTACGTAGCCGCGCTCGCCGACCGAGGTGAACATCTCGAAGCCGGTTCGCAGCCAGTGATTCAGCCAGATCGTGCCGTTCGTGCCTGAAACTTCGTCGCGCAGATCCATGCCGCCGCGGAAGTTCCAGCTCACTTCGAACTGGCTGATCGCGCCGGTTGAATATTTCACCAGACCAACCGCGTGGTCTTCGGCGTCAATCGGGTGCACCTGCGTGTCCGCCCAGCAGATCACTTCAACAGGACGAACCTCTTTGCCGATGAAGTTTCGCCCAATCTCGATGCAGTGACAGCCCATATCCACGATAGCTCCGCCGCCCGAAAGCTCCTTGCGCAAGAACCAATCGCTATGCGGACCGGGATGGGCTTCGCGCGAGCGCGTCCACAGCACCCGACCCAGCGCGCCGTTCTTTACGGATTCGATCGCTTTGAGCGTCTTTGGGGTGTAGACCAAATCTTCCAGATAACCCGCGAACACCCCCGCTTTTTCGACAGCTTCGAGCATCTCCTGGGCTTCGGCGGCGTTGCGCCCCAACGGCTTGGTGCACATGACCGCTTTGCCGGCTTTGGCAGCCGCCAGAACGCCTTCCTTGTGCAGGTAGTTGGGCAGCGCGACGACAACCAGATCGGTTTCAGGATCGTTCACCGCCTCTTCGATGGAGGCGGAATATCTGGGAATGCCGTGACGCCCAGCAAATTCCCGGGCTGCTTCCAGCCTGGAGCCGCAGACCATTGTAACCTGATCCCGGCTGCGCATTCCGTGCAGCGTGACGGTGTAGAAATTCGCGATAAAGCCTGTGCCTAACATTGTGATGCGTCGCATAAAGAGTTCCTTTGCTTGAGTTTTCCCGCTGAGATGTGTGATCGCTCCGCGTCCCTGGATAATTACCGAACCGAAAATTCGGCAATTTTAAATGTACACACAATATCGGGTGGGATTATACAAAGTGTGCCGCAAAATGTCAATGAAAGCGATTGACAGTTGAGGTCGAGCTGGTTATAATACAAATGTCCGTACAATTGCACTTGCTCCAATACAATTAGATATCAGGAAAAACCCCCAATAAAATCCCTGGACGTTCTTGTACTTTCACGAAGTGGATATCAACCTTTCATCAGGATAAACCGCTATGTCTCGCGAAAAACTCAGCCCAATCGATCTCGGTATCACTGCTGTGGATCCGCACAGTCCGTTGCCGTTGTATGTACAAATCATTTTATCTTTGAAAGATATGATCCAATCCGGCAAGATTCGCCCGGGTGACATGCTGCCGCCTGAAATAGAACTCGGCAAAGCGTTTGGCGTAAGCCGCCAGACCATGCGGCAGGCGATTTTACGGCTGGTGGACGAGCATATTCTCGAGCGAAAAGCTGGCCGCGGCACAACCGTTCTGGCGCAGAAAACCCGCTTTAAGTTCTATTTGGATCGCAGTTTTGCCCAACAAATACTGGAAATGGGGATGACGCCGCGTTCGGAGGTCTTGAAAATAGAAAGGGGCACGATTGATGTCACCTCCCCCGAACCTTTGCAACCACGCAGCGGGGCGAACTGCCTGACCCTGGTGCGGTTGAGGCTTGGCGATCAAACGCCCATCGGAATCCAGTACACCACCATTATAACCGATTTATGCCCGGGTCTTGAAAACTACAACCTGAGCGAGGAGTCGCTGTATCAAATTCTTTGGACGGAATATAAGCTGCCGATTGTGCGCGTCGATCAAATCATCAGCGCAGTCAATGCGGATGAATGGCACTGCTCTTTGTTAAAAACGGTTCGCGGGGCGGCGCTGCTCCATGTGCACACTGCGGCATACCTAGAGAATGGCGAACCGATCGAATCATCTTCCAGCTACTATCGCGCAGACAAATTCTGGTTTACGACCTCGCACACCTATTTCGAAAACCGGATAGAACAAGCGCGCAATACCAGATCAATCTAGGGACAATTGTGACAAAGGAGTAACAATGAAACTGGGTGTGTACACTGCTCTCGTTGCCGATCGAAGCTTGGAAGAGGCTTTGAGATATCTGTCGACGAAGGGTATTCAGACTGTCGAGCTGGGGTCGGGGGGCTATGCGGGGACTGCCCACGCCAACCCAGACGAACTGCTCAGCAACGGGAAGAAACTGGCTGCCATGCAGGACCTCTTGAAAAAATATGAAGTTGAGATCAGCGCTTTAAATTGTTCTGGAAACCCGGTGCACCCGCAAAAGGAAATTGCCCAGAAAGCCCACGCGGATTATGAAAAGACGATCCTGCTGGCAGAAAAACTGGGTGTGGATAAGATCATCACCTTTTCGGGCTGTCCGGGCGATTCTCCAACGTCACAGTTGCAAAACTGGGTTACCTGTTTCTGGCCGCCAGAAGTGTGGGGCACAATCCTGGACTACCAGTGGAACGAGGTCTTGATCCCCTATTGGGAGAAGGCGATCCGCTTTGCTGAAAATCACGGGGTGAAAGTATGCATTGAACTGATTGCCGGGTTCTGCGTGTATAACCCGGAAACGCTGCTGAGGCTCCGCGCCGCGGTCGGCGAGAACCTGGGCGCTAACCTGGATTTAAGCCACCTCTTCTGGCAGGGCGCCGATCCGACCGAGGTCATCCGGGCGTTGGGAAAGGCGATCTTTCACTTCCACGCCAAGGATACGCGGGTGGAACCCTTCAATACCGCCAGAAATGGCGTGCTCGACCCGAAGCATTTCAGCGAAGCGCTTAACCGATCCTGGAACCATTGCACGGTTGGGTATGGACACAACAACCTGGTCTGGAAGGATATTATCCGCACCTTGCGATTGGTGGGATATGACGAGGTGATCAGCATCGAGCACGAAGACCCGCTCATGTCTACGGATGAGGGCTTGACGAAAGCGATCAGCTTTTTGAGAGGCATCATGATCTTCGAGGAAGCTGAGGGGATGTGGTGGGTATAATAGCCTTTTAGGAGAAACTGGAGGGCTAAAACGATGAAGTATCAAATCGGAGTGATTGGAGCGGGATCGATTGCCCGCAAGCGCCACCTGCCGGAGCTGCTCGACAATCCGCACGTCCGCATTGCCGCGGTGTGCGATACCGTGCTGGAGCGGGCTGAGGAGATGACGGAGATTTATGGCGGGAAGGCTTTCAGCGATTACCGCGATCTGCTTGCGCTTAAGGGGCTGGATGCGGTGATCGTTTGCGCCACGAACACCACCCACGCTGAAATGACGATTGCCGCGCTGCAGGCTGGCAAACATGTGCTGTGCGAAAAACCGATGGCGACCACCCTGCCTGCCGCGCGTGCGATGATCGAAGCCGCCGAACAAAGCGGGAAATTCCTGATGATCGCTCACAACCAGCGGTTGGCGCCGGCTTGCGTAAAAGCCGGGGAAATCCTGCAATCCGGAAAATTGGGCAAGGTGCTCACTTTCCAAACCGTCTTTGGGCATCCTGGCTCCGAATACTGGGCGATTGACGCCGGGCGCACCTGGTTTTACGAACGGCAGGTGGCGGGGCTGGGGGTGATGAGCGACCTGGGCATCCACAAGATCGACCTGGTGCATTGGCTGCTGGATGACGACTTCAGTGAAGCGGCTGCGATGGCTGGCACATTGAACAAGGTTAATGCGGCTGGCGCTCTAATCGATGTCGAAGACAACGCGCTTTGCCTGCTCCGCACCAAGAGAGGCGTTATGGGAACCGTAACGGTCAGTTGGACCTATCAAAAAGAAGATAACAGCACGATATTCTACTGTGAAAAGGGAGTGCTGCGAATCTATGCGCATCCCGATTACCAACTGATCGTGGATTATTCGAATACAGAAGGCGAATACCACAAAGTCGGCGAAATCCCGACCAATGTCAAGCAGGTCAAATCGGGGATTGTTGATCTCTTTGTGGACTGCCTGGTCAACAACCGCAAACCGGAGATCTCCGGGGAGGAAGGTTACAAAGCCCTGGAAACCGTGATGGCTTGCTTCGAAGCAATCAAGAGCAGGCGGGTTGTCTCGATCGGCTGAGGATTACGCGGTGGGTTAGCAGCAAACCGGGCGAGAAATCTTACCGATGGGAGGATGAAGAGACATGGAGAGCGTTAAAGATCGGGCGGCTGTAATTGCAAAGATGATCGATCATTCGTTGTTACATCCAGCGCTGACCGATCAGGAGTTGAAAGCGGGCTGCGCCGAAGCGGTTGAATATCACGTCGCCTCAGCCTGCGTCAAACCCTGCGATGTGAAACAGGCGTGCCGCTATCTGGCAGGATCGGACGTCGTGGTTTGCGGCGTGATCGGTTTCCCGCATGGCAACAGCACGATCGAGATTAAGGCGCTGGAAACCGAACAGATCCTGCGCGACGGCGCGGCTGAAGTGGACATGGTAGTGAATATCGGTAAGGTGCTCAGCGAGGATTGGGATTACATTTCTGAAGAGATTCGAACGATTGCGGAGATCGTGAAACAGCATGGCGCAATCTTGAAGGTTATTTTCGAAAACGACCTGCTTCCGGATGACCGGCTTAAAATCCGCTTGTGCGAAATTTGCAGCGAATGCCGGGTGGATTTTGTCAAAACCTCCACCGGATACAACTATGTTAAGGGGGCGAATAACTGCTATTCTTACAAAGGCGCCACCGAACATGATCTGACCCTGATGAGGCGGCACTCCGCGCCCGAGGTCCAGATCAAGGCAGCCGGCGGCGTGGGAAATCTGGATGCGATCCTGTTCGTCAAAGAACTGGGCGTGACCCGAATCGGGACAAAGGGCACGCGCCTCATCGTGGAAGAGGCGCGCCGGCGTTTTAAAAATGGAAGCCGCGCCGGCGGGTGAAGCGGCGCTTTACAAAGCGCAGCGCTTTCTACAACGCGGCGCTTTGTAACTT